>NZ_ASRV01000323.1 GCF_000401215.1 Clostridium sartagoforme AAU1 | reverse complement strand
CTCGGTGGAGATAGATTCAAAGTAGTATTAAATGAGCTTAATTTAGCTTATAATAATCAGCTATCTACTAATAGCATGGATGCTCATAAAAACTGGATAGAAGTTTTTCTTAAGGAATACTACGATCCACTTTATAAATATTCTTTAGAAAATAATAAAGACAAGATTATATTTAGGGGAAACTCTTTAGAAGTTAATGAATTTTTA
>NZ_ASRV01000322.1 GCF_000401215.1 Clostridium sartagoforme AAU1 | reverse complement strand
TTTTAATTTTATTTACTCTTTTGTAAGAAGTCTATCTCATTATACCATATAAAGGCATTATCTAAAATGAAGATTTATTAAATTCTTATTAATTTAAAATACCCCCTATAAAATAACAATCATATTAGATATTATTGTATTAAAGTTAATTAACTATAATAAGTTGCAACAAAATGAATAATATTAAATATTTTTAATTGAATAAATATTTA
>NZ_ASRV01000321.1 GCF_000401215.1 Clostridium sartagoforme AAU1 | reverse complement strand
CAATAATAAAATTTTAATTTACAGTATATCTAAAGTATCAAAGACCTTTATAATGAGTTTAAATTATCTTCCTCTAACATCCCTATGTACAAAAATATCTATTTAAAAGTTACTCTCCAACTAAAAATAGAAATAACAAAAGCTATTGCTTCCCACAAAATTTATGGTTCACAATAGCTTTAATTAAAACTAGATAGTTACCTTATTGGTTTCCTTAGTAACT
>NZ_ASRV01000320.1 GCF_000401215.1 Clostridium sartagoforme AAU1 | reverse complement strand
CAACAAAAGATTTTTAAATAATGGAAGAGGATTTTTAAGAATGAAAAAGGCTTTTTATGGAGTTGGAAAAGTTAAGTTAGTAAATTCAATAAAAGATGATAATTTTAAAGTAATCTTACCTGGAATAAATACTTACAAAAAGTATAACTATCATAATATAAAGAATTATACCCTTGAAGTTTTAAAACAAAATATGATATAATAATTATTATTAAATAATAATAAGATTTTTGAA
>NZ_ASRV01000319.1 GCF_000401215.1 Clostridium sartagoforme AAU1 | reverse complement strand
AAGTTTAACCAAGCAACTCAAAAACCTGATCAAACTGTAGATAATCCATTATATTCACAAGATAAGGCAACAACTTTGCAAATGATTTTAAGAACACCTTTGCAATATGCACCTGGAACAAAAACAGTTTACTCAGATGTAGATTATATGCTTTTAGGGCTTATTGTGGAAAAAGTAACAGGAAAGGCTTTAGATGAATATGTAGAAAATACATTTTATAAGCCATTAGGATTAAAT
>NZ_ASRV01000318.1 GCF_000401215.1 Clostridium sartagoforme AAU1 | reverse complement strand
GTTCAGTCCTAATGGCTTATAAAATGTATTTTCTACATATTCATCTAAAGCCTTTCCTGTTACCTTTTCCACAATAAGTCCTAAAAGCATATAGTCTACGTCTGAGTAAACTGTTTTTGTTCCAGGTGCATATTGCAAAGGTGTTTTTAAAATCATTTGTAAGGTTGTTGCCTTATCTTGTGAATATAATGGATTATCCACAGTTTGATCAGGTTTTTGCGTCGCTTGGTTAAATTT
>NZ_ASRV01000317.1 GCF_000401215.1 Clostridium sartagoforme AAU1 | reverse complement strand
GATGAAATGATGCCGGAGGATAATTTACATTCCAATATGGTGCTACTAATATTGAATACTGCATGAAAAGTATAGTTAGGCTATTAAAATTTACATTCCAATATGGTGCTACTAATATAAATTCAAATGTAAAGTTATTTCTTTTAAATATCCATTTACATTCCAATATGGTGCTACTAATATAAATGAATATTAGAAATTTAGCGGATAGAATTTACAGATTTACATTCCAATATGG
>NZ_ASRV01000316.1 GCF_000401215.1 Clostridium sartagoforme AAU1 | reverse complement strand
TTTAAATTGCGAAGCATTTTTCAGTTCACAGTTCACAAGGCACAGTGCACAGTTATTTTTATTTTATAGGTAACAGGGAACAAGCTCAATTATAGTCCGCTACACTTAACTAAGTTTTTAATTTTCCTCACCAATTATTTTTTACCAATAACTTAATTCATTATTAATTTAAATTCTTAATATAAGTTGGCGAAGGTAAATAGGATATGTGAAATAAGCATATAGCGAGAAACTAGAAGTACTTCG
>NZ_ASRV01000315.1 GCF_000401215.1 Clostridium sartagoforme AAU1 | reverse complement strand
TTTGGTATTTAACCTCTACTGAATTTTGTACTAATACTGAGTTTGCCATGTTTATCACCTCCTCATTAATGTATATATGCACTTATGAGGATTTTTTAAAAAATACATAAAAATATAGAGTAAATATTTTTATCTACTCTACTTCCCTTGATATACTAGAAGATAGCTAAAAGTTATCTCATTGTTACTAACACTATAACATCCCTACTAATTAAAGCTATTTTATGGATTTTATTTAGATTTAAGAAAATACCTA
>NZ_ASRV01000314.1 GCF_000401215.1 Clostridium sartagoforme AAU1 | reverse complement strand
AAAAGATATGAACATAACTCAACTATAATAACTACTAATCAACCTTTTAGTAAATGGGGAGATGTCTTTTCAGATGCTACGCTAGCGAATGCTATACTTGATAGGCTTCTACATCATGCTCATATTATTAAAATAGTTGGGCCATCTTATAGAACAAAAGATGTATATGAAATGATCCAACAAGAAAACAAATAACTATCAAATAATTATGCATTTTCATGTTGGAACTTTTCAACATTTTGAGGTTGACATTTACA
>NZ_ASRV01000313.1 GCF_000401215.1 Clostridium sartagoforme AAU1 | reverse complement strand
AATATAGTTTATAATCCGTTACAAAAGGGCTTCGATAAAGATAACATAGCAGCAACAGAGCTAAACGGAAACACAAGAGATGGAGCTATAAGTTTTGAAAATATTCGTGATTATACACTTCAAGGAGAAGTACATGATGAAAAGGCTTATTACTCAATGGACGGAGTTTCAGGGCATGCAGGATTATTCTCAAATGCAGAAGATTTAGCCAAATTAGCTCAAGTTATGCTAAATGACGGCGGATACGGAAATAATAAATTCTT
>NZ_ASRV01000312.1 GCF_000401215.1 Clostridium sartagoforme AAU1 | reverse complement strand
TTTTTAAATTTAAATAATTCCTAGTTGGGATATTTTCAGATATAAATATTTAAGATATGAATCTCGCAGACTTTATATATGTATCTATATTATGAATTAATAAAAGCAATTTATCAAGATTAATTTAATTTATTATATTTCTATTATTTCCCAAATATCATTTTTAATACAACTTTATAAATTGTGAAGTAATTTTTTAGTGAGAATTTAATAGTGAAAAGGTGAAAGGTTAAGGATGTTTTGCTTTGCAAAATAAAATAAA
>NZ_ASRV01000311.1 GCF_000401215.1 Clostridium sartagoforme AAU1 | reverse complement strand
TACTAATATTCTTTAACTCTTATGCAGCATGATCCATTTTCTTTAATTTACATTCCAATATGGTGCTACTAATATTTCTTTAAATCTATTCTTAGGAGTACAATCATAAGCATTTACATTCCAATATGGTGCTACTAATATATTCGCTCTTAAGAATATTCATTGATCTATTCATGTATTTACATTCCAATATGGTGCTACTAATATACCACTTGTTGGACTTATTATTATTTCACTTCCATCATTTACATTCCAATATGGTGCTACTAATATCT
>NZ_ASRV01000310.1 GCF_000401215.1 Clostridium sartagoforme AAU1 | reverse complement strand
ATATTATTTTACAGTATTGTATTATTATTTATAGAATACTTTTTCTGATATTATACAAGCTAAATATAATTAGCTTATACTCTGCCCTTAAAAATTATTTGTATTAATAAGTATTATATGCTTATTACTGAATATCTATTATCCCAAAGCTTCAAATTAAAATATGTAGAGTTTTAATTATTTAAGATTCTAAAACAAGCTTGGGTATAGATTTTCTATACAGCATCAAAAAAGCTATTACATATTTCTTAGGCTTTTTTGATGCTGATTTATTTA
>NZ_ASRV01000309.1 GCF_000401215.1 Clostridium sartagoforme AAU1 | reverse complement strand
AAGGGGCTGTCGCATTAGCGGGTGAAAAAAACGCTAGCGACAGCTCCTATTTTTCAATAAAAAGAGAAGATTCGAATCTTTGCTGACAAAATAAAATTATTTCTTAAAAAAGGCGCACTTTAATAAGCCTAAGAAAAAAGACTTTTTTAAAATTAATTATGCAGTTTTCTTTATTTCAAATAAATGTTGTCCAGTTCGGCCTGCTTGGATTTTTCTATGAATTTTATTTATATTATGCGCCATTGCAAGCAATGTACTTTCGGCTAAAACATTTCTTTGTCCACGACACAT
>NZ_ASRV01000308.1 GCF_000401215.1 Clostridium sartagoforme AAU1 | reverse complement strand
ATGTGTCGTGGGCAAAAGAATGTATTAGCAGAAAGTATACTTCTTGCAATGGCACACAATATAAATAAATTACATAGTAAAATACAAGCGGGCCGCACTGGTAAGCACTTATTTGAATTGAAGAAAGCCTCATAAGTTAAATTTTAAAAAAGCTTTTTTTCTGAGGCTTATTGAAGTGCGCCTATTTTTAGTTGATTTACATGCAAATAAAAATAACACCTAAAAAGTTAATTTATAGAATAGAAAAAGGAGCTATCGCTAACGGATTTTAATCCACTAATGCGACAGCTCC
>NZ_ASRV01000307.1 GCF_000401215.1 Clostridium sartagoforme AAU1 | reverse complement strand
TCTCAATTTGCGGTCTCATGGACTGCTTATTCATAATAACATTTTCTTCTTGAATTGTCAACATTTTTTTGTTGCCAATTTGTTTGTTATTTGCTTCCGCGCCCTGACGACGCTATTTATCTTATCATGATATTAAACTTATTCAAATCAACATTTATATTATATTCTTATATTATTATTATTATTCTACCTTTTTCTTATTTTTTCTTATTTTTTCTTATAATGATACACCTGGTAAAGTTATCTTTATTACATATTATATTTCACTATCTTTTATTAATTATACGATAATTCAT
>NZ_ASRV01000306.1 GCF_000401215.1 Clostridium sartagoforme AAU1 | reverse complement strand
ACGTTCATGAAGGGGATATGGCACCAGCACAATGTCCAGTATGTAAGGTAGGAGCTGATAAGTTTGTGGAACAATCAGCAGATTTAGCATGGGCAGATGAGCATAGAGTAGGAGTAGCAAAAGATGTAGATCCAAGAGTAATGGAAGGATTACAAGCTAACTTTGTAGGAGAATGTACAGAAGTAGGAATGTACTTAGCAATGTCAAGACAAGCAGATAGAGAAGGATTCCCAGAAGTAGCAGAAGCATATAAGAGAATAGCATTTGAAGAAGCAGAACATGCAGCAAAATTTGCAG
>NZ_ASRV01000305.1 GCF_000401215.1 Clostridium sartagoforme AAU1 | reverse complement strand
CATCTAATAATACAGAATCTATAAGATCATAAAATAAATTTACATTCCAATATGGTGCTACTAATATAAGTAGGTTCAGAACCACTATAAGCAATATATCTAATATTTACATTCCAATATGGTGCTACTAATATATCTTTACCCTCTTTTAAAAGGGTATTGGGCGCTCGATTTACATTCCAATATGGTGCTACTAATATAGAACATTTTATGTTTTCACTTAAGACTACTAACAAATTTACATTCCAATATGGTGCTACTAATATTGTAACTTCTTCTGGTATCTCTGCATTTATTTCTATA
>NZ_ASRV01000304.1 GCF_000401215.1 Clostridium sartagoforme AAU1 | reverse complement strand
TAAAAAGTCATATATTGGTCCTATCCAAAAGAAAAATCTTATTTTATTTAAAAGAATATTATAATCAATTTTAGAAGAAATTTTCAAACAATTGAAATGAGATCTGCTTGTTATAGTATCATGAATAGGAGGATTTATTTTAATTTTTATATTAGAGTATTTTTTGTATATTGTAAAAGGAATAACATGATAAAAAGAACATTTAAACTTTAGAAATAAAGAAATAATAAAATGCAAAAATTCATGAAAAAATATAATGATATATTCTATGATAACAATTCTTAATATTATAAAAATATATTGCAAAAATAATCA
>NZ_ASRV01000303.1 GCF_000401215.1 Clostridium sartagoforme AAU1 | reverse complement strand
AAAATCATAAATAAATTATCAATCTATTATTAGAAACATTTATGTATATAAGACGTATTATATAAAAGACTATAAAATTAAAAGACTTCCTCTATCTTGAAGTTTTCCATCTTTTAAATAAATAGGTGAAACTCCGTATTTATTTAAAAAATTTAATACTTTTTCACCATACATATATGACTTTAAATTACCAAAGAAGGCCATTTTATCTTTAGATATAAGACCACCACTTCCACCGATAAAACCGTAATCTAATCCTTCTAATATTATGTCTCCAGGAGGAAGTAGTAATATATCAAAATCATAATTTATTAAAG
>NZ_ASRV01000302.1 GCF_000401215.1 Clostridium sartagoforme AAU1 | reverse complement strand
TTTAATGTTCTGTCCGCAACCCCAGAGATAAATCTCTGGTTTGGGCTCTTTCCCTTTCGCTCGCCGCTACTAAGAAAATCGATTTTTCTTTCTCTTCCTCTAGGTACTTAGATGTTTCAGTTCCCTAGGTTTACCTTCCTGCAGCTATTTATTCACTACAGGATACATGGGGTTTCCCATGTGAGTTCCCTCATTCGGAAATTTTCGGATCACTGGCTATGTGCGCCTACCCGAAACTTATCGCAGCTTATCACGTCCTTCATCGGCTCCTGATGCCAAGGCATTCACCATGCGCCCTTTGTAGCTTGACCTTTTTTC
>NZ_ASRV01000301.1 GCF_000401215.1 Clostridium sartagoforme AAU1 | reverse complement strand
GGGGAGATTTAAATTAAAAGTAATGTATATAATATTAAAAAATACAATAAGCAAAAGGATAAAAAATATAGAAATATAGTAAATAGATTAATAATATTAATAAATATATTAATATTATTAATGATATTTTTAGGTGGACTAGGTGTTTATGGAATACTATTTGGGAGAAATAGTTTAGAGAAACTACAAATAGAAAATAAAAAATTAAGTACTTTATATGAAATAAATTATAATATTAATTAGTTTCAGATAATATTATAACTTATGTAATAGATGAAACAAAGGTATCTTCTAAAGGAATATTATAAAATAAGATATAATAATA
>NZ_ASRV01000300.1 GCF_000401215.1 Clostridium sartagoforme AAU1 | reverse complement strand
AAAATTATGGGTCTATAGCTCAGCTGGTTAGAGCGCACGCCTGATAAGCGTGAGGTCGATGGTTCGAGTCCATTTAGACCCACCATTGTTCTTTGAAAATTGCACATAAGTAAAAAACAACAAGCCAAAAATATTCTTTGTGAATAACTTTGTAATAAATTACTTAAAACTAACTAATTAGATTAATTTAAATTAACTTAGGTTAAACTCAAAAATAGTTAGAGTGAGTTTTGTTAAAAACGAGAAGTTCTAGGAGCTGACGAAGGAAACACCGGAGCGTACTTTGCTACGTGAGGATTTGACTGAGGAAAGCGACAAAGAAATTCGAAGTTTATAACGAAAC
>NZ_ASRV01000299.1 GCF_000401215.1 Clostridium sartagoforme AAU1 | reverse complement strand
TTTTAATATTCATATTAGCCCAAAATATTAAAAATAAGGCTATAGCTGTAAATATTATAGCATATCCATAATTTTGTATATTATTATTTAATAAGTTTTTAATAATAATTTTAATGATTGAAAATCCTAAAGAATTTTCAAAAATTATTTCTAATTCAATAGGGCTAAAACTAAATTTTTTTTAATATGAGATAATAATCTCTTTAAACTGGTTAACTTCTGATAATAAGTTTCTATTTATCTTATTAAGAAATTCATCATATAAAAATGGTATATACAATATATTTACAAGGTAAATATAAGTTATTTTTTTAGTTAAAATTAAGGTGATAATGTTCAAAATTAATAAAAT
>NZ_ASRV01000298.1 GCF_000401215.1 Clostridium sartagoforme AAU1 | reverse complement strand
TTTTTTATAATTCATAAGATTATCTCCTTATACAAATATTTAGTATATGTTTGTATTTTGCAATAAAAGTTTTTACTATATAATTTTATACTTCTCTCTATCATAATTGAGTTTTTTACTAACTTATTTAATGAATCTTTAATATTATCCTTAAAATAACACCTGTAAATAATAAATTAATAATAGAAAAAATTGTTACGCATAATATAGCTACATCAAACTTACTATCAACTCTATATTTTCTTGATATAACAAAGGTTAGCATTCCTATTAAAATTGAAAATACCCAAACTAGGTATAAAGTTAAACTAGATAATAAATTTGATTTATTTACTAATAATAAAACTATACATATATTAATTGA
>NZ_ASRV01000297.1 GCF_000401215.1 Clostridium sartagoforme AAU1 | reverse complement strand
TACACAAATCTTTTGTCCACATTTCTAAAATATTTAATTTACATTCCAATATGGTGCTACTAATATGTTTCTTTTCGTCTTACTTCCCAACAGTGTTCATTTATTTACATTCCAATATGGTGCTACTAATATATTGTCGTCTAAGATAACAGTACGAGTTGCATATGTATTTACATTCCAATATGGTGCTACTAATATTATTTCATTCATTTCTGATTGACTGGCTTCAATTGTATTTACATTCCAATATGGTGCTACTAATATTTAGATAAAATAATTTTCTTTTCTCTACCAACTTTTAATTTACATTCCAATATGGTGCTACTAATATTAAAAAATATAGTGGATTAACTTTCATAGAACAAT
>NZ_ASRV01000296.1 GCF_000401215.1 Clostridium sartagoforme AAU1 | reverse complement strand
ATGGTTCAAGTCTTCTCTTTTTAGATATATCTTTGCTCCACCTAAATCTTTTGTCATATTTTCAGCATAATATAAAGAACTTGGTCTTCCAACATAGTCTTTTAGATAATATTTATACTCATCTAAAAATTCCTTATCATTTATAAATTTTTCATAAGCCCCTTCCAATTCATTTAGTGCATTCATTAGCGTTTCTGGAACATATTGTCCTCCAAAATCGTTAAATCTTCCTTTACTCATGTTTTTTACCTCCCCAATTAAATTTCTAATTTTCTTAAAAGATTTGTATTTTCCCCCCATGGAGTTTATTTCTTCTACCCCACTGGATACATCTATTCCTGATAGATTTATTTTTTCTATTATGGATATAGCTTTCCAAATCTCAATTTTTC
>NZ_ASRV01000295.1 GCF_000401215.1 Clostridium sartagoforme AAU1 | reverse complement strand
CCAATATGGTGCTACTAATATAAATAAGCGACAAAGATTATAATAAAATATGTAATCTATTTACATTCCAATATGGTGCTACTAATATATTTCTTGTGTATGTTTCTTTTACGTCGTAATTATCAATTTACATTCCAATATGGTGCTACTAATATTAAACCAAGTCAATTAATATTGTTTTTAAATGAAGATATTTACATTCCAATATGGTGCTACTAATATTCAGACTTTCATCCGTTCTAATACCAACTAAAGTTGATTTACATTCCAATATGGTGCTACTAATATTACCATATCCAATAGTAGGTACTCCACCACTGTCAATTTACATTCCAATATGGTGCTACTAATATTCATTGTTATTTTCTTCTAATATTTTATATGAAAAAATTTAC
>NZ_ASRV01000294.1 GCF_000401215.1 Clostridium sartagoforme AAU1 | reverse complement strand
GGATATTTTAAGTTTTTATGCACAAAATATGTATTAGATATAATACATATTTGGGAGGTTCTATATGAAGAATTCTATTTTAAAAAATAAAAATATTAATCATAATCCTATTTATATTTTTATTGTATTCTTAGCAACATTCTTTTTATTATATAAATTCATTATAACTATGGCTATTTCTAACGCTCCCGATAATATTCCATTTCTTCAGGATAAGTTCTTGATATTAGATATAAAGAAAAATTATAAACTGCCTCCTAGATTTAGGAGTATTCAAGAATTAAATATTTCTGGTTGCGCTCAATTTAGACCTAGTCAAATAGATAATATAAAGGTAGCCATAAATAGTCCTAAAATAATTATTGTAGATCTAAGACAAGAATCTCATGGCTTTATCGATGATAATCCAATAAGTTATTATAGTC
>NZ_ASRV01000293.1 GCF_000401215.1 Clostridium sartagoforme AAU1 | reverse complement strand
CTTATAAATATTCCCCTAAATTAAAATTATATTTAGAAATAGAAGATCAAGAATTAAAAAATACTGAGATTTTAAATAAATATGAAAATTTTGATGAAATAATAATTGAGATTTGTGGTGATGTAGTAAATAGAAGTAATTTACTATTACCTGCAATTAATTCTACGTGGGATAATATATTAAGAGAAAATTTAAAAATATCTAGTAATGATATTAATAAAGCAGATTTATCTGATGAAGAAATATTTAAAAGTTTATTTCCTTGTATAATATCTAATTTAGATACTAATACACTAATAAATTTAAACAATAAAAATCTTATATTTGATAAAATAATTATCATTGAAGATGTCAATAAAATTGATAATGAGAAACTAAATTATATTAATACTTTAAGTAATGATATAATAATCTTTTCTAAAAATTCTATTGATAGTAATAT
>NZ_ASRV01000292.1 GCF_000401215.1 Clostridium sartagoforme AAU1 | reverse complement strand
TTTAAAATTTATACTATAAAATGTTGAAAAAAAGATAGAATTTGTTAAAATTAATGTAAATTTATTAACACTAAAGATTTTAGTATCACTATCTACTAATTATATAAATATATTTTTTATTAACGATGTAGTAAAGTTTGTTAAAATTATAATTTTTACCAGTACCGTATTGATTATTATAGTTAATATAGCAAAAGAAAATTACAATTTATATTTAAAGAAACTGTAAAAACCAATAAAAATCTAGAGGATATAAATAAGGAAATAATATATAACAATTATAAATTGGAAGAAGTATATAGAAATTTAAATGAAAAGCAGTTACTATATAAAAGATTTTTAGGATGTTTACCAAATCCTATTGTTATAATAAATAATAATCTAAGAATATATTATTGTAATGAAAAATTTTTAGATATTATGGAAAGTTAATAATTTAAA
>NZ_ASRV01000291.1 GCF_000401215.1 Clostridium sartagoforme AAU1 | reverse complement strand
TAAAATACCATATCCAGAAGTTATAGAGGGAAATGCCGAATCAGTCGGAATGGATCAAAACACTTTAGATTTAATAGACACTTTAATAAATAATGATGTTAAATATGGTTTTACAAGTGCACAATTAGCTGTTATTAAAGATGGAGTTTTAGTTAAAAATAGTGCATACGGTACTGTAAACGCTTACAATAAGGA
Organism: Clostridium sartagoforme AAU1; assembly: GCF_000401215.1. Classification (GTDB taxonomy): domain Bacteria; phylum Bacillota; class Clostridia; order Clostridiales; family Clostridiaceae; genus Clostridium; species Clostridium sartagoforme. The sequence goes on along the minus strand of NZ_ASRV01000291.1, from coordinate 265 downwards.
TGGCAGTTTAAAAACAGATTCACCAAAGGTTACAACAGATACTCTTTATGATTTAGCATCAAATACAAAGATGTATTCAACAAACTATGCTATACAAAAATTAGTAAGTGATGGACAAATAAATATATCAGATAAGATAACAAAATATTTTCCAGACTTTAAAGATGGAGAAAATGATCCAATAAAGGGTAAAGCAGGACTAACAATACAACATTTGTTAGAACATCAAGGAGGCTTCCCAGCTGATCCACAATATCATAATAAT
>NZ_ASRV01000290.1 GCF_000401215.1 Clostridium sartagoforme AAU1 | reverse complement strand
TTCAAAAAGCAAATACAGGTACCTATAGTACAGAAGATATAGCAAATGTTGATGAGGAAATGAATGCTTTAGCTGCAGAAATAACAAATATTACTGATAATACTAAATTTAATGGTGCTACAGTAATGGATGCTGCAGATATAGTTATAGATGATGCAGGGAATACGTTAACTATTGGAGCAGCAGTTTTAACTGACGCTACTGGTGTGACAGCAAGTGCTACAGCTACTGATATTGATGCAGCAATAGATGAGGTTAATACACAGAGAGCGAAATATGGTGCATTACAAAATAGACTAGAACATATAGTTAACAATTTAGGAACTACAACAGAAAACTTACAAGCATCAGAATCACGTATTAGAGACGTAGATATGGCAAAAGAAATGATGAATTTCTCAAAGAATAACATCCTATCACAAGCTGCCCAAGCAATGCTTGCTCAAGCTAACCAACAACCACAAGG
>NZ_ASRV01000289.1 GCF_000401215.1 Clostridium sartagoforme AAU1 | reverse complement strand
CATTTTTTTAATTTTTGTACATTATTAAGTTAGTTTTCATATATTGAATATTAACTTATACATCTGTCAATAATTTAGACACATATTACTTGTAATCCTTGGAGGTAAAAATGAATTACTTTAATGAAGGCAATAAATACTACAACCTTAAAGATTTTAAGAAAGCAATAGATTTTTATAATATGTCAATTGAAAATAATGAAAATACAACATGTTCCTACTATAATGCTGGTGTTTGTTATATAAAACTTAAAAATTTTGACTCTGCTATAAAAATGATAAAAAGAGCACTTGCTATGCAACAAGAAAGTAAGTACTTTTTTAACCTAGCTTATTGTTATGCAATGAAAGAAGAAATAAAAAAAGCCTTGATTTATTTCAATCTGGCTTGGTCTTTAGATAATTCTGATGATGATTGCGAAAAAGCTATTAATTTAATAATATCTAAAAATAAAAAAGCTCAATAG
>NZ_ASRV01000288.1 GCF_000401215.1 Clostridium sartagoforme AAU1 | reverse complement strand
AAATCTTCTGAAATTCATGTCTTGTTTTATTTGTGCAAAAGAACCTTCTGCTTGAATACTTCTGTTCATTCTAAGCAAGCAACCTTCTTCGCTTAGAATTCTTTCTAAATCAGACTTTCTTTGGCGATTAAACTTTTTTGATGTTTCAAATCTTTTTACTCTTTCTTCCAAAGGAGTTTTACAATTATTCCCTTTGATGCAACTACTCTTGTAAGTGCAATCATTGCAATCTTCACAAACATAAATTGTCTTTTCACTTTCATATCCTGTTTTAGATTTTCTAATTTTTATATTTTCAGCCTTTAACTGCTTACCATTTCGGCATATGTAGAAATCTTTTTCTTCATTGTAATCCATGTTTTCTATTTTACCGATATCATTTTTATATTTTCTTGTTTTTGATATTTCATAATTAGATGGCTTAATAAATGCTATTTGATTATTTTCTTCAATAAATGAATAGTTCTCCTCACTTTC
>NZ_ASRV01000287.1 GCF_000401215.1 Clostridium sartagoforme AAU1 | reverse complement strand
ATATAAAATTGGAGCTGGCAATAGGAATCGAACCTACAACCTGCTGATTACAAGTCAGCTGCTCTACCGTTGAGCCATGCCAGCACATAACATAATTCTTCACTTAAAGTGGCGACTCAGAAGGGGCTCGAACCCTCGACCTCCGGCGTGACAGGCCGGCACTCTAACCAACTGAGCTACTGAGCCAAATATGGTGGAAACAACAGGGATCGAACCTGTGACCCTCTGCTTGTAAGGCAGATGCTCTCCCAGCTGAGCTATGCTTCCATGCTGGTGACTCCTAGGGGAATCGAACCCCTGTTACCACCGTGAAAGGGTGGTGTCTTGACCGCTTGACCAAGGAGCCATATAAATTTTTATCACTTTAAAGTGGCGACTCAGAAGGGGCTCGAACCCTCGACCTCCGGCGTGACAGGCCGGCACTCTAACCAACTGAGCTACTGAGCCAAATATGGTGGAAACAACAGGGATCGAACCTGT
>NZ_ASRV01000286.1 GCF_000401215.1 Clostridium sartagoforme AAU1 | reverse complement strand
TTTCCATTATTAGAAGCTTTTTCTGCAATTATAAACTTACTAAAATGAGGAGTCTTAAATGTTACTTCATTTCCATTTATAGTTGTTTCCATTTCTTTAAATGTCTTAGTTTCTTCATCATAATAGAATACTGCTAAATTTCCTTTGTTTAATCCTTTTAAGTCCTCATCACTTAATTTTAATGTTATTGTTGCAACTCCGTCTTTAAAGTTATGAACTTTAACTATATTATCTCCATTCTTAATTAATAGGTTAAGTTCGAATACTTTTTAACACCTTTAATTCCAGCTGTTATAGTTGCATCTTCTTTAACATTCATTTCAAAGATTATGCTTGAACCTTCTTTTAATAATTCTTTATCTATTAAGCTAAATGGTATTAATATAGTATTCTCTCCATTTTTAATTTCTAAAGATCCATTTCCATTTTTTATAGCTTCTATATCTTTTATTTCAAGCTTAATTTCATTTGATGGATTCTTTATAACTA
>NZ_ASRV01000285.1 GCF_000401215.1 Clostridium sartagoforme AAU1 | reverse complement strand
AATTATATTACAGTAAGATAAAAAGGTAAATTATAGTATTAAATATTTCTTTGAGTATGTAAATTTGTTAAGTTAAATTTGTTAAATAATTGCCTTTTTTAGTTATAAATGTTAAAATGTAAACGAGCATTTAAGAAAGGGGGATTAATAATGGATAACATGATAAATAGGGAGAAAAGAGTAGGTGCTGGAATTATTACAATGTCTGTACTATATTTTATAGGACAAGCATTTACAATTTTAGGAGTTATAATTAATCTTGTATTTAAAGATCAAATAAATAACTTTTTATTGGAGGCAGGAACTGCAGCAGATGTAAATCCAACAGAGCTTACAATAACATTATGCATAGCAATAATCATAACTATAGCAGTAATATTAATTTTACTTAAAAAGCCTATTGGAGCATTTATATTTATAGGTATTGAAATTTTATCATTTGTTTATAAAGCAATAGTTGCTGGAGTTACTATATATACACCTTTAAGTTTGATTTTTCCAGGATTAATGATTTTCT
>NZ_ASRV01000284.1 GCF_000401215.1 Clostridium sartagoforme AAU1 | reverse complement strand
TCCATATCATTACTCCTTATATTGCTATAAGGAGATAAAATTAACTTTTAAATTTCGCTTTCATATCTCCAATAGCATCATAATAACAAATTCCTATTTTGCTTTTACTCATCTTTCCTTTTTCAAATAAATATGCGCTATAGTAATTTGTATTATTTAGTATATCCCTAATTATATAAATTAATAAGATATCTTTTTCTATTTTTAACTGAGATGTATTAACTATATTATTAAGGTAATCTATCCTTGTGCTAGAAGAGGTTTCTAAAATTTGTATATACATTTTGTTTGGATCTTCTTTTATTTTTTCTAATAAGTTTTGTACTGATAATAAATCATTAATTAAATCAAATTCTCTAAAAAGTTGTAATTCATTTATATTATCTGATAATTTATTAAAATCATCATTCTTCCATTCTATTTCTACATTATTTAAATGTTTTGGTTGATTTTCTTTTATTACTTTAGATATAACTGAATAACCTAATAATTGTCCTAACATTATAAAATATTTATTTTCCCTTTTTACAACTTCAAATTTATCACTTTCTTT
>NZ_ASRV01000283.1 GCF_000401215.1 Clostridium sartagoforme AAU1 | reverse complement strand
AATTCATTAAGAGTCATAGGAAAGGGAGATAAACAAATTTACATTCCAATATGGTGCTACTAATATTATTATTTCTAAATCATTAAATACTGCGTTTCCATCATTTACATTCCAATATGGTGCTACTAATATACTTCCCCTAAAATCAACTTCTTCAAAAATAGTTATATTTACATTCCAATATGGTGCTACTAATATTTGCTTGGGCAAACAATATTAGAGAGGTTGTAATGAGATTTACATTCCAATATGGTGCTACTAATATGTCGATTTAGATATATGTTTGTCAAGCAATTCATCATTTACATTCCAATATGGTGCTACTAATATAATGGGGAAGAAGTCTAAAGGATTAGAAGTAATTAAAATTTACATTCCAATATGGTGCTACTAATATTTTTACCACATCTAACATCACTTGTTTAATGCTATCATTTACATTCCAATATGGTGCTACTAATATACAAAGTTTTAACTGTAACAGAAGCAGCTGAAATTATTTACATTCCAATATGGTGCTACTAATATTCTTTAACTCTTATGCAGCATGTATCCATTTTCTTTA
>NZ_ASRV01000282.1 GCF_000401215.1 Clostridium sartagoforme AAU1 | reverse complement strand
AAAGTCTTATGGATTACACAGTAAGTACAATCCAAAAGCAACAAAACTTTATAATAACTAGAGGTTAATTTACCTTATTAGTTATTAAACAGCATTAAAATTTAGTAATGTAATTTATGAAAGGGGGATATATCATGATAGAAAGAAGTGCAAAAATGACTTTTAAAGATGTTTCAGGAAAAAGGTTAACTTAATAGTTAAAGATGTTAAGGAAAATGTTTTAGATGCTGACATTTCTGCTCTTATGGATTCTGTATTAACTAATAAGTTAATAAAAACAGAAGCAGGTGATCTTGTGAGAAATGGTAGAAGCAAAGGTTATAAATAAAGAAACAACAACTGTTGCTCTTTAGTTAGTATATAGAGTGTCCAAATTTGGACACTCTTTTCATAGTTTTGAATTATTATATGAAAATGAGTTACTTTAAATGCAGTTATGGAAGCCATGTCTGAAATTAAAAAAAGAAGTTGGAATTATTGATACATTAAAAGCAGCTAAAAGCTGTATTTTATTTTAACTAAATAAAATATAGGTTATAATAATAATATAAATACGTTAATATAA
>NZ_ASRV01000281.1 GCF_000401215.1 Clostridium sartagoforme AAU1 | reverse complement strand
CAATAGAAGGAAAACTAAACAATGCAAGCTATATAAATAGTAATGGAGAAAAGAAGTATAGTAATAATATAATTTTAGAGGAATTTCAATTTTTAGATAATAAAAAGGAAAACGTTATTTAACAATAACTTGGAGTTAGTATATGACTTATAAAAAAAGAGAATGGTGGCCAGGCGTAGTACTACATATTACTGCTCGTGGAAATCATAGAAATGATATTTTTAGAGATGAAGAAGATTTTCAAATATACCTAGATTTAATGAAAGAATCTATAGAGTTTTATAATGCTGATTTTGAAGTTTATGCGTATTGTTTAATGGATAATCATGTTCATTTACTTGTAAAATGTAAAGAAAGGCATATATCCTTATTTATATCTAGGATTCATAGTTTATATGCAAAAATATTTAATAATAAATATAGGTATATAGGATATCTATTTCAAAATAGATATTTTACAGAAGTTATCGAAGATGATTCACAATTATTAGCAACTTGTAGATATATACATTTAAATCCAGTGAGAGCCAAAATGGTTAAAAAGCCAGAAGAATATAATTGGAGTAGTTATAA
>NZ_ASRV01000280.1 GCF_000401215.1 Clostridium sartagoforme AAU1 | reverse complement strand
ATAAAATAAAAGTTAGAAAAAATCTGGATTTCAGTGGTGTAAAAAATATACACTATGAATTTTATTCATAGTGTATATTTTTAGCTTTAAATTATTTATTATGATTTAGGTATAATACTAATTACTTACTAAAACTATTATTTAGTTTCTTGTTTTGCATATATTTCTTCATAAGTTTTTTGTTCATCATTCATATTTTTTACTATTTCTTCTGATTTTTCTCTTCTACATTTTTTATTTAGCATGCATGCTAATCCATCCATGTACAACACCCCTTTAAATGTTCTTTTCTTTAATGTTATTATACTATATTATAATCAATTTATCAATAAAAGTTCCTAAATAATAATAGTTATTATTATATCAAGCCTGATAATTAATAAATTATCAAATAAGATAAGAAAGTAGCATATAAGTTAATAAATCATATAGTTAATAATAGATATTCTACACTTCATTAAATTATTTTAAAGTACATAGTATTTAAGTAAAGTTAGCATTTCAGTAAATTATATAAGAAATATATGCACTTAATTTAACTATTTTATTTAAATAAGCTTATTAGCTTTTAATCT
>NZ_ASRV01000279.1 GCF_000401215.1 Clostridium sartagoforme AAU1 | reverse complement strand
AACATGGATCTTTAGCTCAGTTGGTTAGAGCAACCGGCTCATAACCGGTCGGCCCGGGGTTCGAGTCCCTGAAGGTCCACCATATTTGGGGGTATAGCTCAGTTGGGAGAGCACTTGCCTTGCACGCAAGGGGTCAAGGGTTCGAATCCCTTTACCTCCACCAAAGCTACGAATTTATTCGTAGCTTTTTTTGATTTAATCAAGTACTACTTATTATATAAATTAAATAAAAAAGTTTTAATATTAATTATAGAAATAATTAAATATATTTTCAGAAATAAATTATAAATAAAGAAAAAAACATAACGAAGGTATTAAAAGGAATAATAAGATAATCAGCTGCTTAAGTATTTAATATATGGCTATCAGTAAAAGAATGTATATATTCCTTTTTAAACTAGATTATAAAAAATATATATTAAGGTTAAACTTACCCACGAGTATCATTAATAGAAAAACTTATATATTTAGAGAATAATAAAGAAAAACGAGAATAATATCAGTAAATAATATTATATTGTAAAAAATAAATCTATTTCAAATGGTATTATAAAACATGTCGCTGAAACATGCGACAAAATAAGTCAAAAAAACTTTTGAA
>NZ_ASRV01000278.1 GCF_000401215.1 Clostridium sartagoforme AAU1 | reverse complement strand
TAAAATTATTCTATTTTTAAGTTTTTTAATAGCTTCACGATATCTCCAAGTAATTGTTCCTATAGGTTTATTTAAAATTTCTCCAATATTTTTAAATGTAAGATCAGATATTGCATGTAAAATAACGACTTCTCTTTCTTCATCTTTTAACAATGCTAAAGCTTCATTAATTTGAAGTTTTTGATTAACGTCTTCTGCTATATCTTTGTTATCATATAAATTAATTTCATCTACTATATCTTCTTTATTATATTTTCTTAAATAATCAATAGATGTGTTCCTTGTTATTGTCATAATCCAACCTTTATGATTACTATTTTTCTTATACTTATCACTACTGCCCCATATTTTAACAAACACATCTTGACATATATCTTCAGCTAAACTTTCAGATTTTATAATAGATAAAGCATAAGAATAAATAGCATTCCCATAACAATCATAAATCTTTTTTAAGGATTCCTTTTTCCCACTAGTAATTTCTCTTAAGCACCTTAGAAATTCAAACTCACTCATAACTCCTCCATATGTTTTTCGAAGCATACTTCACTTATTATACGTTTTAAACAATATAAATTTATGGTAAACTCATTATATAAAATAATAATTTATATTTAAACTTTCATATTCTTAAATATACTGAAATTTTT
>NZ_ASRV01000277.1 GCF_000401215.1 Clostridium sartagoforme AAU1 | reverse complement strand
AAGTAAATCCTCTATTAAATTATTATTTCTTTCTATATTGTTATTAAGCACAATACATATCCTAGATGAATTTAAACTAATTATATCTACTTCTTTATTAAAATAAATTTCTATTATCTTTTTAATTTTTTTGCTATATTGCTTTTTATAATCAATTATCACAAGGTAACCTTCTTCTTCTATATGAATATTAAGTTCCTTACCTCTATCTATAAACTCATCATCATAAATTTCTTTTCTATGAATCCACTCATACAAATACTCTTCTTTTAATTTATTTTTTATTATATACTTTTCAATACTATACTCCTGTTGAATCAAAAGTTCTGTTGTAACCTTAACTAACTCACCAAAAGCTCTTACCTTTTTGGGACTTCCTGTTATTCCAACTACTCCTATACTTCGTTTGTTAAACATTATAGGCATATTAACTCCTGGTTTTACCCCTTCTCTTTCTTCATATACTTCTATAGCTGAAGTTCCTTGCAATGCTTCTTGAGCTCCTAAATGCAATGTATTAATCCTATCCCTATCTCCACTTGCTATAATTATTCCATCCTTATCCATAATATTTACATTATAAGGTATTATGTCCATCATTCTATCAACTATTTTTTGTGCTAAAGATTTACTAAGCATAATATAATTCTCCTCATAAATTAT
>NZ_ASRV01000276.1 GCF_000401215.1 Clostridium sartagoforme AAU1 | reverse complement strand
AAATGCATTAAATCCATGTATAAAAAACTTATCTACTGGAATATTAGTAGCACCATATTGGAATGTAAATCTGCAATTATATTTTCCGCTACATTTGAATAATTAAAATATTAGTAGCACCATATTGGAATGTAAATGGAGCATTAGATACATTAATTGAATTAGCAAGTGCATATATTAGTAGCACCATATTGGAATGTAAATAAAGAAAGTATGTGGTAGAGAAGTTTACAAAGTAGATATTAGTAGCACCATATTGGAATGTAAATGGAGTAACAGACATTGACACTATCAATTACATTTCTAGATATTAGTAGCACCATATTGGAATGTAAATAGGATTAAACTTCATTTTTCTTTTCTTCCTCAATTAAATATTAGTAGCACCATATTGGAATGTAAATAAGCATAGAGAACGAACACGAACAATCATTCAATGAATATTAGTAGCACCATATTGGAATGTAAATAAAGAGAGATGTTGAGCTAGAAGATGATAGAGATATTATATTAGTAGCACCATATTGGAATGTAAATTAGCTCACACTCCTTGTTTAACCTTTAAATTTTATAATATTAGTAGCACCATATTGGAATGTAAATGGAGCAACATCAGAGGAAAAGACTTCTATTGTTGAAATATTAGTAGCACCATATTGGAATGTAAATT
>NZ_ASRV01000275.1 GCF_000401215.1 Clostridium sartagoforme AAU1 | reverse complement strand
TTTTATAATTTTATTTTTGTATAGGAGTTACCTATATTAATTATTCTTATTTAGCATTAGTTTCTTTGATTCATCTATCTATAACTACCATTAACTTTTTTAATAGTGATGGTAAATATGCAATTGGTTCTAAAGAAGATGATAGAATAGCTTTTAATTTAATTAGAGATTTTACACTTTGCGGAAATAATAAGGTTTACTCCGAAAGTAAAAGAATTCTTACTGATATACACATGGAAATCTCACAGAATATACAATTAGAAAAATTCAATGTAAATGATTTATGGAACTTTTTAAATAATATATCCTTTTATACTAATTCTCTTTTAAGTTTTTTAAATAAAGATATTTTAACTCTTCATCCATCAACTTTAGATTTCTTTGAAAACTTAATAAGAGATTTTGATGATATTAAAAAATATGATTATAGACAAGTAGAAAAAACTTCTATTTCTATAATTTATTATTTAATCTATAAAAAGCTTAAAGATAAATACTTTTCTCCTGACGTAGAAATTATTGACAAAGTTTATATAGGCTGTAATTCAATTTATTTTAGAAATTTATTTGATTTATATTTTAAATATAAAACCCTAAATAAAGAGTATTTAATTAATGAAAATAATATGCCAATCTCTATTTCTCTTTGTGAAGGTTATACTAAATTACTATTAAATTTAGT
>NZ_ASRV01000274.1 GCF_000401215.1 Clostridium sartagoforme AAU1 | reverse complement strand
TAATATGAATGGAAATAGAAAATAAAGCTGAATTTAGTAATGAATTTAATATACACATTACTAAATTCAGCTTTATTTTCTATTTCCATCATATTATTTCTTATTAAAATAACATATATCTTAAAAATTTCATTTACTGAATCAATTATCTCTTCTCCTGATATGTTTTGATTTCCTAAAAGCATTTTCTTAAATTCATCTATAGATGTTATTAATAAATCCTTATCTAAAATCTCAATGGCCTTCTCCATAGATTTATTTAATTCACTAAAAATTCCTGTAATATATTGATGATTATCTCTAATCTCAACATTTTCAATTAATTTTCCTCTACCTAACAATATTCTTTCTTCCATTGCATAATAGGATAATCTAAAAGATTGATATAACTTACTTAAGTCTTCGACTATACTACCTATACCTAGCGTTAACTCTAAATCCATAAATATATTTTTTGTATTAATAGTTCATCTAAGGCTAATTTAAGTTTCTTTCTAATTATCTTTTTACAACTTTCTTTATAATTTAAAATACAATATCCTACACTATCTTGGAAATATATTTCTAAATCAAAACATTCTGAAGATAAATGATTATTAAATATATCTATGGCTTTTGATTTCAAAATATTAATTTTATTTTTTTCTATTTCTTTAAATCCGAGATCTATTTTAATAGTAATTGCTTGAAAG
>NZ_ASRV01000273.1 GCF_000401215.1 Clostridium sartagoforme AAU1 | reverse complement strand
AAGAATTAATTATTTTATCCATATATTTTCCTCTTTTTATTAATTAAATGTAAAAGTGTAATTATATCACACTCTTACATTTATAAGTTTTATTTAATTAAAATAGTATCCTATAGTTCCATTACATCCTGTATATCCTGGGCCAGCAGGATTTAATTCTGTATAATGTGGTGCGCTTGCAATTGAATATAGGGTTCTATTAACGGATTCCCCAGGAGCCATATATTCTGATGCTATAAGAGTATTTGGAATAGGAACGGGATCATCCCTATATAATTCAGCATATAAATAATTACTACTACTTGAGTAATTGTAAGTAGAAATATACCCTCCATTAGGTATATACTGATTCGAACTAGTAGCTATACTTTGGTTTGAATTAATGTTTAATACTAAGTAAGAACCATAAGCTGAAGCATTTAAAATATTTCCTGTAACTACAGCAGTTGTTAATAATAAAATTGTAGCAATTTTTTTCATAAAACACCTCTTTAATTTATTTTTTAGCCAACACTGGTGTATACATAATATTATACAAGCTATTGCATGCTACATTTGTAATAATATGTAAAGTAAAAAAATAAATTAATTTCATTTTTTTACACTAATCGAGTATTTTATATGTATATTTATATAAAGCTATTATTTTATTAAAAATTAACTAATAATTATCTTTATCTGAAATTATTATTTTTGAATTAGCTTTAATTATCTAATAGTAGAAATATTAGATATTTTAC
>NZ_ASRV01000272.1 GCF_000401215.1 Clostridium sartagoforme AAU1 | reverse complement strand
TTTACTATTAGATTTTCAAATCATTTTTCCTAGAAGTAACGGTAGTATTAACTTTTTTAGTATTAGATTTTTTCTAACCGAAAAGCCGAAAGAACCTATAGATTTTTCGGGAAGCTTAAAGTATTCTCCGTGACAATAAGAAATTAAATTTCCTTTTTCAAAATGTATTTTCCCATTATCATCTATTAAATTGCTATTAATATGTGAGCCAACTACTTCTGCTATAAACATATGATGACTTCCAAGCTTTATTATATCCTTAACTTTACACTCTATAGAAACTGGACAGTCATCTATATATGCCACATTAACATTTTCCCCATCTTTCATGGTAAAGTTCATATCTTTTATTTTATCAAATTTCCTACCTGGCTTAACTCCACAGTAATCAACAGCTTTAACCATATTGGAAGAAGGCATATTAACTATGAATTCCATAGTTTCACATATATACTCATAAGAAAGTCGTTCAGGTCTAATAGAAATAGAAAGCATAGGAGGCTTTGTACATATTGTTCCTGTCCAACCAACTGTAAATACATTGTCTTTACCAGCTTTATTTCTAGATGTGATTAGAACTACAGGAACAGGATTTAAAACCACACTACCTTTAAAATCAATTTTATCCAAGTATATCTCTCCTTAAAATAAATTTTTAGATTACATAAAAAAGTGTACATATATTAAAGAAAAGGTAGATTCAGATATCTAAATCTACCTTTATATATTTTAATAATATCTTCTTCTTCTTCTCTTTTTC
>NZ_ASRV01000271.1 GCF_000401215.1 Clostridium sartagoforme AAU1 | reverse complement strand
TTATATTAACATACAGATAAATATCTTTTGTTTTATTATACCATTAACAAAATTAATAAAATATCTTGATTTACTAAAATAAAATCACACTTTCGTTTGTTAATTTAATTTTATCAAATTTAAAAGACTAAAAATACTACTTGTATCCCTAGCCTTCTCATTAATAATTAAAATTCATACCCATATCTGTCAGTTAAATTAAATCTTATCACCTGACCTTCTCAGTTCTACTTACTAAAAAACACATCTGCAGATTTACTGCAATATCCACAATTTAAAGGCTCATAAAACCCACCCTTATCTAACAAATCAAAACCTTCGGAATATATAGTTAGTATAGAACCAGTTGCTTCTCCACAATATGGACAACAATATGTACATTCCACTATAGCAGAGTAATCGTTTTTAGATTGCACATTATATTTTCCACCCCAAACCCTTCTGTTCATAATTTTTCCTCCCTTCAAAATTCCTATTTATCGAGTACAATTTAATACAGTTGTCCACTTTCCTTATAACTATTATTATAAACTAAAAATTATAATATCACCATATATTTTCCATTTATTTTATCTTAGATTTGTTCAATTATTTTACTATAGAAAATTTTATTGTTTACAAAGATGTTATATCTCTAATTATTATGATAATGTTATAAACACTATAATTAAATTATAAGCCCCAATATGATAGAATATCTTCAGTTGAGCCTGGTAAGAAACTGTTATTAGATACTATAATTACAAATCTCATTAAACTAATTTTATAATGATTCACTCCATAGGCTCTTAGTGGCCTTTATTTATATTGGGTATTCTTTGT
>NZ_ASRV01000270.1 GCF_000401215.1 Clostridium sartagoforme AAU1 | reverse complement strand
TTTTGTTTGAGGTCTGTATGGTCTACATGCAATAGGTTTAAAACCTGCATCATCAGCAAAATGTTTAAAGGTTGTATTAAATTCAACGCGTGAGAAGTTTGTTTTACTTCTATCTATTACTGTTTTCATGTTATCAAAAAGTATTTCTCTAGGAATTCCACCAAAGAATCGGAAAGCATCAATCATACACGTAAATAGAGTTTTTTGCTCTCGATTTTCTGTTAGTGAAACATATTTTACTCTAGAGTATCCAAGGACCATAAGAAAAATATTAACTTTAAATATTTCTCCATGTTTACTTATCATAGTGAGATTTTCTTTCCAATCTACTTGAGCTTGTAAGCCTGGAGTAGTTTCAAATCTAATGGTTGCCTTCTTAATTTCAACTTTTTTATGCTTGTTAATGAAATCTGCAACTGTACTATATTTACCTTTATATCCTTTCTTTTTAATGAATTTGTACACTGCCATAGCAGTGGCACCGTAATTATCTACCTTCTCAATAATGATAGATTTATAATCATCTAAAAGACTAGTGTAAACTCTTGATGACTTTTTCGGGACCAGCTCTCCAGAGCTGATTTTTAAATATCTTTCTACAGTTCTAGGATCACAATTAAATCTCCGTGCTAATTCACTTTTATTCAATAGGCATAGCTCCTCTCTTGTAAATTCTTTTAACTTATTATGTATATCCTCTCTCATAATTGCACCTACCTCTTTGGTAATTCCCTACAATTATATATTGAAAAAAGATAACATAAAAAGTGCATAAATTCCTACATTTTGATGTTGGAACTTTTATGCACTTTCATATTAACATTTACA
>NZ_ASRV01000269.1 GCF_000401215.1 Clostridium sartagoforme AAU1 | reverse complement strand
AATTACTAGCTTCACATATTTTAAAGCAACAATTTTTAATGCACCACATGCCATAAACCAAGGATAATTTCATAAAACCAATTGATGTACTGTGGTAACCAACTCGATAATTATCGATACATCTTGAGCACAACATCCACCGATAATTACCGATTAGGCTACCAGCAAACTATATGCTATAGAAACTATAGATGTACTATATATGCACTTGGACAACCCCAGGGGAGTCCACCTTTGACAGGCTCTGTCCAAGGACGTTTTAGCTCGTAAATTTATTGATCACTTTATAACTGTCCACTAAGAGGTCACTTAGTTGACATATCGGTATTAATCAAAAAAGAGTTAAAATAGATTTTTTATAAATCTTTTTTTTGCATATATGAAGATTATACGAGGAGGTGATAATATGGCAGCAAATTCAGTATTAACAGAAAATGCTATGAAGGTTAGATACCGAATAGGAGTTGATTCTAAAGGTAAGGATGTTTTTAAAGAGCAAAGCTTTAAAAATATTTCTGCTGATGCAACTGATGATAATTTAGTTCAATTATCTGATGCAGTAGAAAAGCTTTTAGACTATAGCGTATCAACTATTAAAAAGCAACAAACCTTTATAGTTACAAGATAGTAATTAATGGGATCAATAATTTAGAAAGGAGGGTTTTAAATGATTCAAAGAACTGTAGCAATGTCTTTTAAAGACGTTTCAGGTAAAAGATTAATCTTTCAGTAAGAGATGCAAAGGAAAGTGTAGCAGATGCAGATATCTTAGCCTTAATGGATAATGTAATAACTAATAAACTAATAAAATCAGAAGCTGGAGACTTAACAGAAAAAGTTTCAGCTCAAGT
>NZ_ASRV01000268.1 GCF_000401215.1 Clostridium sartagoforme AAU1 | reverse complement strand
ATATCCAGCATCTGCAACTATTTTTAAGTATTTAAATTTTAAGTTTTCTTCCATGCTTTTCAAGAAAGGTATTAGCGTAGTTGTATCCGTTGGTTGTGGTCCAACTGTAAGCCATGTAATATATTCTGAATCTACACCATGCTGCACATTATAAGCTGGCTTAAGTTGACCGTTTTTCATAGCATCTTCTTTCATCCTCATAAATGTAGCATCAACATCAGTTTTTGAGTAACTGTTTCTATCTCCGCAAGTGTACACTTTTTGAGTATATTCTTTAAACTTTGAAAGATATTCTTCAAGTTTTTCTATTGATCGTTGCAATGCAGTTTTTCTTTTCCCACATCCGTGAACGAATTCTATTCCTTCTGATTTCTTTAGTGCATAAAGCTTTTTTCTAAGCTTTTTTACATGTTTCATTTGAACTTCATTTTTATAGATTAACTTAATATCATAAAGTTCTTCGCACTCTTTAACAAGGTCGGCCACTTTAATTAGCAATTTTGCCATGTTTTTTGTAACTGCCTTTTTCCAGACAAAAGTATATTTATTTGCATAAGCTTCTATTTTTGTGCCATCAATAAAGATAGCATCTCCTGATATCTCACCAATTTTATAAAGAAATTTAGCTGTTTCAGCTAAGATCCTTTCAGAACATGGAGCAAAATGAAGACTTCTAAATCTTGCAAATGTTGCATGATCCGGAGCGGATGCTCCCTCAAGCAAAAACATAAAATTAATGTCTCTACGGCATGCCTTTTCAATATCTCGAGACGAATAAATCTTATTCATATATCCATAAGTCATGATTTTCAGCATTTTTCTTGGCGATACTTGATTTTCCTTTATCTTGGAATAAGTCGAATATAAATCTGTTAAATCCATCTCCTCTACAAATTGACTTAGTAATCGCACTG
>NZ_ASRV01000267.1 GCF_000401215.1 Clostridium sartagoforme AAU1 | reverse complement strand
ATAACAATCAACTTCATGTTCATATAATTCTGTATTTACATTCCAATATGGTGCTACTAATATTTCATATAATCACCTCATTTTAATTATTACCTATATAATTTACATTCCAATATGGTGCTACTAATATGTTATTTTTTAAATTTGCTATTTGTTTAAATAAATTATTTACATTCCAATATGGTGCTACTAATATCTTCAAAATATATACCTATATCACTACCTGTAGCTTGATTTACATTCCAATATGGTGCTACTAATATATGCAATTTTTGATAATGCTAAAGGATTTTATGAAGATTTACATTCCAATATGGTGCTACTAATATAGATAAAGAACCGATTGAGCCATAACTTTTAGTTACATTTACATTCCAATATGGTGCTACTAATATCTGTTGCAAAGAAACATTCATCTATCCTTTCAAAACTATTTACATTCCAATATGGTGCTACTAATATGATAAGGAATTAGAATATTTTTCAGCTAATATTGAATTTACATTCCAATATGGTGCTACTAATATTATAAATTTAATAGCTTATCTCTCATTTTTCCCCATATTTACATTCCAATATGGTGCTACTAATATTCCTTCTATAATCATTAATTCCATGTTAACCATTCCATTTACATTCCAATATGGTGCTACTAATATTAGGTTTAGATGTCTCATTATAATTATAAATATTATATTTACATTCCAATATGGTGCTACTAATATACAATGAGTATTCCGCAATTCCTAGCTTATGAACGATTTACATTCCAATATGGTGCTACTAATATATCTAAATATACACTTTTTTCAGCTTTATACCCATAATTTACATTCCAATATGGTGCTACTAATATATAGTAGCTTTATTTTTTTACTTTTTTTCTTCCAACATTTACATTCCAATATGGTGCTACTAATATATAAGCTGCTGTAGTAGTATTACACTCTTTTCTCCAAT
>NZ_ASRV01000266.1 GCF_000401215.1 Clostridium sartagoforme AAU1 | reverse complement strand
ATTTACATTCCAATATGGTGCTACTAATATAATAAATGATGAAGAAGAGGATCTAGAAAAAGAAGTATTTACATTCCAATATGGTGCTACTAATATGTATATTTTAATACTCCACCTGCATGTCCTCCTATCATATTTACATTCCAATATGGTGCTACTAATATTGGAAAGATTGCAAAGAAGAGCAAGAGATCCAGAGACATTTACATTCCAATATGGTGCTACTAATATTAGTGTTTCCCACTCCAATTATTCTTTAGTATCTCTATTTACATTCCAATATGGTGCTACTAATATATTAGGATAAGCCTTCTTATAGGCTCTAGTAGCATTAATTTACATTCCAATATGGTGCTACTAATATTTAAGCCTGTTTCTTTAGATAGTTTATTCAAATAAATTTACATTCCAATATGGTGCTACTAATATTAAAGTTTTTCCACCATCTTCACCAACGTAACCTTGATTTACATTCCAATATGGTGCTACTAATATTTGTTGCAATTAAAGCAGTGATTCCAATTATTATTAATTTACATTCCAATATGGTGCTACTAATATAAGAACTTTAATTTAATTGAAATAGATATAGACAAGCATTTACATTCCAATATGGTGCTACTAATATTCTATTATTATTTCAGATATAAAACCTATTACTATTCATTTACATTCCAATATGGTGCTACTAATATTATCTAAGCTTAAATTATAATAAGCTGCTGCACCTTCATTTACATTCCAATATGGTGCTACTAATATAGTTGGAAACTTAAATATATAGAAGCATTTAATAAGAATTTACATTCCAATATGGTGCTACTAATATTGTATTAAATGATAATGATTATGTTCTTGATGAATAATTTACATTCCAATATGGTGCTACTAATATTTAAATGCTATTAAAGCTATTCTTTCAGCTATAACATTTACATTCCAATATGGTGCTACTAATATAAATATTTTGTTATATAATTATATTAATAACAAAATAATTTACATTCCAATATGGTGCTACTAATATTTGTGCCCCCTTGTGGGG
>NZ_ASRV01000265.1 GCF_000401215.1 Clostridium sartagoforme AAU1 | reverse complement strand
AGTTATTAGCTGAAAAAATAAATTTGCACCTAATTGATCTATAGGTAAATAACCAATTTCGTCTATAATAAGAACTTTATATTTATTGTAGTGTTTAAGTCTAGATTCTAGTCTATTTTCATTGTACGCGTTTCTTAAGTTCTGAATTAAATCATGACAGCTAATGAAGTAAGTAAGGTATCTTTTACTTGCAGCTTCTATTCCGATAGCGGTAGCTAAATGTGTTTTGCCGACACCTGGAGTTCCATAAAATAATATATTTTCTTTATTATCAATAAATCTTAATGAG
The DNA here is from genome assembly GCF_000401215.1 of Clostridium sartagoforme AAU1. Lineage (GTDB taxonomy): Bacteria > Bacillota > Clostridia > Clostridiales > Clostridiaceae > Clostridium > Clostridium sartagoforme. The sequence continues at coordinate 804 of NZ_ASRV01000265.1, read as the reverse complement.
CATAGGTCTTGAATTTGAGCCTTATTTACTGAAGGTTGAAAACTATAGTCATACTCATCAGCTCTTTTTACAAAAGGAAATCCGGCGACACTTATTTGGATTTTTGATGCCATTTCATTTTTATAAACTATTTCTTTATCTGTTAGATGCACTAAGGCATCTAACAACGGAATCTGCTCCTGAGCAGCCATACTAAGATATGTCGGTATATATGACGACATTTTTTCTAACTTAAGTGCTTCTAAATTATTCATAAGTTTTGCATACATTTTATAATCACTCTCCTAATAATACATCCATTAAAGCCATATTTTCTTTTATAAAATCACCTATTTGATCATCCGATAGATGTTTACAAGCATCAGACTTCAGTATTTCGTGCATATGACCAATTTTATAATTATATTTTTTATCAGTTAACGAGTGACAGATAATAAAATCTTGATTATAATAAATACTAATATTACCGTCACTAGTTTCGATAATATTAACTTTAAAACCAATGTATTTGGTTGGAACAGAGTATTTTTTACCTTTGTAATTAATCATAGATTCTTTTGTAACTTTATATTCTTTTTCGCGATAGACATATGAGCACAATAAATCTAATGATGGTAATGGTTTAAGATACTCTTTATCTTTTTTCAAAAGATTCAACGGAATTTCATTTATTGCTTGAGAAATTTCATTATTTATTTCATCCATAAAATCATTTACTATTCCTTCTAAATCAGCATAATCTTCAAATTCGCCGTTATAAACGGCTAGACGGTTAGTGAGCCTTGCTAAAGCTTCAACTTTTCC
>NZ_ASRV01000264.1 GCF_000401215.1 Clostridium sartagoforme AAU1 | reverse complement strand
AATAACATATTATATTTATACTATTTTGTTCTTAAAATGTGAAAAAAAAATCAAAATAGAAAGAAAAATATAGATTCTATTTTGATTTATATAATTTATTTATTCCCTTAATAATTTATGTTATTCTATATATTAATAAATTAAAAAGGAATTTCCATATAATAAAGAAATTTAAATAAAAAGTTAATAAAAAACTGCCGTATAAACGTGATAGAGTCAAGTTTATACGGCAGTTTTAAGACTTAAATTATATACATAATTTAAGTAAAGTAAATATTTTAATAATTAGGAAATCATTTCGCTTAATTTTTGTAATGCTTCATCCTTTGTATCAAATGAGAATTTATTTTCTTTTATATAATTTTGATCTATTTCTGGCAAATTAGCTAGTGGTTTTGAATTTGAGTAAACCTTTTTTTCAGATTCTATTATATTTCCATTTGAATCTGTTTTAAATAAGCTTATATATCCATTTTCTTCACCTAAATAATATTTATTTGATTCAAATTTATTAATATCTGTAGATGAATCACGGGTGTAAATTAATTTATTATTATCCCATTCATAAAGAGCGTATCCATCATCAGAAAGTTTCTCTGATAAAGCCTCTTTAGTAAGATTATCATCTAAATTTAATTTTTTCTTTAAGTTTAGTAAGTTTTCTGACATATCTATATTATCATTTGTTTTTAAAGTAATATAAATATTATCATCTAAATATTTATCATTTTCACTATAGACAGTTTTATTTTCAGCTTCTTCATTATTAATTAATCTATTAGGATTAGTAAAATAATCCGTTATAAAATAGCTTAGGCAAAAACAGATAGCTAATAAAGAAATAAATGAAACTAATATAGCAGCTTTTTGCTTTTTATTTAAATTTCCACTTGTGGATTTTGAATTTAAATTATTATTTGAATTATCCATATTTATCACTCCTTGTTACTATTATTACCAAATAAGTGTAACAAGGAGTGATAAATATGGATAATTCAAATTAATAATTTAAATCAAAATCCACAAGTGGAAATTTAAATAAAAGCAAAAAGCTAGCTATATTAGTTTCATTTATTTCTTTATTAGCTATCTGTTTTTGCC
>NZ_ASRV01000263.1 GCF_000401215.1 Clostridium sartagoforme AAU1 | reverse complement strand
TTATGGACACTTAATATCATATCTTCCTTGATCAATTAATATTAGTAGCACCATATTGGAATGTAAATTTAGGGTATTTGATAGAGAAAACTTTGAGCAATTAGATATTAGTAGCACCATATTGGAATGTAAATATTGAATTAATGACTTTACTTACTCAAAATAGAAAAGATATTAGTAGCACCATATTGGAATGTAAATGAAACTCATAAAGATAATGCTTGGCATATACACGGATATATTAGTAGCACCATATTGGAATGTAAATAAAGAAAATATCATCTACAATAGCAATAGCTTGTGCATATTAGTAGCACCATATTGGAATGTAAATTAAAACAAATAGTAAAGATAAAGTAACAAAAATTTGATATTAGTAGCACCATATTGGAATGTAAATTCTATAGAAGGAACAGTAAGAGTAAGCATATAAGCTATATTAGTAGCACCATATTGGAATGTAAATATTATTATAAGAAATTAAATTATTATAAATATCATAATATTAGTAGCACCATATTGGAATGTAAATAAATCAAAAAGAGTGCCTAAGCACCCTTTATTCTTATATATTAGTAGCACCATATTGGAATGTAAATATTTAGATCAAGACTTAGAGTATATAAGAAATGGTAGATATTAGTAGCACCATATTGGAATGTAAATAATATTAATACTCCTCGTATAGTTGTTCAATTACGTTCATATTAGTAGCACCATATTGGAATGTAAATGAAAAAAAAGATTTAAGTAGTTATACGTCTTCAACGATATTAGTAGCACCATATTGGAATGTAAATTTATTATATTCATTCTCTAGAAATGATGGAATTTTATATATTAGTAGCACCATATTGGAATGTAAATATATCAAAGGTTGTTAATGTTAGTGCTAATGTAGTTATATTAGTAGCACCATATTGGAATGTAAATTTAAGTCTAAAATGGCAGGAACAGGAACTTTTACTAATATTAGTAGCACCATATTGGAATGTAAATGTAAATACTTGTACTGCATAACCATCAACACATCTTTATATTAGTAGCACCATATTGGAATGTAAATATATCTATTATTAATAGTTGCTTATTTCCTATTTTAATATTAGTAGCACCATATTGGAATGTAAATAAAGATACAAGGATTTATAAATGGAACTAAAGCTAATATTAGTAGCACCATATTGGAA
>NZ_ASRV01000262.1 GCF_000401215.1 Clostridium sartagoforme AAU1 | reverse complement strand
GAGGACTATCTCAATAATTCAAACTTTGGAGAAAAATACTTTTATAGTTTCTTATGAGCCTACTCAATTTAAGGTGTAATATATTACTTAAACATCTAAAAAAACTTTAATAATATATTATTTAATATATTATTAAAGTTTTTTAGATGTTTAGTAATATATCCACCTTTAAATTGAGTAGGCTCATAAGAAACTATAAAAGCATTTTTCTCCAAAGTTTGAATTATTGAGATAGCCTCACTTTCTCTTATTCTATGAGAGACAATTTCAAGTCGATATCTTTTTTCTTTATTAATTCCTTCACCGGTATAAGTAGTTACCCCGAAATTTAAGCTTCTTAATTTATCAATTAATTCTTGATTATAGCTGGTTAAATTTACATGGATAGTCCTATATCCAATAGCAAGCTTTTCTTCTATAATTCCACCAATATATATTCCAATACCATATCCAAGTATATAAGCACCTATATTAAGAAAATTACTTAAATCAGAAAAAACAATGCCTAAGCTTACTATATAAATTATTGCTTCAAGAAAAGCAAATATTGAAGCTTGAGCCTTCTTACCTTTTACAACAAATGTGGTCCTTAATGTCAAAAGTGGAACGTATATAAGCTGCAAAATAAATATAGTTAATGCATTTATCAATTCAAATCTTTCCCTTCTGTAAAGTTTTAAACTTATTTAATTATAAAACAATAGTAGCTTTATTGTATATAAGAAAAAATTAATTAGATATAGTATAAGAAAGTTCTAAAGATAATATAGGAGATAATGATGTATTTTAAAATTAATTATATAAGAGACTTTATGAAACAAAAAATTATTATCAATGAAGTAATATTTTATGAAAAAAACTCCTATAAAGTAAAAAAGGCTAGATTTAAAATGAATCTAGCTCTTTAAACTTTTCACAATTAAGCTTTTATCCAATCTACAACTCCAGGAGTTAAAGATTCAACATCATCCTTATCAACTTTAGTTACAAAAAGTAAATCATTAGGCTGTAAGAATGCTTTAATTTTTTCTGCTATTTCTTTAGCTGAAACATCAGTTTTAACTAAATAGCTATCAGGCATAAAATTAGCCCAAGCTCCAAGTGTTTTTATAGTTCCAACTATATCATAGTCATCACGATGATGGTGATGATGTTCATGATTATGATCGTGAGAATCACAATCACATGAATGAGAATCTTCATTTAAATAAAATGTTATTGCATAAACTGTCATAGTTACCACCTCAAATTAGTATTTTTTATAATCATAATATATATCTTGTCTAAAAGCTAGTAATATTATTAA
>NZ_ASRV01000261.1 GCF_000401215.1 Clostridium sartagoforme AAU1 | reverse complement strand
TCGGATTGGCCCCCTCAAATGGGACCTTATACACTGATTACTAAGTTATTCTTAAAATTACAATTCTTTAGATTATAGAACTCATTTGGAGTTCTGTAATCTATTGATGAATGAACTCTCTTTGTATTGTATCCATTAACATATCTTTCAATAGTATCTTCTGCTTCATCAAAAGTTAAAAACATTTTTCCTGTAAGACATTCATCTTGAAGATACCTATGATATGATTCAATATGAGCATTGTAATTTGGACTGTGAACTGGAATCCTTTCATGCATAATATTTTCTTTAAGGCACAGTTTTTCAAACTTGTGCGCTATAAATTGTGATCCATTATCAGTTCGAAGCGTAAGCCCATTGACATGCCCCTTGATTTTTCTATTATATAAGGCTGTTATTGTTACTCTTTCAGCTGCAGAAGCATTAGCTGATAAGCTAAGATCATAAGCAATGATACTCCTATCAAAAACATCTATAATTGAAGTTAAATAAGCAACTTCTCTTGTTCCAGCAATAAACACATATTTAGTATCCATTTCCCATAACTGATTTGAATTAGATACCTTATGATTCTTACATATTCTTTTATACTTTCTAACTCTTTCAGTACGTTCATGTAGTATTCCCATAGTGTTCATTAGCCTATAAACTTTTTTCTTATTTATAATTAATGAATATTTTCTATTAAGTACTGAGGTTATTTTCTTATAACCGTAATACTTTCCAAATTCATCACTTCTAACTTCTGAAATATATTTTTGAATTAATATATCATTAACTTTTTGATTTTTGTTATTATAGCTAAACCCCGGTATATACGAACGGTCTTTAAAAATAATTTGCTTATTTGGGCCTTGTATCTTTTTCTTTCTATAGTAAGTAGATTTATTAAGTCCAAGTATTCGTAGAATACTTTTTACCGGTGCTCCGCAGGAAATCCATTGTTCTGCATATTCATAGTAATCAACTATTTCTTTTTTTTTAACAAATCTCTTAATACAGCTATTTCAAGATCCTTTTCTTTATTTTCTTCAATAGCTTTTAAGTAAGCCTTTTTATAATCTTGTATAAGTTCTTTTTCCTTACAATCTTTAGGCTTTATAGTTTGATGATATCTTCTATAATTGCCTTTCCAATTCGATAACTGTTGAGGATTTATATTGTATTTAGAAGCAACAAGTGAATTACTTCCACATTCTAATGCTTCTATTACAATAGCAACTCTCTCTTCTTCAGTAAACTTTCTTATAAATCTTGTACTCATTTTTATCCCCCTCAATTAAGTTATTTTTATTATAATTACATTGAATGTAATAGTCCAACTTTTTGAGGGGGCCTATGA
>NZ_ASRV01000260.1 GCF_000401215.1 Clostridium sartagoforme AAU1 | reverse complement strand
TTTCCAGACTGCTGACAAAGTATTAGCAGTCTTTAATTTTATACAAATATGTAATATAATTAAAAATATATTAATTTATTACATAGAGGTTTTATAAATGATAAACGAAAGAATAGAAGCAAAAAATGAAATGGAAGTGGTTATGTTAGAACAATTAGTTCCGCAAGACCATTTATTAAGAAAAATAGATAAATATATAGATTTTTTATTTATTAGAGATTTAACTAGCGATTTGTATTGTCATACAAATGGTCGACCAGCAGTTGATCCTGTAATTTTATTTAAAATGCTATTTATAGGATATCTTTATGGCATACGCTCCGAAAGGCAACTAGTTAAAGATATAGAAGTAAATTTAGCATATAGATGGTTTTTAGGATATTCTATTATGGAAAAAATTCCAGATGCATCTACAATAAGTCAAAACAGAATTAGAAGATTTAAAGGTACTGATATTCCACAAAAAATTTTCGATAATATAGTTATTCAAGCTATGGATAAAGGCTTAGTTGGTGGTAAAATTCTTTACTCTGATTCAACACATATAAAAGCTAATGCTAATAAGCGTAAGTTAGAAAAAGTTGAAGTTCAAGTAACACCTAAAGAATATATAGAACAATTAGATATTGATGTAAATTTGGATAGGGAAAATCATAATAAAAAGCCTTTAAAGCCAAGAAAACAAAAAGAAGAAACAAAGGAAATTAAGAAAAGTACTACAGATCCAGATAGTGGCTATATGATGAGAGATAATAAGCCAGAAGGATTCTTTTATCTAGATCACAGAACTGTAGATAGTAAAAATAATATAATTATGGATGTGCATGTTACCCCTGGTAACGTCAGCGATAGCGAACCAATATTAAAAAGAATAGATAGAATTGAAGAAGCTTTTAATATAAAGCCTAAGTACCTTGGATTAGATGCAGGATATTCAACAAATCCTATCTTTAAAGGAATAACAGATAGAGAGATAATACCAGTTATAGCATATAGGCGTTCTCCTCATAAAAAAGGAATGTATACAAAGAATAAGTACATATATGATTATGATAAAGATATATATATTTGTCCAAACAATGTTGCATTAATATATAAAACAACGACTCGCGAAGGCTATAAAGAATATAGATGTTTTGAAGAAATATGTATGTGTTGTCCTCATAAAGATAAATGTCTTGGAGATAAAGCTAAATATAAAATAATTAGAAGACATGTTTGGGAAAATCATAAGGACGATAATAAGAATTTCCTTAGAACTGAGAAAGGAAAAGGAATTTACGATAGAAGGAAAGAAACAGTTGAGCGAAGCTTTGCAGATTCAAAAAATCTGCATGGGCTTCGCTATTCTCGCTTCCGCGGACGCGAAAAAGTTTCAGAGCAATGCCTGTTAACTGCAGCAGTGCAGAATATGAAGAAGATAGCAACAAAACTATCTTCACTATTTTTATATTATATTGTTAATTTTTATGGTATTTTCAATTTTAAATTTTATTCACAATTAATATATAGAAAAACCCTCTGTTTTTAAACAGGGGGTTTTTCAACAAACTGAAAA
>NZ_ASRV01000259.1 GCF_000401215.1 Clostridium sartagoforme AAU1 | reverse complement strand
GCATTTCCTTGTCAATAAGTTTTTTAAATTTTTCTTAAACTTATTAATTCGATTTGCACTAGCAACGTATTACATAATATCATCTAATAATAGATAATAATATTTATAAATACCTATTTATTATCTATTATTATGTAATTACTTTATATTTCTTTTATTTTCTTTGTTTTATTCATATTGATATACAAGGTTATGTTTATTTTACTCTTCAGATTATTCAGAGTATACTGTAGTTATTTTATGAAATATTCTACTTATTACACCTTACACAATAAAAAGTATAATTTTGTTTGTAATTTCAAAATATTTTACATAGAAAATATTCTATATTACCTATAGAATTATTATTGATTATTAAAATCTATTATGGAGGATAATTCATGGACAAGTTTTATATAGGTATAGATTTAGGTGGAACAAATCTTAAAACTTCCTTATTTAATAATTCTTTTATTAAAATACATGAGGTTAGAGTTCCTACAAAAGCAATCTTAGGATCTGATTATGTAATAAATAAAATTGCTAATACAGTGTCTTCATTATTAACTTCTCATAACCTATCAAGCAAAGATATTATATGTATAGGTATAGGAGTTCCTGGAATTCTTGATGTTGAAAATGGAATTTCAAAGTTTTCTCCTAACTTTTATAATTGGGAAAATGTAAATATAGTAAAATTTATTGAAGGCACGTTAAATATTCCTACATTCATTGATAATGATGTACGTGTTAATCTATATGGTGAACGATATTTTGGTGCTGGAAAAGATAAAGATAATATTGTCTTATTAACATTAGGTACCGGATTAGGCGCAGGAATAATAATTGATGGACATATCTTATATGGAGCCACATCTAGTGTAGGTGAAATTGGACATATGAATATGTATCGTAATGGTCGTTCTTGTAAATGTGGTAGTTCTGGTTGTTTAGGCCGCTATGTTTCTGCACTTGGAATGATTCAAACATTAAAAGATAAATTAGATAGGGGTGAAAAAAGTATTATTTCAGATTGGATAGATCATGATTATAATAAAATTACAGCTAATATGATTTCTGAGGCTTTTGATTTAGAAGATACTGTTGCTATTAGTACATTATATGAAACTGGTGAATTATTAGGATATGGATTAGTAAATGTTATAAACATGTATAATCCTGAAATTATAATAATTGGTGGAGGCATGTCTAAAGCTGGAGACAGATTATTAAAGAAAACAAGAGAAGTCATAAAAAATCACGCTTTAAAAATATCAGCAGAAGCTTGTTCAATAGTTCCTGCTGAACTTGGAGATTCTGCTGGAATGATAGGTGCTGCGTTCTATGCAAAATGTCGTTATGAAAAAAATTTAAATTACTAAAATATACAAATTCTATATGATATAAATCTTATTAAACTTGTATATGAGTTATATATTTTATTTTACCATACTTTCCATTTACTTATGATATCAATATATTGATAATTAATATTAGTTGATATATAATATTGTTTATATGTATTAATTAATAAGGAGTGTATTAAATGAATTCACAAGAAAAGACCATAAAGAAGTCACAAGAAATAATATCACCTAAAAAAGTAAAATATCAATGCTTGCATACGCAAGAAGCTAGAGAATGTACTTGCATAAGAAGTAAAGGATTGGTTTTAACAAAATAAACAAATAATTTTATATAAATAAAAAGACTTAAGATAAATCTTAAGTCTTTTTGTTAACCTGGCAACGTTCTACTCTCCCACACAGTCTCCCATGCAGTACCATCGACGCTGTAGAGCTTAACTTTCCTGTTCGGAATGGAAAGGAGTGTTTCCTCTACGCCATCATCACCAGATGCTGTGAGATCCTAAATCTCTGATTTAGATATCGGACGCACTCAACA
>NZ_ASRV01000258.1 GCF_000401215.1 Clostridium sartagoforme AAU1 | reverse complement strand
TAAGCCGAAATAAAGTTGTCTTAGCTTCACTTATAATGACTAAATATAATGATAAGATAGAAATAGTAGAATTAAATTCAGTAGATAAACAATATAATAAGATATTATTATGTAAAATATTTAAAGATGTTGCTGAGGAAAATATAAAATCTATAAATATTTGTTGTTCAGTTTATAACAGAGAACATATAATACTAGAAGAATTAGGCTTTGAAAATAGTACACCTATAAATTATTTTATCATAAAAAAATAAATAATTTAAGTAGTGATATTATAAACTTTAAAAATTGGGATATTCAAATAAGTGATTTTAAATATATATATTTAAATACTTTATAAATTTAAGAATTGATTAAATTAAAAATAAATTAATATAATTTAAAATAGAATGGATAGTAAGAAGTACCATTCTATTTTTTTAATAAGAAGTATATGGAAAGTTGAAAGAGTATTATTATAGGGATACCTAGATTAAATTTTAAATGTCTAATTTTATGTTTGAAAGTATACATACTTATATAAGTACCTAAACTTCCGCCAATTATTGAAAGAAAAATTAATGTGGATTCTTTTATTCGCCATTTTTTCTTTATTGCTTTTTTCTTATCAATATAAATGGTTAAAAAAGAAATTAAATTAATAAAAATAATATAATAAGTAAAAATGTCTTTCATAAAATCTCCTTTACAGGTTTTATAGTATATACATAAGTATAAACCATAATATCTGTTATAGGAATAAAAGTTAACTATTTAATTGATCCTTGTACTATTCCTTTAATTATATATTTTTGGACAAAGAAGTAGAATATGATAATAGGAATTACAGCTAAAATTAAAGCTGCCATAGCAAGCTCCCATTGTTTAGAAAAAGCACCAAAGAAATTATTCATGGCAAGGGGAATAGTATTTATTTTCCCGTTTATAGTAAGTAATGGTAATAAGAAGTCATTCCATATCAATATACCATTTAGATCCTGTAATTGGTTTTAAAAATTAACTATTCAGCTATTAGATAAATTTAATGCAAGTGGTATTATTAATTTAAAAAACTGTTCTATTACTAGTTTTTGATATTATAAAAACTGTCTTATAAAAACTAATGATAAGGTAGTGACTTTCGTGAGCGAAGGCAAAATTATTGAAATCTATAACAAAAGAATATCTGAAGTTATAGGTTTGATTAAAGAACTATCCAATTAAATAAAAGAACAAAGTGCAAATATAGATCAGTTTTCTAAGAAAAATAAAGTCTTAAATGAATGTGTAAAATCGTTAGAAAGTCAATAAAAATAGTAATAATAATAGCAAACCGCCATCGTCAGAGGGTTTCAAAAAGAAAACTAAAAGTTTAAGAACTAAATCTGATAAAACTCAAGGTGGCCAGAAAGATCATTAAGGTAAACACTTGAACTTAGTGATAATCCGGATGAAATAATAATACATTGATATTTGTGAAGACTCCTTACAGGATATATCTCCGGAAAGATACATTATTCGCCAAGTTGTGGATATAGCATAGGTAAAAGTTAAAGTTATTGAGCATAGAGCAGAAGTAAAAAATACCCAAAGTGTAGGAGAAAAAGTACCGGTAAATTCCCTAATGAAATAACTAATAGTGTTCAATATGGAGAGAAAGTAAAAGCTGTATAAGTTTATTTAACACAATACCAGATGATTTCATATAAAAAAGGTTCCGAATTAATTTTTGATATGTTTAGTATTAATTTAGTCAAGGAACAATGGTTCATTTTAATGACTGATGCCATGAGAACTTAAAAATAGCTGAGAAAAATATAAAAAACTCAATAATTAATTCTCAAGGTGATGTTCATTTTGATGAAGCTAGAATATCTATAGATAAAAAACGTCAATGGATCCACGTATCTTCTAATGATATATATTATGAAGCACATCAAAAATGTGGTAAAGAAGCCATTGATGATATAAATATTCTCTCTAATTTTATCGGAACAGCAGTCCACGATTGCTGGAAGGCTTATCGCCAATATTCTAATTGGGATCATGCCGTATGTAATGCTCATATTTTAAGAGAGTT
>NZ_ASRV01000257.1 GCF_000401215.1 Clostridium sartagoforme AAU1 | reverse complement strand
TATAAATGCTAAGATAAGAATGTACAAAGTGACCAATATTTCTATGTATAATACTAGGTAAAATTTAACACAGTATTAATGGTGATGAATATGATTTATACAAAAAACATTAATACTGAAATAATTTTGAAATCAGTTGAAGATTTATATAAACTTAAAATTTTAATTGAGGTTAATAATTTGGATAAACCTAACTTCAGTGCAATAGCAAGAGAATTAGGAGTAGATAGAAGGACAGTAAAAAAGTATTACGATGGAAATATTAAGAAAGATAGAAAACCTAAGAAATCAAAAATAGATGATTTCTATGATGTCATTTCGAGCCTGCTTTCAGCAGAAACTAAACAAATATTTTATTATAAATCTCATCTTTACAGATATTTGGTTAGAGAAAAGGGGTTAAATTGCTCAAGGAGCGATTTCAATTACTATATTTTAAAACATGAAAATTTTGCAGAGTACTTTAAACCAAAGAAAAAAAGAGATGCTGTAAAATCAGAAACGCCATTTGGAAAGCAAGCACAGTTTGATTGGAAAGAAGACTTAAAGTTTTCTTTCAGAAATGGGGAAGAATTTATTTTCAATGTCGGCAGCTTAATATTATCAGCTTCTAGATTTAAATATTGGGCAGTTTGTCCAACTAAATCACAAGCATATTTATTTGATTTTTTAGCTAATGCATTAGAAGAATTAGGGGGGGTTCCTCAAGAAATACTTATAGATAATGCATCTACGATGATGGATAAAGCTAGAACTGAACGTTCTGCCGGGAAAGTCAATCCTAAATTTCAGCAGTTTGCTGATGACTTTGGATTTAAGATCGTCCCTTGCGTTAGAGCAAGGCCAAACACTAAGGCAAAGGTTGAAAACCCCATGAGAATTATAGATGAAATAATGAGTTATAATGGTCTACTTGATAATGAAGAACAGTTGTATAACAAAATGCAACAGATAACAAATGAAGCTAATTCAAGGATATGCCAGGCTACCGGAATACCACCAATTTTAGTATTTAAAAAAGAGAAAGAACATCTTTTACCACTACCCAATGATAAAATATGTTCTTACTACAAAAATACAACAATAAATGCGAAAGTCAATTCCAATTCACTATTTCGCTATAAGGGCAATTTATATTCTGTCCCTATTGATTTTATTGGTAAAAGTATTGTTGTTAAGGTTATTGATAATAACCTATATGTTTATTATGGCCCAAAATTGATAACTTTACATACAGTTTCTAACGAAAAAATAAATTATCATGATGGTCATCATTTAGCAATGATGGGATTAACCTTTAAGAATTCAGATCAAGAAGACGTTAAGAATTATGCAGCTAAACATTTAGAGGAGATGAAAAAATTTAATGAACAGTTATCAACAATTACAGGAGAACTTACGTGAGCTTAAATTAACACAAATGAGCCTTCAGATAGATGATTATATTAATAAAATAAATGATCATAAAACAAGTATTGTAGATGCTTTATGCGAATTAACTAGTAAAGAAGTTGAAGTTAAAAATTTTAATGCGGCACATGCTATGGTTAAAGTAGCTGGCTTTCCGCACCTGAAAGAATTAAAAGATTTTGACTTTGATTTTCAGCCTAAAATAAATAAGCAGCAATTTTTAGACTTTGAAAGTTTGAGGTTTTTAGAAAATAATAGTAGTATTATTTTAATAGGGAATAGCGGCGTGGGTAAAACCCACCTTGCGACCTCAATTGGAATTGCTGCTGCAAAGAAAAGAGTAAGTACTTATTTTATAAAATGCCAAGATTTAATAGAACAATTAAAAAAGGCTTATTTAGAGAATAAACTTGATGATAGGATAAAGCATTTTAGCAAATATAAACTTCTTATAATTGATGAAATTGGCTATTTACCTATTGGTGAGCAAGAAGCAAAAATGTTTTTTCAGCTTATAGATAGGCGTTATGAAAAGAAAAGTACAATAGTTACTAGTAATATAAATTTGTCCGACTGGAATCAAATATTTGTGGATAATATGTTAGCTAGCGCTATTTTAGATAGACTTGTCCATCATTCTACTATTGTTAATATTCTAGGAAACTCTTATAGAACGGCTACTGCACTATCCAAAATGGCAGATAAAAACAACTGAACAATTGTACATAAAAATATTGGCACAATTGTTCAAAATAATCTTGACATTAAT
>NZ_ASRV01000256.1 GCF_000401215.1 Clostridium sartagoforme AAU1 | reverse complement strand
GTAAGCGGTTCAGAAAATAGCGTATTTTAAAAATAAATAAATTACTATATAGTTAAAAGGAGCTCGCAGTTAAGCGGACTCCTCATTTTTTTGTTTACTATTCTTATTATAGCAGCATTCAGGTAAACTTCCTGACCAAGGAAGATACTGCTCCAGCAGTTGCGGGTTCTCAGCAGAGTTTATATTTGGCAATAATCTAAATAAATAACTTAAATACTGAAACACATTTAGGTTATTAGCTTTTGCAGTCTCAACTATGCTATAGGCAATGGCACTAGCTTCCGCCCCTTTAGGGGTATCTGCAAAAAGCCAACCTCTACGACCTACTGCGAAGGGACGTATACAGTTTTCAGCTGCATTGTTCGAAATGGGAATACGCCCATCTAAAAGGAAGTTCTCTAAATATGCTCTTTGATTCTTAGCATAAGTAATAGCTTCACTAAGCTTTTTATTATTCATCGGATTTATGGTTTCAAGCCAATTCCAAAAATCCTCAAGAACAGGCTTGCTTTTTTCTTGACGCTTAATAAGCCTTTCTTCAGGCGTAAGGGTTTTTAATTCTCTTTCAAATTTGAAAAGTTTATCGCAAAAGGCTCTGCCTTCAGATCCTTTTGATCCTGGAATTTCCTTTCCTTTATCTAAAGGAATACTTTCAATGAAATATCTTCTTACATGGCTCCAGCAAAGGCAACGAATAATATTTTCAACCTTTTCGTAACCAGCATACGCATCTGTAACTAAAAATCCATCAAATTCCTTAAGGAATTCTTGCGCATGCTTACCTGCTCTAGTTCTAGTGTATTCAAAGATAACTATATTTTTATCTTCGCTTTCACCGGAACGGTATAACCACATAAAAGATTGGCTAGAAGGTTTCCTGCCTTGTTCTTTATTGCATTGAATTCTAGTCTCATCAGCATTTATAATCTCACAATTATGGAGCTCTTTTTTCATGAGATTATACATCGGCTTTAGCCATTCGTTGCTAGATCTAATAATCCAATTCGCCATTGTTGATCTTGAAAGATTAAATCCTCTTTGGAGCCAATCATGTTCCTGTCGATAAAGTGGCATACCATTAACATATTTTTGATAAATAACTTCTGCAACAGTGGAAGGCGAAGCTAAACTTCTCTTCATTACTGGCTTTGGTACAGGAGCTTTTACTATTACATCGGCGCTGCTATCAGCAGTACCACACTCGGGACATTTATATACATATTGTACATATTCAATTACTTTAACAGATGGTGGAACAAATTCAACTTCGGTTCTAACAACATTTTTACCGATAGAAGCCATCTCTGTTGCACAGTACGGGCAAAGAGAATCCTCGCCTTCTAATATACATTCAACAGTTTCTCGAGGTAAATCTTTTATAACAGCTTCTTTACTTCCTTTTTTTCTTGGAGTTCTTTTATGTGTTGAAACTATTATATTTTCTGGAGTAGGTTCAATAGCCCCACTATCAGTTGAAGCTTCAGCTTCATTAAATAAAGAAATTTGTCCTTCAATTGGAGTTTTTTCTGTAGATGCTCCAAATAATTTCTTATTCTTATGTAAAATAGCTTGAGTTAGGTTCTCTACTTGTGAATTTAAAGTTTCAATTTTTTCTTCTTGTTCTTTAACTTTTTTACGCAATTCTAGTAGTTCTTCATATTCATCTCTAGCCATGTTTCAACCTAACCCCCTTATGAACTTATTATAGGTATATTATACCATAATAAGCGCTAAAAGTCAGTAATTTCAAGCAATTACCGACTTTTTTAGTGCTAGATTTAGAAACAAATTTCTTCATTAATACTAATATTTTTATGGGCTTTAGGTTGTTCTATAGATAAACCTTCTAATAACCATCTAAGTTCTCTAGCTGAAATATCTTTTACTCCTTCGGAGTCTTTCGGCCATTGAAATTTCATTTTTTCTACAAGTTTTTTGGTAAGCAATATAAATCCATCATTGTCCCATCTAAGAATCTTTATAGAATTTTTGCTTTTATTGCAAAATATAAATAAACATTTTGGAGTAAATGGATCTAGATTAAATTTTAGGCTGACCAGTGCTGAAAGACTATCAATCTGCTTTCTAAAATCCGTAGCGCCGCAGGCTATATGAATATGTTCCACACCATCAGCTATATTATTTAACATACCGAAACTAGAGCAGCTAAAACTTCTGCTATATCATCCCTTTTAATATTCTTAGATATTTCTAATTTAAAACCGTTGTAGTTTAAGGTAATTGAACCTCCGTTATCGATATTTTTCTTTTTAGGTTCTAATGATACCTCAGCCCATTCAACTGAATTATCTCCAACAAGTTCATTAGAGCTATTATTTAGTTTCCTGATCCAATAATAATATTGACTAGCACTAACATTATTTTCTCCACACCAAGCTTTTACATTTATTCCGCTTGCTTGGCAAGCTTTTATTCGTTCTGCCCATATTTGGGCTAAATTATTTTTCCTAGACATAAATAAAATACCCTCCACTATTTAATTTCTATAGTGATAGGGTATCATTTGCTTAAAAATAATTATAGACGCCATTTTCTGAAGCGCTTAC
>NZ_ASRV01000255.1 GCF_000401215.1 Clostridium sartagoforme AAU1 | reverse complement strand
TTTGCTTGTAGCTTTGAAACTGTTAATGCTCCTGCAAATGAACCTATTATCATAAGTCCATCTAATCCTATATTTACAACTCCACTTCTTTCACAATAAAGTGCTCCTAATGCTGTTATTAAAAGAGGCACTGTAAAAGAAATTGCATATGGAAAAATTTGTACTATTATACTCCACATTATTTTTCCACCACCCTTTCAGAAGAACTATTTTTACCTTTTGGATTATCTTTTTTAGATTTCTTAAATTTCTTTATTACTTTATCCATTATCATACTTGTTGCTGAGAAATAAATTATTGTAGCCATTATAGTATCTGCAAGTTCTGGTGGTACCTTTACTGCTGCATTCATAAAGCCTTTTCCAACATACAATACTCCAAAGAATAATGCTGAGAAGAAAACTCCTATTGGATTACTTGCTCCAAGTAAAGCTACTGCTATACCATCAAATCCTTGGCTTGGCATAACTCCTATTTGCATTATGTTTGAGTTACCTGTGTATTGTATAGCTCCTGCAAGTCCTGATAAGGCTCCAGCTATCATCATAGAAATTATTATATTTCTATTAACTGGCATACCTGCATATTCTGCTCCAAATCTATTAAATCCAACAGCCTTTAATTCATATCCTAAAACTGTCTTATTTAATATAAACCAAACTATAAAAACAGCTATTATAGCTAAGAAAATACCTAAGTTTATATATGATCCTTGAAAAATATTTGATAGCCAAGATGCTTTTAAAGTTGCTGAATCTGCTAACATTTTTGATTCAGTTTCTAAAAATTCTCCTTTAAAATATCTTGGAATATTGTAATAAACTATCCAATAAGCTACCCAGTTCATCATTATTGAAGAAACAACTTCGTGAACATTAAATTTAGCTTTTAATAATCCTGGAACCGTTGCCCATATAGCTCCACCTAATATACCTGCTAATACCACTATAGGAACTAATATAAGTTTTGGTAAATCTAATGATAGTCCTACTGCTATTGAACAAAATCCTCCAAATAGCATTTGGCCCGGTGCTCCTATGTTAAATAACCCTGTTTTAAATGCAAAAGCAACTGAAAGCCCTGTAAGTACTAATGGTGTTGCTGTAGCTATGGTATTACCTATTCTTTCTAGGTTCTTTAACCCACCTTTAAATAAATACTCATATCCTTCCATAGGATTGAATCCCATAATAAGCATCAATATAGCTCCAGCTATAAGACCTAATATTATGGCCATAATAGCTTTTAAACCTTGATTTTTTTCCATTAGCTTTCACCTCTCTTTATTCCTGCCATCATTAATCCAACTTCATTTTCATCTGTTTCAGAGGCATTTACTACTCCTATAAGTTCGCCATTGTTAACAATAGCAATTCTATCTGAAACATTTAGTATCTCGTCTAATTCTAATGATACTAAAAGTACAGCTTTCCCATTATCTCTTTGTTCAACAAGTCTTTTGTGTATGTATTCTATTGATCCAACATCCAATCCCCTTGTTGGTTGAACAGCTATTAATAAATCTGGATTTGATTGAACCTCACGTCCAATTATTCCTTTTTGTTGATTTCCTCCTGATAAAGATCTAGCCATTGATTTTCCACCTTCACCAGCTCTTACATCAAAAGTTTCTATTATGTTATCTGCATATTCAGTTATTTTACTTCTATTTATAAGTCCATTTTTAGAAAATGGTTCGTTTTTATAAACTTTAAGAACCATGTTATCTTCCATTGTATAATCAAGAATAAGTCCTCTTTTATGTCTATCTTCTGGAATATGTGCTATCCCATCATCAATTCTATTTCTTATTGAAGCTTTAGTAATATCTTTTCCATTAAAGAATATACTTCCACTTTCTGCGTCTCTCATACCTGTTATAGCTTCTACTAATTCTGTTTGGCCATTTCCTTCTACTCCGGCTATTCCAACTATCTCCCCTTTTCTTACATTTAAAGAAAAGTCTTTTAATCCTAAAACTTTTTTATTATTTTTAACGTTTAAATTTTCTATTCTTAATACTTCTTCTCCTGGGTTAGCTTCACATTTATCAACTTTAAATGATACTTGTCTTCCAACCATCATCTTAGCCATATCTGCTTCAGTTGTTGTTTTAACATCAACTGTTCCTATACATTTACCTCTTCTTATAACTGTACATTTATCTGCAGCTGCTTTAATTTCTTTTAACTTATGTGTAATTAATATTATTGATTTTCCTTCTTTTATAAGGTTTTGCATTATTTTGATTAAATCATCAATTTCTTGAGGAGTTAAAACGGCTGTTGGTTCGTCAAATATAAGAACCTCAGCATTTCTATATAACATTTTTAAAATTTCAACACGTTGTTGCATACCAACGGATATATCTTCAATTTTTGAGTATGGATCAACATTTAAGCCATAGGTTTTGGATAATTCATCTATTCTTTTTGCTGCACTTTTTATATCAACTGTTAAAAACTTTTTAGGTTCACAACCTAAAATTATATTTTCTGTTACAGTAAAGTTCTCTACTAGTTTAAAATGTTGATGAACCATTCCTATTCCTAAGTCATTTGCCACATTTGGATTAGATATTTTAACTTCTTTTCCATTTACTTTAATTACTCCTGCTTCTGGTTGATACATTCCAAATAACATTCCCATTAAGGTAGATTTTCCTGCACCATTTTCACCTAAAAGAGCATGAATTTCTCCTTTTTTTAGTTGTAATGTAACATTATCGTTTGCTACAATCCCTGGAAATTCTTTTCGAATGTTAAGCAT
>NZ_ASRV01000254.1 GCF_000401215.1 Clostridium sartagoforme AAU1 | reverse complement strand
ATAAAGAATATCTAATAAGAATAAAGGCTACTTAGATTTAGTTATGAGAAAAATGTTGATCTAATTAATATAAGTTAATAGATACATCTTATAATTAAAAGTATTTAATTGGTACCAACTAAGAATATTATAGCATAGTAGTTAATTTTGAATTTATGTATAACATTGTTAATTAATTAAATGGTATTTCATATTTTGAAATAATAAAATTTTTATATAGACAATAGAAATTCAGAGTATTTTCTATAGTTGTTATATAAAGTTAGTGTAGTAATTTAATTTATTAAACTTTGAATAATTTTACTGAGATAATTAGTTATTTTATAATTGAATAAAAGGGGGAGAGAAAAATGATAAAAGAATATAGTTCGACAATTTATAATAAAGCTATTTTCTCAGAGGATAAAAATCATAGATATTTACTAGAAAGGGTATGGGATGAAAATAAAGCGATAGCAACAGTTATTATGCTTAATCCAAGTTATGCAGGTCACATAAAAGTAGATAATACAACAAGTGAAATAATTAATTATCTGGTTGATTTAGAACTCGATTGTGGAGATGGTGAAATAATTACATTTGGTGGATTAAAAGTAGTTAATATATTTTCATATATTGTTACTAAATCTAAAGAACTAAAGAATATAGATTATTATGAGCTATTTGATAGCTATACAGATAATGAGATAGTAAAAGCATTTGAAGAATCAAAAATAATAATTATAGCTTGGGGAAAAGAGGATAAAAAACTATATAGAGAAAGGAAAAATAAAATTAGAAGTTTATTAAAACAAAAATACAGTGATAAAGTTTTTTATTTTATTAATCCTGATGGAAGTCCATCAAGTCATCCGAGTATTATGCAAAATGGATCTAAAATAAAAGAATATGATTTTACAAGTAAAGACATATAGATTTTAATTATAGAAAATTAGAAAGTAAGATTATACAATTAAGGTAAAGAAAAGCAATACATATAATTGGTGATAAATGATAAGGTTACTGAAGTCTGGAAAAAGTGATTAGAAATAAAAAAATTAGGAGTTGGTACGAGAGAACCAACTCTTTTATTAGTGAAAAATCCAATTAATATAGATGTAAAAAGGATAATAACTAGATATTAAAAAACTGATTTGATGAAAATATAGGGATAATTTTTAAGAGATCTTATTTTTATAAAGAAAAAGAAATTAATTTACATTGTTTATAAAAATATGGAAAATTGTATGGTGTGGGTGTATAATTAATTATAAAAATTGAGGATCAAATGTATTTTTCACAAGGTCGATAAATACATTCTAGGAGGGGAAATATGAAGAAAAAAAACATAATATTTCTTATTTTATTACATTAATTATAGTTTTTGGGGGATATTTTATTTCGAATAAATTATTAATACAAAGTAAATATAAGTTTAATGTTTTAGAATATTGTCTTGATTCAAATATAGCACAATTAAAATATTCAAATCATGTTACTGAAACAAATTACGTATACTATACTTATGAAAATATTAAATTTATTAATAACAATGAAAGTGGGATATTATATGAATCATCTAATATTACTCCAGAAATATTAAATGAGTATGTTAATGTACAATATAAGGTTATTGACAATGAATTATATCATTTAGATTCAACAGGTAAAAGTGAAATTATTTTGTCTTCTAATTTGAAATGGAAGAGTATGATTGAGGAAGATGGTTACTACAAAATAATTTCTACAAATGAAACTGTAAATACAAAAGCAGGTATATTTGATAAATGTATAGTGGTAGATGAATTTATTAAAACAAAAAATGCTTTGTATCACATGAGAAAATACTATGCACCTAATGTTGGGCGTGTTTTAGAAGAGTGGTATGATGGTGATGTTATAACAAGTAGAATAGAACTTGAATCAATAGAATATAATAATTCATCAAATAAAGAGGTTGAAAGAAGTGGGGAAAGTATTTTTACAGGTAGTATGAGGGATAGTAATTCAGAGAAATATACAATTAAAATTTTTTCTGATAATGGAACATACGAAGTCCAAGAATCACCATCTTTTATTGGAAATGTAGGAGATATTGTATTAAAAGGAAATTTACAAATTAATTACAATAAAGAAGGAACAGAGGATATAAATAAGATTACTATATATTTAAATGATGAAAAAAGTAATTTTACATTAAATCTAAATACTGAAAATTTTAAGATCATTAGCAATAGTAAAGAAAATGAACCAGATATTTTGATAGTTACAAATCCGATGAGTAGTAACTTAATGATATTACAAGCTTACTATATTTATAATAAGCAATTAGAACCTATTTTATTTGATAATTCAGGGCATAAAAGCAAATATTTAAATACAGCTACTTTTATAGAACAGGTTTCTGACAATAATTTTGAAAGCTCCGTATATGATAATACCAATGGATTAAATTATATTTATGAATGGGAGTTTGATAGTGAAAAGGGAGTATTTACCAATAAATCATCAACAGAAATAAAAGAAAACATTAATGAACAAACTGTACAGTCTAAAAGCATAACTGCAGATGAGGCAGTAAATAAAGTAGAAGAGGTTTATGGTAATCACCTTCAATATCAATATTATGGAAACCTAGAAGCTGGTGAGATTTTAGATGGTTTTCCTACTGAAAAATTTTATATAATTAATGCTTTACAAGATGGAGAAATTCTTCCAGGAGGATGTTTTTATGTAAATATGAATAATGGAGAAGTGTACTTCAATGGTTCTAGTGGATTCATTACTAGATTAAGTGATAATCAAACAGTAGGACGTTTTGGTGAATTACCTAAGGATAATTAAATATATAAAATTAAAATAAACTTATTAGTTGAATAATTAAAGGGTTATATCCCAAAGAGTAT
>NZ_ASRV01000253.1 GCF_000401215.1 Clostridium sartagoforme AAU1 | reverse complement strand
ATTATGCGTTATTAGCTCAGTTGGTAGAGCACCTGACTCTTAATCAGGGTGTCCCGGGTTCGATCCCCTGATAACGCACCAAATCCTAAACTTTTGTTTAGGATTTTTTTATTTAAAAAATAATAATGAACAAGTATTGGATAATAGTAGATTCTTCTTATAATATTTATAAATGTGATAAGTTTTATAAGAATTATTCAATTTATTTTTAATAAATGGGAGTTAAATTTTATGTTATATAAAAAAACAACAATAACTTTAATATACTAGTATTTAAAAAAAATTCTAATGGCACAAAAGTAATATATAATTTAAAAATGGAAATTTAGTTATGGAGGGATATAAGTGATTTCAAAAAATAGAAAAGTAGCTATAGTAGGAACAGGTTTAGTTGGTTCTAGCACTGCATTTAGTTTAATAACTCAAGGTGTTTGTGATGAAGTTGTTATGATAGATATAAATAAAGAAAAAGCACTTGGGGAAGTTATGGACTTAAAACATTGTATAGAATACCTAAATAGAAATACAAAAATAAAAGTAGGTTCTTATGAAGAGTGTAAAGATGTTGATATAATAGTTATAACTGCAGGAGCGCCCCCAAGACCAGGGCAAACAAGGTTAGATACTTTAGATCTATCAGCTAAAATAGCAAAGTCAATAGTTGATTCTATAATGCAAAGTGGATTTAAGGGCCACTTTATAGTGGTATCAAATCCTGTTGACATAATAGCGCATTATGTTTATAAGCTATCTGGACTACCAAAGAGTCATGTTATAGGAACAGGAACATCTGTTGATTCAGCAAGATTAAAAAATTTCATAGGAGATTTATTTAATGTTGATCCAAGAAGTGTTCAAGCGTATTCTATGGGTGAACATGGTGATTCTCAAATGGTTCCATGGTCTCATGTTTATGTTGGGGGAAAACCATTTAGTAAAGTTATAAAAGATAATAAAGATCGAGCTGGAGATATAGATTTAGATAAGTTAGCTATGGAAACTGCACAAGCGGGATGGGAAGTTTATAACAGAAAGGGAACAACATATTATGCTATAGCTGCTGCCACGGTTGGAATAATAAAGGCTATTTTAAATGATGAAAATAAAATAATACCAGTATCCACATTATTAGATGGTGAATATGGTGAATATGGAGTATTCTCTGGAGTACCTGTAGTACTTAATAGTGAAGGTGCAAAGGAAGTAGTAGAAATAGAAATGACAGAAGAGGAACTTAAAAAATTTAAAAAGTCTAATGATACAATAAGAGAATATATAAGTAAATTGAACAATAAATAATAGTAATGCTATTAAAGAAATATACAATTCTTTAATAGCATTTTATATTAAGATATATGTATATAAAAATGACTAAATGCTACAATATAACTTACAAATTTATTAGTAAAGTTAAATTAATTTATATTAGAAATAAAAAAACAAATTATTTTCAAAAATTATGTTGACATATGGGTAATAAGTCTATATAATAAGTTCTTGTTGAGAGAAAAATATCTGGTGATGATGGCGTAGAGGAAACACTCCTCTCCATTCCGAACAGGAAAGTTAAGCTCTATAGCGTCGATGGTACTGCATGGGAGACTGTGTGGGAGAGTAGAACGTTGCCAGGTCATAAGGTTTACTAGCTCAATCGGTAGAGCACTTGACTTTTAATCAAGGTGTACCGGGTTCGATTCCCGGGTAAGCCACCAAAAATCACTTCATTTAATGAAGTGATTTTTTAATAAGAACTTGCTTAGCATTATATATAATAAAAGAAAGAGATGATAATCACCTCTTTCTTTTTTATTTTCTTAGAATATCTTTTTTTACAAACTTTAAAAATTTCTTTATAGAGTTTAAATCATCTTTTAAAGTTGAAGAATCTTCTTCTTTAAAATATCCACCAAGATAAATTAACATTATAAAGAATAATATACCTAAGTTAATATACATATCTTTTACATCAGCTATGAAAAGATTACTTATCCCTATAAAATCCAAGCTACCACCATAAAATACTTTATCTATTAATGAACATAATGCTCCAGATGTAACAAATAAAAATGTCATATCTGCCCAGAAACTTTTATTTTTGAGATAGGAATAATATCTATAAATCTCTATAAATAAAAGCACAGAAACTGCATTAAATATGATTAATGTAGTAAATCCTACTCCAAAACCAAATCTAGCATTAAGCCAAGACCCCTCAGTATTAATTATAGGATCAAAGGAGAGGAAGTTTGGTATAAGTTCAAAATATCTTTCAAAAAAGAATAATTTTATTATCAACTTTAATCCTTGATCTATTAACATAAGTACAGAAAAGATTAATAATATTATCTTATTGTTAAAACCATTAGGATATTTGATTGATACTATATATATTATCCAACCTGTAATGGCAAATAAAATAGTCAACAACAAGTTCATAATTAGGGTATAAAAATTATCTACTCTACCAGTTATAATTTCAAATGCAAAGTACAATAGCCACATTAAAGGAAGTATTCCTATCGTAATCCATTTATCTTTATTAAATTTATTTGTCATGATATCCTCCTACAGAAAACTTAAGATATTAAGATTTTATCATATGTAAATATAAAATTCATATAAGGATAACAAATTATTTTAAATACTGATATAATTAAAAAATAAAATACTGAATATTTAGGTTATTTATATTAATACTAAATAATAATACGAATCATAGGAGGAATTTTAAGTGTTAAAAATTTTTGCAGTTTCAGATTCTATAGGGGAAACAGCTGAGCAAGTTGCTATGGCAGCGGCAAGTCAATTTAAAGGAGAGGTAGAAGTAAAAAGAATTCCTTACATAAATAGTTTAGAAGATGTTGAAGAATTGATAACTGAAGTTACCAATAACGAAAAAAGTATAATAGTATCAACTATAATAACTGTTAATGTAAGAGAATATTTGACTCAAAAATGCTTAGAAAAAAATATATCTGTAATAAATGTATTGGGTCCAATAATAAATGTGACTTCATCAATATTGAATAGAATGCCAGACAATAATCCAGGTGCAATGAGAAAAACAGATGAAGTTTACTTTAAAAGAATTGAAGCTATGGAGTTTGCTATGCAATATGATGATAGCAAAGACTATAGAGGATTAAAGAATGCGGATGTTGTACTTATAGGATTATCAAGAACGTCTAAAACACCATTATGTATGTATTTAGCTAATAAAGGAATAAAAGCAATTAATATACCACTTATGCCGGAAGTAGAAATACCAAATGAACTTTTTGAAGTAGATAAGAAAAAAATATTTGGATTGGTAATAAACCCCTTACAATTAATAGAAATAAGAAAAAGAAGATTAGATAAGTTTCATAGAATGCCTACAGGGATAGAATATGCAAGTGATGCTAGAATATTAGAAGAATTTGATTTTGCAGATAGAATAATGAGAAAATTAGGTTGTAAGACTATAGATGTTACTCAAAGAGCAATAGAGGATACTGCACTGATAATAATAAAGGCATTAGGGCATGATAGATAATATACAAGGTTAACTATTAAATTAGAGTATATTAATAAAATTAAGATATAATTTTAAATATAATTTTTGAGTATATAAAATCGAAAAAAGGCATAAAACAAACATATTGAAGATAAATTCATAGTGAAAGTATAATTTTATTAAAAAATAAAAGAAAATATATTGACAATAAGTTTTTTTAGTGATAACATTTATTCATCGTCTAAAGCGAGTCAAATATTTTAAAGGATAATAAAAAATATATTGACATAATAAAATTATGATGATATTATAAGAAAGTCGCTTAAA
>NZ_ASRV01000252.1 GCF_000401215.1 Clostridium sartagoforme AAU1 | reverse complement strand
ATTGGTCAAGCCCTCGACCTATTAGTATCAGTCAGCTAAATATGTTACCACACTTACACCTCTGACCTATCAACCTTGTGTTCTTCAAGGGGTCTTACTAGCTTATGCTATGGGAAATCTCATCTTGAGGGGGGCTTCACGCTTAGATGCTTTCAGCGTTTATCCCTTCCCGACTTAGCTACCCAGCCATGCTCTTGGCAGAACAACTGGTACACCAGAGGTCAGTCCATCCCGGTCCTCTCGTACTAAGGACAGCTCCTCTCAAATTTCCTACGCCCGCGACGGATAGGGACCGAACTGTCTCACGACGTTCTGAACCCAGCTCGCGTGCCGCTTTAATGGGCGAACAGCCCAACCCTTGGGACCTACTACAGCCCCAGGATGCGACGAGCCGACATCGAGGTGCCAAACCTCCCCGTCGATGTGGACTCTTGGGGGAGATCAGCCTGTTATCCCCGAGGTAGCTTTTATCCGTTGAGCGATGGCCCTCCCACGAGGTACCACCGGATCACTAAGCCCGACTTTCGTCCCTGCTCCACTTGTAAGTGTCGCAGTCAGGCTCCCTTCTGCCTTTGCACTCTTCGAACGATTTCCGACCGTTCTGAGGGAACCTTTGGGCGCCTCCGTTACTTTTTTGGAGGCGACCGCCCCAGTCAAACTGCCCACCTAACAATGTCCCGTCACCAGATTCATGGCGTCCGGTTAGAATCCCAATACTGTCAGGGTGGTATCCCAAGGTTGACTCCACTAAGGCTGACGCCCTAGCTTCTCAGTCTCCCACCTATCCTGTACAGACAATATCGAAACTCAATGCTAAGCTACAGTAAAGCTCTACGGGGTCTTTCCGTCCAATCGCGGGTAGCGAGCATCTTCACTCGCACTACAACTTCGCCGGATTTGCAGTTGAGACAGTGCCCAAGTCATTACGCCATTCGTGCGGGTCAGAACTTACCTGACAAGGAATTTCGCTACCTTAGGACCGTTATAGTTACGGCCGCCGTTTACTGGGGCTTAAGTTCACACCTTCGCTTGCGCTAAGTGTTCCCCTTAACCTTCCAGCACCGGGCAGGCGTCAGCCCCTATACATCAGCTTACGCTTTAGCAGAGACCTGTGTTTTTGCTAAACAGTTGCTTGGGCCTATTCTCTGCGGCCTGCTCTCGCAGGCACCCCTTCTCGCGAACTTACGGGGTCAATTTGCCTAGTTCCTTAACTGCAATTCTTCCGATGGCCTTAGGATTCTCTCCTCATCTACCTGTGTCGGTTTGCGGTACGGGCACTACTTCTCTCTCTAGATGCTTTTCTTGGAAGCATGGAATCAGATACTTCGGTCAAAATGACCTTCCCCATCACACCTCAGAATTGTTAAGACGGATTTGCCTATCTTAACTCCCTAAATGCTTAGACTAGCATTTCCAATCGCTAGCACATCCTATCCTTCTCCGTCACACCATCGATATTAACGATAATAGTGGTATTGGAATATCAACCAATTGTCCATCACCTACGCCTTTCGGCCTCGGCTTAGGTCCCGACTAACCCTGGGCGGACGAGCCTTCCCCAGGAAACCTTAGATTTTCGGCCTGTAAGATTCTCACTTACATCTCGCTACTAATGCCAACATTCTCACTCGTAATCAGTCCACCGCTCCTTACGGTACGACTTCAGCCCGATTACGACGCTCCTCTACCGCTCACTATAAAGTGAGCCCGTAGCTTCGGTGGTAAGTTTGAGCCCCGGACATTTTCGGCGCAGGATCTCTCGACTAGTGAGCTATTACGCACTCTTTAAATGAGTGGCTGCTTCTAAGCCAACATCCTAGTTGTCTTAGAAATCCCACATCCTTTACCACTTAACTTACACTTTGGGACCTTAGCTGACGATCTGGGCTTTTTCCCTTTTGACTACGGATCTTATCATTCGCAGTCTGACTGCCGGACTCATAGTATATGGCATTCGGAGTTTGATAAGGTTCGGTAAGCGATATGCCCCCTAGCCCATTCAGTGCTCTACCTCCATTACTCATATCCGACGCTAGCCCTAAAGCTATTTCGAGGAGAACCAGCTATCTCCGAGTTCGATTGGAATTTCTCCGCTATCCACAGCTCATCCCATGCTTTTTCAACAGCAACGTGGTTCGGTCCTCCACGGGGTTTTACCCCCGCTTCAACCTGGCCATGGATAGGTCACCCGGTTTCGGGTCTACGGCATGCAACTAGTCGCCCTATTAAGACTCGGTTTCCCTTCGGCTCCGTACCTTAAGTACTTAACCTTGCTACATACCGTAACTCGTTGGCTCGTTCTACAAAAAGCACGTCATCACCCTCATATGGGGCTTTGACCGGTTGTAGGCACACGGTTTCAGGTTCTATTTCACTCCCCTCCCGGGGTTCTTTTCACCTTTCCCTCACGGTACTGCTTCACTATCGGTCATCAGGTAGTATTTAGCCTTGGGAGGTGGTCCTCCCTGCTTCCCACAAGGTTTCACGTGTCTCGTGGTACTCTGGATCAGAACT
>NZ_ASRV01000250.1 GCF_000401215.1 Clostridium sartagoforme AAU1 | reverse complement strand
AATTTACATTCCAATATGGTGCTACTAATATGCGACAAAAGGACTTTATAACCTTAGAGGACGACGAATTTACATTCCAATATGGTGCTACTAATATTAAGCATAAGCCTAATTGGAATTTATAATTAACTTCATTTACATTCCAATATGGTGCTACTAATATTAAGAACCTATTTTATAAAATTTATTTGCAAGTTCACATTTACATTCCAATATGGTGCTACTAATATTTTTAAAAATTGGGATGAAGTTATTAAGTCAGTAAGATTTACATTCCAATATGGTGCTACTAATATGAAGGAATAAAACAATCAGTAATCAATTTTCTTAAAATTTACATTCCAATATGGTGCTACTAATATATGTGGTTTAAGATTTAAATATCCTAGTCCTGAATCATTTACATTCCAATATGGTGCTACTAATATTCCATTATAGTTTCAGTAGGCAAAGGAATAAAACCATTTACATTCCAATATGGTGCTACTAATATGAAGGGTTTGATATATTTTATGAATTTACTCACCTTATTTACATTCCAATATGGTGCTACTAATATTCAATGAACGATACAACTTGTTACGAATTAAAAGAATTTACATTCCAATATGGTGCTACTAATATTAAAAATCTACCATCAACATAGAATTTTATTTTTGAATTTACATTCCAATATGGTGCTACTAATATCTAAGTTTAGATACTTTATTTGCAATTACTGCTTCATTTACATTCCAATATGGTGCTACTAATATTTCTTTTTATCTAGAAGTTTCAGCTAGTGTAATTAAATTTACATTCCAATATGGTGCTACTAATATGTCTTGCTGCTCCTCTATCTGTCCATAAAATAAGTTTATTTACATTCCAATATGGTGCTACTAATATTTAGCATAAACTTTCAATGTAATGCCTACATCCTCAATTTACATTCCAATATGGTGCTACTAATATCTTATGTAGCAAATGTATATAGATTTGCTAGAACCAGATTTACATTCCAATATGGTGCTACTAATATAATTACACAAATAGATAATAATTCAGATATTATTATATTTACATTCCAATATGGTGCTACTAATATCAAATTTCCAGCAAGAACAGAGAAAATAGCCTTAGTATTTACATTCCAATATGGTGCTACTAATATTTAAGAATATAATTATAGAGAAATGTAAGGAAATAATTTACATTCCAATATGGTGCTACTAATATGATTCCTTATGCTCAAATTGAATTTTATCTTAAGTAATTTACATTCCAATATGGTGCTACTAATATCGAGAAGGCAACGTTGCTGACGCTAACTCTATACATTTACATTCCAATATGGTGCTACTAATATATTCAAGCTATAGCACTTGTAGATGATGCACTTTTGATTTACATTCCAATATGGTGCTACTAATATGTTATCTTGCAGGTGATGAATTTGAAATAATGTATTAATTTACATTCCAATATGGTGCTACTAATATTTCTTCATATTTATATAGTTTTAGTATTAATTCTGTATTTACATTCCAATATGGTGCTACTAATATTAAATTCATTTTGTAACTCATCATAACCAAATATAATATTTACATTCCAATATGGTGCTACTAATATGGAGCTTCAATATCGCCTTCTTCTTCATTTTCTACATTTACATTCCAATATGGTGCTACTAATATAGATGACTTAGAAAAATATGACGAATATTTAGATGAATTTACATTCCAATATGGTGCTACTAATATAGTATTGTATCTATCTAACCACCCAAATTGACTTATATTTACATTCCAATATGGTGCTACTAATATGCTTTTTTTATTTGTCGAAAAATAAATATTGACTATATTTACATTCCAATATTGGTCTTATGTCAATATCTTGGACACAAAAAGTCAAACTTTTTTATGCTGAACTTCTAGCTAATAATTCACATTGATGTGGTGTGATGTAATTTAGTGATGAGTGCAGCCTTTTTCTGTTATACCATCCTTCAATATATTTAAAAATAGCCACATTAGCTTCTGAGAAGGTGCGGTATGTACTTCTATATATTTCTTCCTTTTTTATTGATGAATGGAAAGATTCTATACAAGCATTATCATATGGACAACCTTTTTTACTGAATGATTGTAGAATATTAAACTCTTTACATAGGTCCTTTAAATCATTACTAGTGTATTGAGAACCTAAGTCGCTATGGAATACTAGTTGCTTATTTTTATCAGGAGATTGGCTGTAATAAGCATTTTTTAAGGCTTTGACAACTAAATCATTAGTCATTCTCTTACCGAAAGCGTAGCCAATTATTTTTTTAGAATGTAAGTCAAGAACTGAAGCTAAATAGCACCAACCATCTTTGATAGTATGAATATATGTAATATCTCCTACCCATTTTTCATTGATAGAAGTAGTAGTAAAATCTCTCTTTAAAACGTTTTCTAAACCTTCTGCTACTTTTTTGCTCGAATGAGGTTTGTATTTTTTTACAGTTACTGCACAAATACCAAGTTCGCTCATTCGTCTTTGAACTCTCTTTAAGGATATTTTAAAGCCTTCTATACTAAGTACATGATGAATCCTAGGAGCACCATATATTCCTTTATTGTCTTTATAGATCCTTTTAATAGCAGCGTTTAATTCCTCATTCTCTAATTCTCTTGCAGATTTAGTTTTATCAAAAGATTTATAATATGTGCTTCTGGCTACGCCTAGAACGGTACACATAGTCTTAATATCATGGTTACTTTTATTGCTATCTATAAATTCTATTATTTCATCTAATTTTTTGTTGCAAATATGGCCATAGCTTTTTTTAATATTTCATTTTCCTCTTTGATTCTTGCCATTTCTTTTTTAAAAGCCTTAACTTCCTTTAATGTCATAACTTCATTATCATCTACTTGTATTTCTTTAACATCTTTGATCCATCCGTTAATTGTTGATTTTGCAATGCCATATTCGCTACTTAGCTCTGCTAAGGTCATTCCTGATTTATATAAGTCTACTATCATATCCTTATATTCTTGATCATATCTTTTGCCCTTTCCCATATTGTACACATCCTTTCTTAACTAAATATTATTTTACTTAGTTCGTCTTAATGTGTCCACTACTTTATACTAACACCAAGTATTATAATTATGTAATTATATTTACATTCCAATATGGTGCTACTAATATATTATAATTATATTAACAAATCAGTTAGGGCATACATATTTACATTCCAATATGGTGCTACTAATATTAACCTAACACCTGAATTTGATAAAACAAAAAAATTAATTTACATTCCAATATGGTGCTACTAATATCAACTCCTCGCAAAGCTAGTAAATATGCCGATTACAAATTTACATTCCAATATGGTGCTACTAATATCTATCCT
This sequence comes from Clostridium sartagoforme AAU1, assembly GCF_000401215.1. GTDB lineage: Bacteria > Bacillota > Clostridia > Clostridiales > Clostridiaceae > Clostridium > Clostridium sartagoforme. Next base: position 1,009 of record NZ_ASRV01000250.1, on the reverse strand, counting down.
TTATGCTATTCTTAAATTAATCGTTATTCGATTTACATTCCAATATGGTGCTACTAATATACTTTTATGGGCTTTTGGTATGTTGATTCTCGGAACATTTACATTCCAATATGGTGCTACTAATATTTGGGGTATTTATATGTTTGTAGCAAAGCCTGGCAAATTTACATTCCAATATGGTGCTACTAATATCATTGTTAATAAAGATTACTCGGCATTTATTGATATATTTACATTCCAATATGGTGCTACTAATATGTATTCAACTATAAATTAAAATATTCCAAAATAAAAAATTTACATTCCAATATGGTGCTACTAATATCAAGCAACAATAGAAAAGCCTTTAAAAGAAGTACAAGATTTACATTCCAATATGGTGCTACTAATATTAATTATGACCATGTTTGATCTCCCCCTATAAAAATATTTACATTCCAATATGGTGCTACTAATATATAGAGAAAATTCCTATAAGTTGTCTACTATGAAACTATTTACATTCCAATATGGTGCTACTAATATCCTTGGAGTAAAGAAGATTTGGAATATCTTATAGCTATTTACATTCCAATATGGTGCTACTAATATGACAAAATTTTATGATAAATATGTTTTTTGTGTTTAATTTACATTCCAATATGGTGCTACTAATATTTCACTTTGAAGATGATTTTTAACTTTACTTCCTCTATTTACATTCCAATATGGTGCTACTAATATGTACAAGCTACAGTTAATAAAATAACTAATAGCAAATTTACATTCCAATATGGTGCTACTAATATTTATCTAAGTTAGATGAATGGCTAGAACAGAATATATTTACATTCCAATATGGTGCTACTAATATATTTAAGTATGGAATTAAAAAGAATAAACAACCAAGATTTACATTCCAATATGGTGCTACTAATATACTATAATCAGTATATAATCTTCCATCATTAACATTAATTTACATTCCAATATGGTGCTACTAATATCTTGAAAGAGTAGAGATATTCCT
>NZ_ASRV01000249.1 GCF_000401215.1 Clostridium sartagoforme AAU1 | reverse complement strand
TAAATTAAAATTTAGATTCTCACTTAAGACTTCTAAAAGAATTGCTGGTTTATTTTACTTAACTTATTTTCTGTTCAATTTTCAAAGACCATTTTCTTCATCGCTTTTAAGCGACTTCATTATCTTACTATCTTTATATTAATCTGTCAACTTATTTTTTTATTGACTTTTAAATAACTTTGTAAGACGTTTTGTCCCTTAGGACATAGAGTATAATATCATGCTATATTTTTTTTACATATAGTTTATATCGCTAAATATTTGAATTAACCCCATATTATTTATTACTATATAAGAATTTCTTTATTTTTCTTATATTGATACAGGTGGATTAGTTGTCCTTTGCTTATGTTATATTTTGTAAGTTCTATTATAAAAATATCTAATAGCTTTATCGATAAGTATTTTTAGCTATTAGATATTTTTTATTTTATTTGCATATTATTTTTTCAGGATTCAAAAATTTATTTTTCAACTGAATTTTATTAATACATATATTTAATATCATTTTCATTTTTCTCTATAAAAATCTCATTGTTTTTCAATATCATATTCTTAATAGTATTCCATGATTTTTCTTTAGTGAGCATCACTACGAATTTACTATTTTTATAATCCCTTTGAACTATATCTTCTTTAAATCTATAATACTTCAGCTGGCTCTAATGTAGTTCCAACTTCAAGTTCTTCTTTAGATGCTATAACTGCTATTTTATTTCCATCGCCAATTTTACATCCTCTTCTTATTATTGCATTATTACCTACTATAGCTTTATTTATTACTACATTATCTTCTACTATAGTATCAGGCATAATTACAGAATCCCTTATTATTGAATTCTTTCCTATACTCACTCCTTGAAATAATATTGAGTGTTCTACCTTTCCCTGAACTATGCATCCTTCAACTATTAAAGATTCTTTAACTTCTGAATCACTTCCTATATATTGTGCTGGTCTTGCTATATTTTCAGAGTATATCTTCCAATCCTTATCGTATAAGCTTAGCTTGTTATTAGAACTTAATAAATCCATATTAGCTTCCCATAGACTTCTTATAGTTCCTACGTCCTTCCAATACCCTTTAAACGGATATGCTACTAATCTCATATTCTTCTTTAACATATTAGGTATTATATCTTTTCCAAAATCATTACTTGAATTTATATCATTTTCATCTTCTTTCAAAAAGTCTTTTAATATGTCCCATTTAAAAATATATATTCCCATAGATGCTTTTGTACTTTTAGGCTCTCTTGGCTTTTCTTCGAATTCATATATTGATAGATCGCTTCTTGTATTCATTATTCCAAATCTACTAGCCTCTTCTATAGGCACATCTATTACAGCTATTGTAGCATCTGCTTCTTTCTGCTTATGAAACTCTAACATATCATCATAATTCATTTTATATATATGATCTCCTGACAATATCAATATATATTCTGGATTATATCTATCTACATATTCTATATTTTGATAAATAGCATTTGCAGTTCCCTTATACCATTTACCACCCTTTTCCTCCTGGTATGGCGGCAATATTCTTACTCCCCCATCTCTTCTGTCCAAATCCCAAGGTGCTCCTATTCCTATATGCGCATTTAATTCTAATGGTTTATATTGAGTTAAAACTCCAACTGTATATATACCGGAATTAGAACAATTGCTTAATGGGAAATCAATAATTCTATATTTTCCTCCAAAGGGTACAGCTGGTTTTGCTAATCTCTTTGTTAATACTCCTAATCTTGACCCTTGTCCTCCAGCCAGAATCATTGCTACAATTTCTTTTCTCCCCATCTATCATACTCCCCCCTAATTCATTTATATAAATTTTATTAAACTATCAAATCATCTTTATATAATAAATATGAGTAAGATATAAATTATATGTTAAGTAAAAAGATTTTTTACAAAAAAGTGGACATATGTAAATTTTCTTATCCCGTTGCTCTAATACGAATCAACGTAAACTTACATATGCCCAATTAAAAACTTATAAATTCTTATACAATACATCTGAACCCCAAATTCCAGTTGCGTATTCCTTTATTGTTCTATCTGATGAAAATATACCTGAGTGAGCTATATTTACTCCACAGATTCTTTGCCAATTAAGTTTATTACCATATAATTCATTTACTATTTCTTGAGCTCTTATATAACTATCAAAATCCTTTAATACAAAAAACTCATCATTATATTTTAATAAACTATCATATATTGCTCTGAATTTTTCTCTATCATATGAATAAGTTCCATCTACAAGGTTATCTATAATTCTTTTTATTCTATTATCACTATTATATATATCCCAAGATGAATATCCTCCATTATTATGATAATCTAAAACTTCATTTGCTGTTAGTCCAAATATAACTATATTTTCTTCTTTGACTTCATCTTTTATTTCTATATTAGCACCGTCTAATGTTGCTATAGTTAATGCTCCATTCATCATAAACTTCATATTAGAGGTTCCTGAGGCTTCCTTCGTAGTTGTTGAAATTTGCTCACTTAAATCTGTTGCCGGAATTATTTTTTCTGCTAATGAAACTCTATAATTTTCCATCATAATAACTTTAATTTTATCTTTTACTATTGGATCATTATTTATTTTATTTGCTATTGATGTTATAAGTTCTATTGTATTCTTTGCCAAAATATAACCTGGGGCTGCTTTTCCTGCAAAGATAAATGTTCTTGGATTTATATCCATATTAGGATTTTCTATTAATTTATTATATAAATCCATTATTCTTAAACAATTTAATGTTTGTCTTTTATATGCATGAATTCTTTTCACTTGGACATCAAAAATAGAATTTGGATCTACCTTTATTCCATACGAACCGTATATTTCTTTAGATAATTTAACTTTATTATTTAATTTTATATTCCTCAGCTTACCCAATACATTATTATCACTTAAATACTTTTCAAAGTTCAATAAATCCATTGGATGTTTTATGAATCCCTCTCCTATTGTCTCTTTTAATAAATTTGCTAAATCTGGATTACTTTTTAATAGCCATCTTCTATGAGTTATTCCATTAGTTTTGTTATTAAATTTGTTGGGGTATAGATAATAGAAATCTGACATTTCCTTTTTCTTAAGTATTTCCGTATGAAGTTTTGCTACCCCATTCACACTATGGCTACCTACTATAGCTAGATTGGCCATTCTCACAAACCCATCAGCAATTATAGCCATTCTAGAAATCTTGTCCCATTGTCCAATATATTTATTCCAAAGATCTTTACAATGTCTTTCATTTATTTCATGTATAATCATATATATTCTTGGTAATATCTTTTTAAACATGTTTATAGGCCATTTTTCTAATGCTTCTGCTAAAATAGTATGATTAGTATAGGAAATTGTATTTTGTGTTATCCTCCATGCTTCTTCCCATGATAATTTTTCTTCGTCTAATAGTATTCTCATGAGTTCTGGAATAGCTAATGTTGGATGTGTGTCATTTATATGAATAGATATTTTTTCATCTAACTCATATATATTACTATTATATTTTTTATAATGTCTCACAATGCTTTGTAATCCCGCAGATACAAAAAAATATTGTTGCTTCAATCGCAGAATTTTCCCTTCATAGAAAGAATCTTCTGGATATAAGACTAATGATATAGACTCAACAGAATTTTTGTATTCTATGGCCTTTAGAAATTCACCTCTACTAAATGATGAAAAATCAAATTCATTACTTACAGGCTCTGCTGACCATAATCTTAAAGTATTTACTACCTCATTTTCATATCCTGTGATTGGTGTATCATATGGAATTGCTAGTATGGATTCATAATTGACTTGAGTAAATGTTAATTTCCCATCAATTGTTTCCATTTTTACATCTCCACCAAACTTCACTATTTCAGATTTATCTCTTTTTTGTATTTCCCATACATTACCTGATCTTAGCCAATTATCAGATAGCTCTACTTGCTTGCCATCAATTATCTTTTGTTCAAAAAAGCCATACTTATATCTTATTCCACAACCATGTCCAGGTATATTTAATGATGCCATAGAATCTAAAAAACATGCAGCAAGTCTACCCAAGCCTCCGTTCCCTAATCCTTGATCTTGTTCTAAATTTTCAAGCTCATCTAAGTCTATATTTAATTCCAAGAGAGCTTCCCTACAGATATCTCGTATTCCTAAATTCATTAATGAACTCCCTAATAGCCTTCCAAGCAAAAACTCCATTGAGAAATAATATACCTGTTTTTCTCCAGTTTCTTTATATTTATTATTTGTATTTAGCCACTCTTTAGCAACATAATCTCTAATTAAACTACCTAAAGCTTCATATTGCTGCTCCTTAGTTCCATCTTCTAGCTCTTTACCATTTATCTCTAGGAACTTTCTCTTATAATCTTTTTTTAAGGAATTCTTATTTATATATATCATTGAATCCTCCTCCTAATAGACTAACATTTAAATTTATAATATACTTTAAACTTATGAGAATTATTAAATAGTATTCTTAGAAATAATTTTTTATATGAATTTATTATTTAAAACAAAAAAAGACTTAAGATAAATCTTAAGTCTTTTTGTTAACCTGGCAACGTTCTACTCTCCCACACAGTCTCCCATGCAGTACCATCGACGCTGTAGAGCTTAACTTTCCTGTTCGGAATGGAAAGGAGTGTTTCCTCTACGCCATCATCACCAGATGCTGTGAGATCCTAAATCTCTGATTTAGATATCGAACGCACTCAACGCAGTTGAGTTTCCTTATCAAGATCTTCGATTTGGTTCCCGGAACTTATGCAAATTACGCTAATAATTTGTATTCCTTCTTATAAAGAATCTTTTACTCCATATAACGGAGTTTCCTTATT
>NZ_ASRV01000248.1 GCF_000401215.1 Clostridium sartagoforme AAU1 | reverse complement strand
AGCAAAAAGACTTAGGATTTATCTTAAGTCTTTTTTTTATATAAGAAATTATAAAGATTTAGAATCTGGATAATGGATTATATATGCTCACTTATTTATTCACAATTTTATTATAAAAATAGAAAGTTATTCACACCTTAACACTTTTTCATATGTCTATTGTTGATAATTTTACTGTAAGTAATGGGTAACTCTATATAATTAAAAGAGCACACCTAAAATTGATAGGTGTACTCTTTTTGAATTATATTAAAATATCCTTTTTTATAAAATTAATATGTGCTATTGTATATGCTATTATTGCTGTTATAATCAAGCATATTATTCCATTAGTTGTTGTTAATTTAGGATTTTGATACATTAATGCTAATTTAGAAGTTACTAGACTGCCTGCATCAGCATAAGTTGTAAATAAAAGATGACTAATATTTCTTATAGAGCTAATTGCTTGGGTTCCTATTGATAGGAAAATAGTAGATATTACTGAAACTGCCATGGAAGTCATACTACTTTTAAATAGAGTTGATATCATGAATACAATAGAACAAGCAGATAAAATAAATAATGATTGATATCCTATTGTTCTAAATGCATTTTCAGTGTTAGTAATCATTTTTGATGTATCTGGAATTTGATTCATTATCATCTCACCTGATGATTGATCAAATGCTTTTTCATATTTTTGTTCAACTCTAACAGGATATTTTGAAGCATCAACATCACTTGTCATATTAACAACTGTCATTCCAACCAGTTGAGGTATTAAGATTAGTGATAATACAGTAACAGTTGATACGATAAACTTAGAAAATAAAATTTTTCCCCTTGTAACAGGCTGAACAAGTAGGAATTTTAATGTTGCTGGTGTACATTCTCCTGAAACCATATCACTCATAAATACAGAAATTCCTGCTATTAATACTCCTAATCCAAAAAAGCTGTTAAGCATTTGTAAGAAATTAAAGGCTTGATACTCCCATCCTTGTAAGGGTTTTATATTATTATTTTTTAGATATTTTAAATCATCTAATTGTTGTTTTGACTCGGCGTACCATCTTTTATTCCATTCCCTTATACCATCTTCTTCATATTGCTTAATTGTATTTTCGGTAGACTTAATTGATTCATCCAGCTGCTTTTTCCATGCATCTTCAGAAATACCATTTTTGATTATTTCTTTGTTAATATCTATTTGTTTTAAAAGACTAGTTTCTATTTCTTTAGAATTTTGAATCCATTTTTGATCACCATCTTCTTCTGCTCTCTTTATATCATTTCTTATATGAACTAACTGTTCTTCAGCTTGCTGTATTTGATATTCAGGTGAGGTCCATTCTTTCATATTTTTGTCATTCATCCATGTACCAAAAGCGGTTATTCCAATAAATACTATAAATAATCCAAAGACAATCCAAGTCTTAGATCTTTTAAAAATTTTAATAAATTCATTTTTTATAAGCGTTAATAACATTATCTGATTCCTCCTTCAACTAATTCCATATATCTTTGCTCTAAGCCTTTTCTTATCTTAAATACTTCTTGTATAGCATAATTGTTATTAACAAGATACTTAATTAATTCAGGAGTTTTATTAGATAATAAGATTATTTCTATTCCATCATCAGTTTTTCTAGCAGAGTTAATATATTCAATAGATAATAATTTATTAATATCTATTTCTTGTAGTAGTTTTAAACAAATTATATCAGTATTAGTATCCATAGATTCATCTAATACATTCTCTACTGATTCTATAATCCCATGATTTATGAATGCAACTCTATTACAAAGATGTTGCACCTCAGAAAGTATATGTGATGATATAAATACAGCCATTCCTCTTTCATTGGCAGCTTTTTTTACTACTTCTCTAAAATCCAATATTCCTGAAGGATCTAATCCATTAGTAGGCTCATCTAAAATTAGAAGCTTTGGATTAGAAAGAAGAGATGCAGCTAGCCCTAAACGTTGTTTCATACCTAGTGAATATTTCCTGACCTTATCATCTATTCTATGTTCAAGACCTACTAATTTTATGGTTTCATTTACTTGGTCTTTAGAAATATTTCTAATTCTAGCAATTTGCATTAAGTTTTCTCTTCCAGATAAATATTTATATAACTCAGGATTTTCTACTACTGCACCTACTTCTTTTAGTGCTTTTTCTGTGTCAGTCTTTAAATCATGACCACAAATACTAATACTACCTTCGTTTGCATTGATAAGACCTACGAGCATTCTTATAGTTGTTGTTTTTCCAGCCCCATTAGGGCCTAAAAATCCAAATATTTCACCTTCTTCTATTGAGAATGATATATCTTTTATTATTTCTCTTTTTCCTAGCTTTTTCTTAAGTCCTTTTACCTCTAAAACCTTCAAATCATTACCTCCCTTAATCTAACTATTAATAATTTTAGATAGAAAAACTTAATAAAAAGGTAGGAAAAGTCTTAATATAATCTTAATATAACCTTAAGTATTTAAGATTTAATAGTAATTTAGAAGTAATTTTACTTAAAATATTATTTTTAAATTTATTTGTTGATTATTGTAATTATTAATTAAATTAACATACTAAATAATTTTATTAACATAAGTTAGTAAGAGTTTTACTAAACAATCTAATTATCAAAACTAATAGTAATATAATAT
>NZ_ASRV01000247.1 GCF_000401215.1 Clostridium sartagoforme AAU1 | reverse complement strand
CATACTAAATAATTTTATAACATAGTTAGAAGACGTTTTACAAACATCTAATTATCAAAAATATGTAAATATATATCAAAAAAAACTATATTTTATAGATTATAGTATTATGGAATTTATGGAATAAAATGTAATTGGGTGATATAATTATCAACATAAGAATTATGTTAACTTTGGGAGGAGATTTTTATGGCACAGGAAGTAAAGAATAAAGCAAAAAAGGGACAACTTATAAATATAGACATAGATTCCTTTCATGAAGGTAGAAACTATAGTAGCTATTGGCTTTTAGGTTCACATTGTATTGTTGAAAATAGAAAACGGGGAGTAAGATTTACAACCTGGGCACCAAATGCTAGTGAAATATATGTAGTTGGCGACTTTTGTGAATTCAAGCCTATAAATGAATTTAAAATGGAAAAAGTAAATGAAAAAGGTTTATGGTCAATATTTATTCTTGGCTTAAGAGAAGGAGCCAAATATAAATATTACATTGTAAACAAAAATAATGAAAGAGGTATCTATAAAGCAGATCCGTATGCTAAATTATCAGAAATTAGACCGAATACTGCCTCTATTGTAAAAAGCGAATGTAAGTTTAAATGGATGGATAAGAAGTGGATAAATAAAAGAGGAAAAACAAATCTTTTTAAGGAGCCTATAAATATTTATGAAATGCATCTAGGTTCATGGAAAACTAATAATGGGGAATTTCTTACATATAAAGAGTTAAGTGATAAGTTGCCTGAATATTTAAATGAAATGGGATATACACATGTAGAATTTATGCCACTAGTAGAACATCCTTTAGATGCATCATGGGGATACCAAGGAACAGGATATTACTCAGTAACCAGTAGATATGGAGATTCAGAAGGTTTAAAACAATTAATAAATGTACTTCATAGAAATGGAATAGGAGTTATTCTTGATTGGGTTCCAGGACATTTTTGCAAAGATGAACATGGTCTATATCATTTTGATGGTACTCCAACATACGAATATCAGGAAGAGTGGAAGTCTGAAAATAAGGGCTGGGGAACTGCTAACTTTGATTTAGGTAGACCAGAAGTAAAAAGCTTCTTAATATCAAATGCATTATTTTGGCTCAGAGAATTTCATATAGATGGCCTTAGAGTTGATGCTGTATCTAATATGTTGTATTTAAACTATGGAAGAGGAGAAGGTGAATGGAAAACTAATAAATTTGGGGGTGATGGTTGTTTAGAAGGAATAAGTTTTATAAAGGAGCTAAATAAAGTAATATTTAATGAATTTAAAAATATTTTAATGATAGCTGAAGAATCTACTTCATGGCCAAGTGTTTGCAAGCCAATTGAAGATGGCGGATTAGGATTTAATTTTAAATGGAATATGGGGTGGATGAATGATACGTTAAAATATGTAGAAGTAGATCCAATATATAGAAAACATAATCATAATAAGATGACATTTTCCATGATGTATAACTATTCAGAAAACTTTATACTACCGATATCACATGATGAAGTTGTTCATGGCAAAAAGTCATTAGTTGATAAAATGTGGGGAGATTATTGGAATAAGTTTGCCGGGCTAAGACTATATTTAGCATATATGATGGGTCATCCAGGAAAAAAATTAACATTTATGGGATATGAATTTGCTCAATTTATAGAGTGGAGAGAATATGAAGAGCTAGAGTGGGAGTTAATAGATAAATTTGAAATGCATAAGTTAACACAAAATTATTGTAAATTTTTAAATAACTTTTATAAGGAAAATAAGGCTTTATGGGAATTAGATTACGATAATACTGGTTTTGAATGGATAGATGCTGATAATTCTAACCAAAGTATTTTTTCTTTCATCAGAAAAGGGAATGATATTAAAGATACATTAGTATTTATATGTAATTTTACTCCAGTGGTATATTACGACTTTAGAGTAGGGGTACCATATAATGCAAAATATAAAGAAATATTTAATTCTGATAATAAAGAGTTTGGAGGTTCTAATCAATTAAATGAAGAAATAATAGAATCTGAAGATATAAGTTATCATAATAGGAAGTACTCTATATCATTAAAAATACCACCTATGGCAGCAATAATATTATCTATAAGTGATTTAAATGAAGATATTAATTTGCTAGTAAATAAAGAAATAATTTTAGAAAACAAGTATAAGAGCTAGCATTAAAAGGGGGAATGAGATTGAATATTTTAATAGTTGCATCAGAAGCGCATCCATTTATTAAGACAGGAGGTCTTGGAGATGTTATAGGGGCTTTACCTAAAGCTTTAAAAGATTTAGGTGTTGATGTAAGGGTAGTAATACCAAATTATAGAGATATAAAAAAAGAAATTAAAGAAAGTTTAACATATATTGATAATTTCAGTGTAAATGTAGGATGGAGAACTCAGTATTGTGGTATTTTGGAGTATGAATATGATGGGGTACAATTTTATCTGCTAGATAACGAGTACTATTTTAAAAGAGGCGGATTATACGGATATTATGATGATGGAGAGAAATTTGCATTTTTTGATAGAGCTGTTTTGGAGTTTATAAAGCATATAGATTGGGTACCAGATATAGTACATTGTAATGATTGGCAAACTGGAATGGTACCAGTACTTCATAAATTAGAATATATAAAAGAAGAAAAATTCAAAAATATAAAGACAATATTTTCAATTCATAATTTATTTTTTAAAGGTATGTTTAGTAAAGAAGTATTGCCTGAGCTATTTGGGTATGATTACGAAGCTTTTAATAATGGTAGCTTAGAACTTTATGGAGCGGTAAGCTTTTTAAAGGGTGCAATCAATTATGCAGATAAGATCACTACAGTAAGTAAAAGTTATGCAGAGGAAATAAAGACTCCTGAATATGGAGAAGAGCTAGATGGACTTCTTAGATATAGAAGTTCTGTACTAGAGGGTATAGTAAATGGAATAGATTATGAAGAATATAATCCAGAAGAGGATAAATATATATATTCTAAATATAGTATTGATAATATTCAAAATAAATCAATCAATAAAGAAAATTTACAAAAGGAATTAGGATTACCTGTAAATAAAGATGTAGCTATGATTGGTCTAGTATCTAGGTTAACACATCAAAAAGGATGTGACTTAATTATAAATATATTAGAAGAATTATTAAAAGAGGAGGTTCAGGTTGTTATATTAGGAACTGGTGATAGTATGTATGAAGATGGATTTAAAAGTTTTCAAAATAGATATCCTAAGATGGTTAATGCAAATATAAGATTTAGCAATGAACTAGCACATAAAATTTATGCATCTTCTGATATGTTTTTAATGCCTTCATTATTTGAACCTTGTGGTCTTGGGCAATTAATAGCGCTTAGATATGGAAGTGTACCAATTGTAAGAGAAACAGGTGGGCTAAAGGATACTGTGGTTCCTTATAATGAATATGAAGGAACAGGTAATGGGTTTGGGTTTAAAAATTATAGATTTGATGAGCTTCTTAATATAACTAAATATGCATTAGGAATCTATAAAGATAAAAATAAATGGAATAGTATTGTAAGACAATCTATGAGCTCCGATAATAGCTGGGAAAAGTCCGCTATGGAATATATAAGGATATATGATGAATTATCATTTAATAATGTTAATAAATAATACATGTCTAATTAGGATTGGGATAGAAGAGAGGGGATAAAATATGGGGAAAAAAGAAATTGTAGCAATGATTTTAGCAGGTGGACAAGGGTCTAGATTAGGGATATTAACTAAAAATATGGCAAAACCTGCAGTGCCCTTTGGAGGAAAATATAGGATCATCGATTTTCCTTTAAGCAATTGCTCTAATTCAGGAATATATACTGTGGGGGTACTAACTCAATATAAGCCATTAGATTTAAATTCTCATATAGGAATAGGGGATCCATGGGATTTAGATAGAAGAGATGGTGGGGTATCTATATTACCTCCATATCAGGAAGAGAAAGGTGGAGATTGGTATAAAGGAACAGCTAATGCTATTTATCAAAATATAGAATATATAGATAGATTTGAACCTGAGTATGTTTTGATTTTATCAGGAGACCATATTTATAAAATGAATTATGATAGAATGTTAGATTTTCATAAAGAAAATAATGCAGATGCTACAATTGCAGTTATAGATGTTCCAATAGAGGAAGCAAGTAGATTTGGAATAATGAATACTAGGGCAGATAATTCAATATATGAATTTGAAGAAAAGCCTAAAGTACCTAAAAGTACTAACGCATCTATGGGAATATATATATTTAATTGGAGAATTTTAAAAAAGTTTTTAAGGGAAGATGAAAAAGATAAAAATTCAAGTAATGATTTTGGAAAAGATATAATACCTAATATGTTGAATAATGGAAGAAGATTAATAGCATATCCATTTAAAGGATATTGGAAAGATGTGGGAACCATCGAAAGTTTATGGGAAGCTAATATGGATTTATTAAAAATAGATAATGATTTAAATTTATATGATAGTGATTGGAAGATATACTCACAAAACCAAGTTAGACCAGCACACTATATTGGAGAAGAGGCTAAAATAGTAAACTCTTTAGTTGTAGAAGGATGTATAATAAACGGTAAAATTGAAAATTCTGTATTATCTCAAGGTGTTTATATTGGTAAAAATACAATAATTAAAGATTCAGTAATAATGACTAATGTACAAATAGGAGATAATGTTATTATAGAAAAGTCCATAATTGGAAGTAATGCAATAATAAATAATAATTGTCATGTAGGAGATAGTAAAAGTATAGAAGTTATTGGTGCATATCAATACTTACTTGATGAATCAGCCATAGATTTTAAGGAAATATGTTTAGATAGAAAAGTAATTAATCTTTAAGGGGGTAAATAAGAATGAATAATTGTTTGGGAATAATAAACTTAGATGAAAACCAAAGTAGAATGGGAGAGCTAGTAAGATATAGAACTTTGGCATCAGTACCTCTTTCAGCAAGATATAGGATAATTGATTTTGTATTATCTAATATGGCTAATTCAGGAATAGAAGGAATAGGAATATTTACTGCAAATAAATCAAGATCCTTAATAAATCATCTTACTAATGGAAGGCCATGGGATTTGCATAGAAAGAAAGATGGACTTAGAGTATTTAATTTCGGAGATTATGATCCAAACTATGATGATGTTCATAATTTCTTAGATAATATAGAGTTCATAGAGCAAAGTAAAAAGGAATATGTATTAATAAGCCCATCATATATGATTTGTAATATAGATTATAATAAAGTTTTACAATATCATAAAAAATCTAAAAATGATATTACTATAATATATAAGGATGTAGATGATGCAAATAAAAAATTTTTAGAGTGTGAAGTAGTTAATATAGAAGATAATAATAGAGTAATTAGTATAGGTGAGAATATAGGAAGAGAGAAAAATGCAAAAATAAATATGGAAATGTATATCATGGAGACACATTTATTTATTAAAATGATACATGAATGCATAAAAACGGGGATTCATAGAAAAATAAAAAGCTATATAGCATCCAGGCTTAATGATTTTAAAGTTGGCGCATATAAATTTAACGGATATTTAGCTTGTATAAATTCAATAAAATCTTATTTTGATACTAATTTAGATATATTAAATCAAGATATAAATAAAGAATTATTTTATAATTTAAAACCAATATATACAAAATCACAAGATGAGCCACCTACACAATATACTGATATAAGTTTAGTATCAAATTCTATAATAGCAAATGGATCGTATATAGAAGGAGAAGTTAAAAATTGCATTATAGGAAGACGAGTTGTTATAGGAAAAGGTGCAAAATTAGAAAATTGTGTAATAATGCAGAACAGTATAATTGGAGAAGAGGCAATAATGGATATGGTTATCGCTGATAAGGGAACAGTAGTTAATGGAAATCAACAAATTAGGGGAACTATAAATTATCCAGTAACAATACAAAGAAATAAGATAATTTAATAGTCCATGCTTCACAAGGCATAGTTCGCAGTTACTTTCATTTTATTGGTGACGAGGAATATTTATCAGATAACAAGTACTAGGTGTAGACTATAATTAAAAATTAAGAAGAGTTTACTCTAGACGATTTTAAGCATATAGGTTTTCATATTAAGTTCAAATATAAATGAGGTGAACTTCACCAAGTATTTAATGTTTGCTATTTGAAACTTAGAAGTTAATCAATATATAAGATAAGTTTTATTTAAAGACGAATTAAGTTTTTACTTATATATTTATTATTTTTATAAAAGATCTAACATATGTTTCTGATACCTTTATCCTAAAAAATATGAACTGTGAATTGTGCATTGTAAATTGAATAAAATTTTCTCATAATTTCAAACAAAGCCTCCTGGTGTGTCAATAGTATTATATTTTAGAAATAATGAGGTTTAATAAGTATATAAAGAATAATATAAGATAAATAGTATATTTTGTAGAAAAAAGTCTTATTATAGGTGGTACTATTAATAACGTTCCAGCGAGGAACAAGCTAAATTAAAAGAATTATTAGAAATAATAAAAATATTGACAATAATAGATTTTAATAG
>NZ_ASRV01000246.1 GCF_000401215.1 Clostridium sartagoforme AAU1 | reverse complement strand
AAAAATATATTGACAAAGCATTATAGTTACAATATAATGTTAATGTAATCTGGTGATGATGGCGTAGAGGAAACACTCCTTTCCATTCCGAACAGGAAAGTTAAGCTCTACAGCGTCGATGGTACTGCATGGGAGACTGTGTGGGAGAGTAGAACGTTGCCAGGTAATATGGATCTTTAGCTCAGTTGGTTAGAGCAACCGGCTCATAACCGGTCGGCCCGGGGTTCGAGTCCCTGAAGGTCCACCATATTTGGGGGTATAGCTCAGTTGGGAGAGCACTTGCCTTGCACGCAAGGGGTCAAGGGTTCGAATCCCTTTACCTCCACCAAAGAAGTTATGTTATCATAGCTTCTTTTTTTATTAAAATTTTAGGTTATTAGTCATATTATACAATTTTAAATAATAGTATGACTATGTATATATGTACCAAATGTCGAAAAAGTTTTAAAATTTTCTAAAATTTTAATTAGGAATAAGCTGAAAAATAATATATAATTAATATATGATATCAAATGTAAAAGTTTTAAGGTCTTATCCTTAGATGGGGAGTGTTGTTATGGGTAAGAAGGATGATCTAGAGCAAAGATTAATAAAATTGAAGTTAGAGAAAAGAGAGCTTGTATTAGCAGGTAAAAATACAGGCAAGATAGACGAGCTTATAAAAGAAGTAGAAGCAGCATTAAAAGAATTAAATGAATTTTGTAATAGTTAAAATATTTAATGGATCTAAATTATTAAATTTAGATCCATTTTACTTTTTAAGATATATGTATATAAAATTAATGTAAATAATAAGAATAAAGTAATATATTTAGGCATATTAAATTTGTAGAGAGATAATCTCTCTAAATAAGGAGGGTGGATTAGGAAATGATAAGAACTTTTGTATGTGAAAAAGAAGGATGTAGCGGAAATAGATTTTTTCTTGAAAGTGAAGAAGATAAATTACATTTAATTTGTGCTTATTGTAAATCTAAATATGATATTGATGTATCTACTCAAGACTTTACGATGTTGCCTAATTGTTCAAATTGTAATAATGATACATTTAAAATATTTAGAGATATAGAGAATAAAAGTATCTATGCTAAATGCTCTAAATGCGGATCTGTTCCGGAAAGAATTTATATAGACTCAGATGGAGTTCAGGTTTCATATGAAGCTAAGTTATTAAATGATATAAAACAAATAATGAATTTAGTGGAACAAAGAATATATAATTTAGAGGTAAATGTTAAAGACCTAGAAAGAGGACAGAGTATGCTAGAACAATCATTAGCATATATTAACAGATATTTGGTTGAAAAGGATTGATATTAAAACTTTATTATACAGTTATCAATATAATATGCAAAAGATTATTAACTTAATGTATAATAGTTATATATAATCATTATACATAAGGAGATGTTTATGAGTAAAAACAAAAAGATAATATCATGGATAATGCTGTTAATATGGATGAGCATAATATTTTACATGTCACATCAGCCAGGAGATATTTCTAGTGGTCAAAGTGATTTGGTTGTAAAAGCACTTAATTTTATAGGAATAGAATTAAATGAATATTTTGGTGAGCTTACTACCCTTATAGTTAGAAAAGTCGCTCACTTTTCTGAATATCTAATACTATTTTTATTAGCTTGTAATGTTAGCAAATTCTATATTAAAAATAAGAAGAATATGATATATTCAATTGTATTTGTGTTTTTATATGCATGTACTGATGAAATACATCAATATTTCATTCCTGGAAGGAGTATGTCATTTAAAGATGTATTAATAGACACATCTGGAGCCGTTATTGGATATTTAGTAATAAAATTAATAAAAGCAATTAAGATTAAAAAAGATTGAGTTAGGATATTCAGCAATGGATGTCCTTTTTTGTTTGAAATGATTAATAGTTACTTGTGGAATAATATATGGGTTTTTAAAGCAAAAAGTAAAGAAATTATAACAACTTTTAAATTTATAGTTATAAATTTAGTTACTCTTTTTATAAATAATATACTTCGATTAATATTAGTGGATAATTTAAATTTCAATGCCTCTCTTTCTCGAATAGTATCCATAATATTTACTATGAGTATAAACTTTCTAGGAAATAAATTATGAACATTTAAAAAGGAAAATATTTAAATAAATATTTATTTAAATATGATTATATACAAATAGATATGTTAAAAATTAAGATGACAGTAAGTGTAGCTATAATATCTAGATAGATACGCTTTTTGTACTTATTTTTATAATTACTGAATAAAGATAAATATAAGATAGAACAAGGATTAATAATCTGAATATTCTGGAAAATAAAAAAGTTTATGTTATTCTATAATTAATAAAATAGATTAAAACCTGCACTTAAGATGGATTTATTAAAAATATAACCACAGATTTAAAATTTATAAACATAAGAATTTTCCAATAATGCTAATTGAAAAAAATTATTTAGATTTTAAATGAAAGGTAGGTGAATCATAATATTTAATCAAATATTATGAAGTAGTATGAAAAATTACACAATAAAAAATTTAAGAAATATTGGGCTCATTGGCCATGGAGCATCAGGAAAAACTTCACTGGTAGAAGCATTACTATTTAATACAGGAAATACTGATAGGTTAGGGAAAATAGAAGATGGAACAACAGTAACAGATTTCGATCAGGAAGAAAAAAAGAGAGGGATTTCTCTTTCAGTTTCTATAGCTCCAATAGAAGTAAATGAAACAAAAATAAATTTAGTAGATATACCTGGTTATTTTGACTTTTATGGAGAGCTAATACAAGGTATGAGAGCTGTAGATGTAGCAACTATAGTTGTATGTGGAGTATCAGGGGTTCAGGTTGGAACTGAAAAGGCATGGGATTATTGTAATAAGATAAAGTTACCAAGAACATTTTTCATAAATAAATTGGATAGAGAAAACTCAGATTTTGATAAAACATTAGCTCAGTTAAAAAAGAAGTTTGGAATAAGTGTTGTTCCAATTCAATATCCATTAGGATCGGAAGATAATTTTAGAGGCGTGATTAATGTTATATCAAGAAGAGTTAGAATTCATGATGCAAAAACCAATAAAATTCAAGAAATGGAAGTTCCAGAAGAGCTTATAGAAAAAATAGATGAATGTAAGAGAATGATTATGGAAGCAGTAGCAGAGACTAATGAAGAGCTATTAGATAAATACTTCAGTGAAGGGGAACTAAGTGATGAAGAGATTTATAATGGACTTATAGAAGGCTGTGCTAATGGAGAAATAGCACCAGTTATGTGTGGAAGTGCTTCAAAGGTTATAGGAATGAAATGTTTTTTAGAGGATGTAGTAGAATGTTTTCCATCACCTAAATATTCAATTCCCCAAAAAGCAGTATCAATGCAAAATGGTGAAGAGGTTTTCATAAAATTAGATGAAGATAAGCCGTTTTCTGCATTAGTATTCAAAACTATATCGGATCCATTTGTTGGTAAAATATCTTTATTTAGAGTTATAACAGGAAAATTATCTAATGAAATTAATGTTATAAATAGCAATAAAGATAAACCAGAAAAGTTAGCAAATATATTCTTCATGAAGGGAAAAAACCAAATATCGACAAGAGAAGTTGTAGCAGGAGATATAGCTGCTGTTGCTAAGTTACAGTACACGGAAACAGGAGATACTTTATGTGATATAAACAATAAAATTATATATGATAAAATGAATTTCTCCAAACCATCTATGTCAATGGCAGTACTACCAAAATCCAAAGGTGATGAAGATAAAATATCTAGTTCACTTCAAAGATTATTAGAAGAAGACCCTACATTTACAATTTCAAGAGATACAGAAAATGCAGAAACGATAATATCTGGTATTGGAGAAACTCATTTGGATGTCATAGCAAGTAAATTGAAAAATAAGTTTGGAGCTGAAGTGGTTTTAAGGCTTCCTAAGATACCATATAGAGAAACTATAAAGGGAATTGCAGATGTTCAAGGTAAACATAAAAAGCAATCTGGAGGACATGGACAATATGGAGATGTAAAAATAAAATTTGAACCAAGAAAAGACGGAGGAAGTGAATTAGAATTTGTAGATAACGTAGTAGGTGGAGTTGTTCCAAGAAACTTTATACCAGCAGTAGAAAAAGGTCTTAGAGAATGTATAGAAAAAGGGGTTTTAGCAGGATATCCTGTTGTTGGATTAAAAGCAACATTACATGATGGTTCATACCATCCAGTAGATTCATCTGAAATGGCTTTTAAAATGGCAACATCTATTGCATATAAAAAGGGATTAGAACAAGCAAAGTCAATTTTATTAGAACCGATTATGCATGTTGAAATATTCGTACCAGATGAATATATGGGAGATATAATAGGAGATGTTAATAAAAGAAGAGGTAGAGTTTTGGGCATGGAACCAGATGGGAACTTACAAAAAATCATTTCAGAAATACCTTTGTCAGAAATGTTTAAGTATCCTACTGATTTGCGTTCAATGACTCAAGCAAGAGGAAGCTTTACTAGTGAGCTTGAAAGATATGAAGAGGTTCCAGAATTAGAGGCTAAAAAAATAATAGAAGAAGTTAGAAAAAATTAACTATAGGCATAGTGAATAAATAAAGAATTATTAAGAAAAAATAATATAAAATAGATAGAAATGTTACGGAGCAAATCCTATACAAAAGATAAATATAGGAGGTACACTATGCCAGATTATAAAATGGATATAAATGGAGGGTTAGGACTTAGTGAATATAGTAATATATTTGACTACATGGGAGTTGTAGATAAAAATGATAATTTTACAATAACACTAGATAGCGTTGATAAAAACAATATAAAAATTATAACCTCTATGCTTAAGGATAGTAATTTTTCTATTTTAGAAGAAGGTATAAATCAAAGAGGTGAATATTATATTAACGCTAACAAATATAAGTAAATATAAGGCTATTAATCTATGGATTAGTAGCCTTTAATAATTTATGGTAAAATATTTATATGAAATTAAGTATTGAATAGGAGGATAAAGTGAGGAAATGAAAGCAGAAATAATAGCTATAGGTACAGAAATATTATTAGGAGATATAGTTAATACAAATACACAATTTTTGGCTAAAGAATTAGCAACTTTAGGGATAGATGTATATCATCAAAGTACAGTTGGTGATAATGAAGATAGAATTCTTAATTCATTTAGAGAGGCTTTTGATAGATGTGATTTAGTTATTACTACAGGTGGGCTAGGACCAACTCAAGATGATTTAACAAAAGAGTTGGGAGCTAAATTTTTTAATAAGAAATTAATACTTCATGAACCATCTTTAGAATGGATAAAAGCATATTTAGATATGAAAGATGAAGCTGTAGTAGAAGCTAATAAAAAGCAAGCATATTTTCCAGAAGGATCTATAATCTTACCTAATCCTAATGGTACAGCTCCAGGATCTATTATATCAGTAAATGATAAGATTCTAATAATACTACCTGGACCACCAAGAGAAATGGAACCTATGTTTAATAATCATGTAGTAAAATATTTAGAAAATATAACTGGTGAAGTTATAAAATCTAAAACTCTAAGATTATTTGGAATAGGTGAAAGCTTAATGGCTCAGAGATTGAGTAATTTAATAGAAAATAGTACAAATCCCACAGTGGCTCCTTATGCTAAAGATGTTGATGTTACCTTAAGAATAACAGCAAAAGGAAGTAGTGAAGATGAATGCAATAATTTAATAAATCCCATATGTACTGAAATAAAAGAAAATCTATGTGAATATATATATGGAGAAGATGATGAATCATTAGAATTTGTTGTTTCTAAAATGTTATGTGATAGAAAATTAAGTATTTCTACTATTGAGTCATGTACAGGTGGAATGGTGGCAGCAAGTTTAATATCATATCCAGGAATATCAGATGTATTTAAAGAAGGAGCAATAACTTATTCAAATGAATCAAAGATTAAAAGAGCAGGAGTTAAAAAAGAAACATTGGATAAGTATGGTGCGGTGAGTGATGAAGTTGCAAGAGAAATGGCAGAAGGTATTGCTAAAGCAACCAACACTGATATAGCAATATCAACTACAGGCATAGCAGGTCCAGGTGGTGGAACAAATGAAAAGCCTATTGGATTAGTTTATATAGGAATATTTATAAAAGGTAATATTATAGTAAAGAAATTTAATTTTACAGGAAATAGAGAGCGTATAAGAAAAAAAACTACAATGAATGCATTAAATATTTTAAGAAAAGAAATTTTAAAATTAACTAAATAAGGGGAATAAAATAATCCCCTTAGATACATTTAAGTAAGAAAGGAGATTATTTTTGTATATAAATAAAATGGGGGAGAGGCGATTAACTGTGGAAGCCTTCTCGCTTCATTATAATTATGTCCCTTAAGATATAAACTTATACATTAATATTTATAATAAACGTAAATAATAAGATATATATATTTTATCATAAAGATTTAATATGACAGTATACTTATATATCTTAAGTAATTACTAATTAAATACTATAAACAAGGAGATAAATATGAAAAAAATTTTTAAGGTAAATTTATATTTTTTAGTCATACTAATAATAGAAATATTGGCTCCACTACTTTTAAGGCCTTTTTATATTAAAATTGGATTATTAGATACAAGGCTAATACTTCTTTTTAATCATATAATACTATTCTTATTACCGGCAATAATATATTTATTATTAACAAAATCATCATTTAAAGAGACTTTAAAGCTTAA
Organism: Clostridium sartagoforme AAU1; assembly: GCF_000401215.1. Classification (GTDB taxonomy): domain Bacteria; phylum Bacillota; class Clostridia; order Clostridiales; family Clostridiaceae; genus Clostridium; species Clostridium sartagoforme. Next base: position 3,017 of record NZ_ASRV01000246.1, on the reverse strand, counting down.
TAAGTTAGAGCTGAAAAATATTTTATTAATTATATTATTAGCATTTATAGTTCAACCTATAATGACGTTTTTTTCGCTAATTTCTACGTTTTTCTTTAATAACGAAATTGGCGCATTCATTACAGAAATAACATCAACACCATATATATTATTATTGGCACTTGTTGCACTTTTACCTGCGATAACTGAAGAAATTACAATAAGAGGAATAGTGCTTTCTGGATATGATGATAAGAACAAGTATGTTGCAGCAATAATAACAGGTTTATTTTTTGGAATTTTACACTTAGATCCACAACAGTTTTTATATGCTACAGTATTAGGATTTATAATGGCATTAGCTGTAAGAATAACTAACAGTATATTTGCATCTATGATAATACATTTCATAGTCAACGGTACATCAGTAACTATGGCAAAGATAGCTAATTATGTTACAAAGGCATTATCAGTTAGTAATGAAACTACAGAACTTACATTAAAAAATATTTCATACTCAGAAAAAATAACATTGGTAATAATATATGGATCTATAGCTATAATTTTTGCAGCTATTTCATTCGCAATAATATATGCATTGGAAAAGATAAATAACAAGAAAAAAGTGGAAGACGTAGGGATTTCTACAGCAATATGTAACAATAAGAATGAAAGAATAATAAATATCCCATTTATTCTTTCAATAATATTATATATAGTTATTATGATTAGAACTGTCTAAGATATAATAAAAATGAATCTATAAAAATATATACTTTTTTACGAATTTATATTTTATAGATTCATTTTATACATTTAGTTAGATTTAATTAAAGAAGAGGACTCACTATAGAATATAGAAATATCTTTGGAATTAATCCATCCTCTACAATTTATACAATTGTCTATTGGTAAGTTTACATAATACCAAGTTTGGTTATTTATTTCAGCTGAATCTAATATTATAACTTCCATACGAATATTAGTTTTTCTAAGTATTTGAGACGAATCTAAAGGTGCTATATACAACTTAGAATCAGTAGCGATTATTCCACTTTTATAAGAGGGATTAATAAACCTTATGGATAAATTAGTCTCAGGTCTTTTAAAAGTATCATATTTATTTCTTATAATGTTATATTGATTTGAAGTTATCATTAATTGTTTTTTTATTAAAGCTAGTTTTCTATCATAATAAAGATAAGTAGCTACTAATAATATTATAAGTAAGATAAATAATATATATTTCATGGTACACTCCTAGTAATACTATAATTTATTATATTTATACAAATTTATAAAAATAACTTAAATCATTAAATATATTAGTTATAAAATTTATAAAATAAAATTACTAAAAACGTTGACATATTATAAAAAATTTTATAAAATATAAATCGTTAAGGCTCGATAGCTCAGTCGGTAGAGCAGAGGACTGAAAATCCTCGTGTCCCTGGTTCGATTCCTGGTCGAGCCACCAGGAAAACTAACTAATTTTACTTAGTTAGTTTTTTTTATGTAAAAATATGTTCATATAAAATTAACTATCATTTCTAAATAAATTAAAATACAAAAAGTAAAAAATGATTTTAAAAACGAAATAAAAAAGTATATGATACCTCTTTACAAGTTAATCATAATGATGTAAAATATTGCTATAATTAATTTTACTTTAAGTTTTAGTTAAGAAATATTTAAGAAGTAAGCATTAAAATAGAAATAACAGATATTTTAAATGTATTATTCAACTTAAATAAGTTTATTAAGTATTTTACTTTAAATTAGAAGACTATTAATTACAATATTAATATTTAAAACAAGAAATTCAATTAAGAGAGGTGTTTAGTTTGGAAAAGTTAATTTTATCTGATGAAGATTATGATTATTTAGCAAAGGGTATAGCAATAGGTGCTGGGATAGGTATATTCCTAGGAATTTTTATAGACAATATAATATTAACATTTTCGGCAGGCACTGTAATAGGAATAATATTTTCAATAGGATATTCATTTTATAAAAAAAACAAAAATAAAAATAAGTAAAAAAGGCATAAAATATTATGCCTTTTTTATTTAAATATTTTCTATTTGCCAATTTATAGGTGAGATGTTAATTGACTTTAAAAATTCATTTGTTTTAGAAAATGGTTTACTTCCCAAAAAACCTCTAAAGGCAGATAATGGACTAGGGTGGGGAGAAGTAATTATAAAATGATGTCTGTTTGTTATAAGATTCTTTTTAATTATTGCAGGGTTTCCCCATAAAATAAACACTATAGGCTCTTTTCTTTCATTAAGTAATGATATAATCTTATCAGTTAGTATTTCCCATCCAATATTCTTATGAGAATTAGCCTCATGAGCCCTAACTGTTAAAACCGTGTTTAATAGTAAAACTCCTTGATCAGCCCAATTTTTTAAAAATCCATTATTAGGTATGTAACAACCTAAATCATCGTTAAGTTCTTTGTAGATATTCATTAATGACGGTGGAATTTTAACTCCCTTATTAACAGAAAAAGATAAACCGTGTGCTTGGTTTGGACCATGATACGGATCTTGACCTAGAATAACAACTTTAACATCTTTAAAAGCTGTAAAATTTAATGCGTTAAAAATATTATGCATATCAGGATAGATAGTTTTTGTTTTATATTCTGATACTAAAAATTTTCTGAGGTTTTGATAATAGTCCTTATCAAACTCATCTTGTAATAATTCTTGCCAATCATTATTTAATATTTTTTTCAAAAAAATCACCTCCATATAAATAATTATATATATTATTACGTATTAAACAAAGAAAAATACTATATGTTATGAGAATCTTCGACAAAAACGCTACCTAGAATATCTTTATAAGTAATTTGTAATAAATAAAAGGATAATAAAGAAAATAAGGTATAAGTATGAATAAAATAGGTAAATATAGAAATACTAAACAAAAATAACGTGATACTATGTAACTCGTCACTTATGAAATAGATAAGTTAAACAGTTGATTAAAAAAAGTTAAAAAGATTGTTGACAAGGAAATAT
>NZ_ASRV01000245.1 GCF_000401215.1 Clostridium sartagoforme AAU1 | reverse complement strand
TTTTTAAAAACTTACAAAGCTTCTATTGACATTACATCGTATCCAGCTTCATCAATTGCAGAAATTAATATAGTATCATCAATATCAGTATCAACTAAAGCAGCTTTTTCATTTAGATTTACTTCTAAAACTTTAACATTACTTAATTCTTCTAACGCCTCTTTTACATGAGCAACGCAATGTCCACAACTCATTCCTTCAATATTAATTTTTTTCTTCATAATAAATTCCTCCATATAAATTTTAATTTTATCTTGTTATTACCTTATCCAAAACCTTCATTATCTCATTGATTTTTTCATCGCCGTTACCATTTATAAAAGCATCCTTTACGCAATGAGATAAATGATTTTCTAAAATTATTAAATTAGCCTTTTTTAGCAACGATTGTGCTGCAAATATTTGATTAGAAATATCAATACAATACCTATCTTCTTCAATCATTTTAATAATTCCTTCTATTTGGCCTTTAGCTGTTTTTAATGACTGTAATGATTTTCTTTTTTCATCATTCATTTAATTTCATACCTCCCCCACCTCTAGGGTGTATTATAATTAAATTATAATATTTAAAAGATATTTGTCAACATTTGATTATACTAAATTTATATTAATAGTATTTATTTATAAATATATTCTATACAAAAAATTAAAAATCCTAAACTTTCTAAGTCTAGGATTTACGTTATAATCAAAAAAATCTAAATCTTCTATCTATTAACTTATAATCTAAATCTGGAATACTTCTTCCAAGTTCTTTAAATTTATTTTCAAGAAACTTTTTATTATGCTCAACCTTTGTCTTGTTACCACCATATAATAATGTTAATTCATTATAGTAATAAGCAGCTTCATAATCACCTAAAATTGAATAGCAAACGCATAGTTGAATGCTTGGTATCCATGTATAATAATCTCTATTATCTATCCCAAGGTTATCTTTTTCATGAATACATCCCATAGCAACCTTATACCAAAATATTGCTTGCTTTATTTGATTCTTGCTCATGAATATTTCTGCTAACCTACAACAAATATCTGCTCTTGGTACATCGAATTCAAAGGATTTTAAAATGATTTCTATTTTCTTCTCTGGCTTATTAGTAAAAGAATAACATTGGATCAAGTTTGCAATAGCAACTTTTTTGTCTTCTATCCACCCTAAATTACTTTCTAAAAATTTCTCATATTTTGTTATGGCTTCTTCATAGTATCCATTGTAATACAATTCATTTGAATAATAAAATAAGTCTCTAGTAGTAAATTCTACCCCAGAGGCCTCCATTTTTTTAAATATTTGTAAATTCCTGCTCCCGCTAGATTTTACTTTACCATGGTTTACGCAGACATTGCTATGAAAACTAACTCCTCCAACATCTAAATACTCATGAACTCTGCCAATCCATTTAAATCCATTTATTCTTTTAACTAATCTATTTCTTCTTAAAGAGTAAGTAGTTTGTCCATTTTCATCTCTAGTCAAAGAATATTCCATAGTTACCGTATCTACACTTCTATCTAATTGATCCTTTAAATCTTTAAAGTTATTAATATTTTCATCGTCTAAATAATCATCTCCATCTAACCAAAATATATATTCTTTAGTAGCTTTACTAAAAGAGAAATTTCTAGCAGCTGCGAAATCATCTATCCATTTGAAGTCATATATTTTAGAATTAAATTTTTTTGCTATCTCTTTTGTTTTATCAGTTGAGCCAGTGTCTACTATAATTATTTCGTCTACAATATCTTTTATAGAGGATAAACATCTTTCTAATGTTTTCTCTTCATCTTTAACTATCATACACAGGCTTATAGTAATTCTATTATTCAAAATAATCCTCCTTTATCTTATTAATAGATACTACATACTATGTTTTATTGAATAAATTTGTTGTAAGTTTATAAAAATATATTTAAAGATAAATTTTTGTCGTTTTATATATAAAATTTGACTTTACTCATTTCAACTATTTAAAATTAAAAATTAAATGTTATAATTATTTAGACATCAATAGATGCGGGTGGGTGAGGGATAAAGAAAAGAGGTTTTTACAGAAAGGATGGACAAATTATTTAAACTAAAAGAACATAAAACTAATTTTAAAACTGAGCTAATAGCTGGTTTAACTTCTTTTTTTGCTGCAGTATATATTATTGTAGTTAATGCTAGTATTTTAAGTGATGGAGGTATAGCACAAGAGCCACTAATTATTGCAACCGTACTTGCTTCATTTACAGGTTGCTTATTAGTTTCTTTGATGAGTAATACTCCACTTGTAATAATGCCAGGAATGGGAATTAATGCCCTATTTACTTATACAATAGTATTAAGTATGGGATTATCCTTTAATCAGGCACTAACAAGTGTTGTTATGGCTGGTATATTATTTTTAATTGTATCTATTACACCTTTATCTAAAATTCTAGATACATCTATACCTAATTCTTTAAAGGAATCAATAACTATAGGAATTGGATTATTTATTACATTCTTAGGTTTTCAAAAGGGTGGATTAATTATTCCTGATCCTTCTACAATGGTTAAAATAGGGTCACTTTCAGATCCAAAAGTAGTATTTTTTATAGCTATGTTTTTATTAACTGTTATACTATTTGCTAAAAATATTCCAGGAGGATTTTTAATAAGTATAGTTGTAGGAACAATTGCTGCTATATCATTAGGCTTTGTTAATGTATCTGAACTAACTTTTTCGCTTCCTAATTTTAGTGAATACAAAAGTATTTTTCTTAACTTAGACTTAAGTGCATTTTTTACTATTCCATTTTGGATTTCTACTTTTTCATTAACTTTAGTTTTAGTATTTGAAAATATAGGGTTATTACATGGACAGATTAACGGGTTGCTTAAAACTCCTGAAAAGCAAAATAAAGCTTTGAATGCAATAGCTTTATCTACTATAGCTTGTGGTTTATTCGGAACTAGCCCATCTGTTTCTACAGTTGAGGGAACAGCAGGTATAGCAGCTGGTGGAAAAACAGGCTTAACATCTCTTATATCAGGATTGTTACTTTTAATTTCATTAGTATTTATTCCATTTATAAACTTAATTCCAAATGAAGTAATTGCACCTATTTTAATAATAATAGGGAGTTTAATGATTAAGGGAATAGTTCATATTGATTTTAATGATATTTCAGAAGCAATACCATCTTTTTTAATTATTGTTCTAATTCCACTAACCTTTAGTATTGTAGATGGTATAGCATTTGGTTTTATTTCTTATACAATAATGAAACTTATAACAAAGAAAAAAGAGCAACTTTCTATAGTTATGTATATAATTTCTATTATATTTATAATATATTTCATACTTCATAGTATTTAAAAAGAGCTGCCTTATGGCAGCTTTTTTTAACTTTGCTTTTATAATAATATATCTAAAGTTTGTTTCTTAAACTGTTTAAAAAATCTTCTAATATTAATGCTGTTATTCCCCAAATAACATAATCTCTGTAAGTATAAAATAAAGATTTATATATTCCTTCTTTAAACTTGTAATTTTCACCTCCATTTATTAAATGAAATGGGAAACCTTCTGTTCTATTGACTAATACCTTATTATTTTCGATATGTGGTTGAATATTTAATAAATACTCTAATGGAACTGTAAATATATGGTCAACCTCATCTTTATTTATTTTTATATTATCAAAATTTTTAATATAGCCTAAAAAAGGATGGATTAATAAATTATAATGAGTTACTAATATATCAAGTGGACATATTATTTCAAAATCTTCTGATTGTAATCCTAACTCTTCACAAATTTCTCTAGAAACTGCTTCCTTTTGACTTTCATTAAAATCTATTTTACCTCCTGGAAATGAAATATCTCCAGGTTGGCTTCTCATATGCTTTGCTCTAACTTCAAAAACTATATTTATTCTGCTGTCTATTTCCACAATTAAAATAGCTACAGATGCTCTTTTCATATCTCTCCATCCATTTATATATGCTTTATTTTCTTTAAAGCTTTCAATGATATTATCTATAACTTTTATATTCATTTTTTACTCCCTTTAGTCTTTATAATATATATTTAAATTAATATCTTACGCAGCTAGAATAGTAGTATCTATTTTTTTATTATTAATCCTTATACTATAATATTATATAGATTGTT
>NZ_ASRV01000244.1 GCF_000401215.1 Clostridium sartagoforme AAU1 | reverse complement strand
TTTAAATTAATACTTCTACNCGTAGTAGTAATAGGTAATCTACTTAGTTTTTTTATTATTAATCCGTTACACTATAATATTATATAGATTTGTAGATTATTTATAATATTATTTTACTATTTACATATAAATTTATTAAAATTATTTATTAAATTTAATGAAAACATTTAGCTAAATTGCTTATTTTTTCCTTATATTGTATAATATTACTATAAAATATAAGGATGTGATTTTATGAAAGTATCTAATTGCTATGAAGCTGCATTAAGGATGTTTGAAGTTTCTGAAGAATTAAGACAATTATTAGATGAAAATCAAAATGCAAAAAATGATAGAGAGAAAGAAATATTATCTAGTAAAATAGATAGAGCAGAAATGGAATTTTTAACATTAAAACATTCCTTAGATAAAATCCCATATGAAGAAAAGAAACTTTCCATTTTTAATTTGTAATAATAAATTTATAAAAGCCTCCATAATAACATGGAAGCTTTTTTATTTAATTAATATTATCCCTTTATTATTTTATCAATAATTTGAACTCTTTCATCACCTAAGTAAGGATAAAGTTTTAATGATATTTTATTATCTTTATAAACTCTATCTTCATTTGCGTCAACTATCTTTTTTACTTTACTTTCTAAATTTTCATAGCTTAGTAAATCTTCTAAATAATTGTCAACCAAGTCTTTTAAGCAAGTTGCTAATTCTTTTGGATTTCTATATACAGCTCTCATGTTCATCTCCTTAATATCTTCTAAAGTTTTCATATTCATTATAAATACTAAATAACTTTTTTTCTAGTACTATTTTTAAAATTTCTTATATTTTATGCACCTTGATTTAAAAAACTATATTGTGCCTTATATAACTCATAATAAGCTCCCTTTAATTCTATTAATTCATTATGAGATCCACTTTCTCTTATTTCACCATTTTCCACAACAATAATTCTATCACAATCTCTTATGGTTGATAATCTATGAGCTATTACAAAAGAAGTTCTATTATTAAGTAATTTTTCTATTCCCTTTTGAACTATAATTTCAGTTTGAGTATCTATATTTGAAGTTGCTTCATCTAATATAAGTATCTTCGGATTTGCTAGCAGTGCTCTTGCAAATGAAATTAGCTGTCTTTGTCCTAAGGATAGTCTTGATCCTCTTTCATTTACTTCAGTATCATATCCTTTTTCAAGTGACATAATAAAATCATGAGCATTAACGGCTTTTGCTGCTTCGATTACTTCTTCATCGCTAGCATCTAATTTTCCATATTTTATATTTTCTTTTATAGTTGTAGAAAATAAAAATGTATCTTGAAGCATGATTCCCATTTGACTTCTTAAGGAACCTAAATTATAATTTTCTATATTTTTTCCATCTATTAATATTGATCCTTCATTAGGCTTATAAAACCTGCTTATTAATGATACTATAGTTGTTTTTCCTGCTCCTGTTTCACCAACTAAAGCAATTCTCTCTCCGTTTCTAACCTTAAATGACACATTTTTAAGTACTAAGTTATTGCCATATCCAAATGAAACATTATCGAATTCTACATCTCCATTAATTTCGCCTATATTTGGTTTGTCTAAATCATCTTTTATAAATGGTTCAATATCTAATATTTCAAAAATTCTATCACCTGCAGACAGATTAGTAATTAAAGTATTATAGAAATTAGATAAATTCATTATAGGTCGCCAGAACATTCCTATATACATAGAAAATGCAATTAATGTACCAACTTCTATTGTACCTAATTTTATTAAGTTATATCCTACAAAAAATACAACTATAGTACCTACTCCCCATGAGAGTTCAACTAATGGCCACATACAATCATTTATTCTTACAGCCTTTAAAAAGCTTTCTAAATGATCCCAAACTAAGTCTTTAAATTTTGAATAGGTAGAGTTTTCTTTTGCATAAGATTGAACAACTTTTATTCCTGAAATATCTTCATGTGTAAAACCATTTAATATTGATCTTTTACTTCTATATTCTGACCATCTTTTCCTTGAATTTATTTCTATAAAAAGCATACCTATTCCTAATATTGGTAATAATAATATACATGCAAATGCTAATTTCAAGTCCAAAATTAACATGAATACAATTACTGATAGTAAATTTACTAATTCAGGTATTACTGATTGGATACTTTGGTCAAATAAATTTTTCAGTGAATTTACGTCTCCCATGACCCTAGCTAGAATTTTTCCTACTGGTCTACTATCAAAAAAATCAAATGGTAACTTTTGTATATGAGTATATAGTTCCATTCTTATATTAATTAATATATTATTTGTTATATAGCTTACAACTTTCCACTTAAGCTTTGAAAAAATTAATGTAAATATATTAATAACAATTAAAAATACTCCAATTATAACTAGCCCTTTTACATCTTTATTTTTTATATTTTCATCTATGGCTATTTTCATTAAATATGGATTTAAATTATTTGAAACTGTAACCAATCCCATCAATATTATGGAGATTGTAGTTTCCTTTTTGTATTCTTTTAAGTATGAAAATAACCTAAAAATAACTTCTTTTTTACTTTTAATCATTTCATTTTCTTTAGGCATTTTAAACAACCTCCAAGTTATCAAAATCTTTAAATTGCTCTTTATAAACACCATAATAATGACCTTTTTTGCCTAATAAATCCTCATGAGTACCTTTTTCCACTATACATCCATCTTTCATGAATATTATTAAATCTGCATTTTTCACAGCTGATATTCTATGAGCAACTAATAAAGTTGTTTTATTTTTCTTAATATAATTAAGATTTTTTAATAATTCATGCTCAGTATCCATATCCAATGCTGAAGTTGAATCATCTAATATTAATATAGGAGCTCGTCTAATTATAGCTCTTGCTATTGAAAGCCTTTGTTTTTGGCCTCCTGAAAGCCCAACTCCTCTTTCACCTACTTCAGTATGGAAATTACTTTCTAAATTTTCTATAAAACTTAAAGCACAAGCCTTATTTGCACCATCTTTAATTTCTTCATTAGATGCATTAACATTTCCAAACCTTAAATTATTTTCTATAGTGTCTGAAAATAAAAAAGTATCTTGCTGAACTACAGCCATATTATTTCTAAGAGCATTTAAATTTAAATCTTTTACATTTACACCATCAACCTCAATACATCCATCAGTTGCATCATAATATCTTCCGATTAGAGATAATAAAGTTGATTTCCCTGATCCAGTAGCTCCCATAATAGCTACAGTACTTCCTGCTTTAATATTTAAGTTTATGTCTTTTAATACTAATTCATCATTATATTTAAAACTTACATTCTTAAACTCAATATCACCTTTTACGTCCTTAACTTTCAAACCTTCATTAGGATTTATCTTAGTATATCTATCTAATATATTAAATATTTTGAAGGCAGATGCTTTATTTTTAGAAAGTATATCCATAAGCCACCCTATCATTCTCATAGGCCATATTATATTCCAAATGTACCCTGAAAAGGCGATAAGCGTTCCTAGAGACATTTCATCTATTAATACAAAATACCCCCCAAGTATTATCATGATTACTAAAGATATATTAGTTAAGAATTCTATAAATGGAAAGCTTTTAGATATAGTCTTTGCTTGCTTCATGTTAAGATCATAATAGTCTTTATTTAGATTTCTAAATCTTTTTATTTCATGTTTTTCTCTACTAAAAGCTTTAACTAGTCTAACTCCAGCTATATTTTCTTGAGCTCTTGTGTTTATTTCTGCTGTTTTGTCACTTATTTCTTCATAACCATCATTTAAGTTTTTTTCAAGCTTATATGCTATTACTCTATAGGAGCTAAAATTACAAGGCAAATTAATGTAAGCTTCCAATTTAAATAAAATAATATAATAGTACTAAATGTAAAATATAATATATTTTCAACAAATAATCTAAGTCCAAAACCTATAGTTTGCCATATATTTTCAATATCTTCACCTATTCTAGACATCAATTCTCCTGTATTTGTGTTATCAAAATACTCAAATTCAAAACTTTGAATATGTGAAAATAGTTCTGTTCTCAAATCAAAATGAACTTTTGCTCCGATATAGTCATATAAATATTCTTTCAAATAGCCTAATATTGCTTTTATTAACGTTAAAGCTAGAAATATAAATAAAATCGGCAATATAATTGAGTATTTTCCTTCTATTATACCGCTATCAACTATTTCCTTTTGCAACATAGGTGTTATTTGGTCTATTGATATAATTAATATCATAGACATTGTACCAATTATTAATGATTTTTTTTCTTTTAATAAATATTTTAATATTCTTTTCATACCATCCCTCCTTATTAAAAATATTTATTCTTCATAAGTATCTAATTCCTTTATTTCATAAACATTAATTCTTCCATCACTAGAAATCCATGAAATTGCTTCCTCCATAGAGTTATTTTTTATATTGGCTGGAATAATTAAGTATTCTCCTTTTCTTAATAATTTTGATACTTCCTCATAGTTATTATTCCTATTACCTTTTATATATTTATTTATATCTAAAATTTCTGATATATTAAGTTTATGAATTCTTATATCCTCAGCTTCTGATTCAGTTGTCATTATATATACTGAATCTCCTTGCCTATTTATTATTTTACCTAAAGCACCTTTTTGAGTTAAGTCACTTTCAACCTTTGATATTATATCTTTAGTATCTATATTTTTTTCCTTTGAAGAAGCCTTAAATATTATAGTGTCGTCGCTATTTTCTATTTCTCGCTGTTTTTCTTCTGATTTAAACCGATTCTCATCATTACTTATTTTATTGGTACAAGAATAAAATGTTGAAATAATTAAGAATAGTAAAATAATAATTTTCTTCATATCTTTTCTCCTAAGCTATATTAATATAATTAGTATTCCTAAAGTTTAATAAAGTATAGGGAATTTATATTAAAAGGTTGGATTAAAATATAAAATTAATATTATTTTTATACTCCATGCAGTTTTATGACATGAAAGGATAATAATGATATTAGATGATTACTTACCATTATATAATGTTATTATAAAATAGGAAATACCAATTTTATAATTTATTGTAAAAAAAGAGTTATACTAAATTCATTAGCATAACTCCATTTTCTTTCAACCAAATTTTGCTTTTTTTATAATCATTACAATAATAATTTACTAAACTCCAAAACTCCTTTGAATGATTCATATGTTTTATATGACATAATTCATGAATTATAATATATTCCATAACAGCATATGGCATTAAAACTAATCTCCAATTTAATCTGATTTCTTTTTTGGAATTACAGCTTCCCCATATGCTTTTTTGATTCTTTATTATAATTTTTGAAGGCTTTATTGAAATCTTATTAGATACTTCCATAGCCCTCGCTCCAATAATATCTGTAGCTATTTTCTTATACCAGTCTACTATTAATTTTCTTGTATAAGTTTTTTCTAGTGAAACAGTATTAATTATAACTTTATCCTTTTCTATAAAAACTCTATTAATATTAGATTTTTTTATTATTGTTTCATAGTATTTTCCTAATAAAATCACTCTATCTTCTTCTACTAAATTACCTTTTTCAATATTTTCCATAGATTTTATTATCCATTTACTTTTTTCTATAATTAGTTTATCTAAATACTCATAAGCTATTCCTGCAGGAGAATACACAAGTATATCCTTTTTATTATCTATTTTTATAGAGATATTTTTCTTATTCTTAAAAATAATAGAGTATTCTATTTCTATATCTTTTAAAACAATTTTTCTTTTCATAATTTTCAAGCTTTAATCATATTATTTTGTCTATTAGCCTTTGGAAGGAATATAACCAATATTATTATTGATATAAATACTAATATAGCTCCAGATATATACATTCCGCCATAACCAAACTTTTGTTGCATAAAGCTATATATGGATGGATATATAAAATTAGAACCTCCAGTACTTAGTACAGAAAGAATTGCAAAAGATGTTGCAATTAAACTTTCGTCTAATATTTCTCTTAGATATTTAAATATAAAGGTTAAATATAATCCATACAATATACCATGAAGCTGGTCCCCAAAAACTATAAGTAATAGGTTACCACTTGAGAATAATAGCAATCTAATACAAGCTATTGATAATGCTATTATAAGACATCTTTTACTATTAGCTTTACTTAAATATTTAGCAATAATTAAAAATGAAAAAAACTCAATTACAACTCTAAAGCTTATTGAATAACTATATATATTATTTGCTTTATCAAAATCTCCAACAATATCAACTAAATATGATGAATAAGCAAAATCCAATCCCATATAGCTGCCCATTCCTAAAAAAACTACTAATATAAGAAGTATTAG
>NZ_ASRV01000243.1 GCF_000401215.1 Clostridium sartagoforme AAU1 | reverse complement strand
TTTTATTCCTAAATAAATCTAATACCTTTGCATTTTTTTCTGTTCTTTTCTTTCTAAAGTCTCTTTAAAGTTAAAGAAGATTATTGCCATGATTACTAAGATAATTGCTAATGCAATAATGTGCAATGTCTTATAACCAAATTTGTTAATTATAATTCCTGAAAGAAATACTATAAATCCAAAGCCTATAGATCCCCATTTTCTTATATCTGAAAATTCATACCCATTTTTATAGATAATTCTTCTATATATATTTCAAATACTCCTACCATTGGACTTAATAATAAGCCATAGAAAGGTGCAAAAACAATAGCTAAATCCTTATTTATAAACATAAGTCCAACTATAGCTATAAAAACTATTGCTAAATAAGTTAATATAAATTTGTTCTTGTTTTTTGAATTTGAAAACCTATTAGACAATAAAGGTTGTGCAATTATTGTAAACAGCGCTCCTATTGAAACTACCTGTCCAACTTCTACCAGCGATAAACCTATTTCTTGATTTAAATAAGGAAAATAAAAAGTTGTTAAAATACTATAAATTCCAATAGTTAAGAAGGTAGTCATATTATAATACTTTTTCATTTGTATTACCTCCGTTTTATTCTTACTACCTGTAAATTCTATCATTTGTGATTAATAAAGTAAATAAAAAGGTTGATATATGTAAGTTTGCTTATCCCGTCGCTTCACTCCAAGTCAACTTAAACTTACATATATCAACTTGAAAACTGAAGGAAACTCTAAAAAGCTATCCTAGTATATCTAAGATAGCTTTTTATTTTTCTTATTATTTATTACTCCATAATCCATGTAAATTACAGTATTCTCTTACTCTATCAACATTTCCACTTACGTTAAATTTAGCTTCTGGCTTTTCACCTGGTTTCAATTCTTTTCTTATAACTTCACCTTCAGTAGTTATAACTTCTACCCATTGAATAAAGTGCTCGTCCAACATTGGATGTGCAACTTCTCCAACTTTAACTAAAAGTTCTCCATTTTCTTCTACTGCCACAGGAATATGTTTTTCTACAGCTGCATCAACTGTGTTTTCATTTAATAATGTCATTGGTTTACCGCAACATACTAATGTTCCACCTGCTTCATTTAATACTTCTACCATAGATCCACAAACTCCACATTTATATACTTGTAATTTTTTAACCATAAAATTTCACTCCTTAATTATTTAATTTAATATATTTTACTATATATTGTTTACATTTACAAAGTTTTCTTAAAGTTCAATTGCATCCTCAGCTAATGATCGAACATAGCTGTATTCACTTACATCAAAGTATTCAAAATTAACATTAAGTTTCAAACTTTTTATAAATATTTTTAGCTTGTCTACTAATATTTCAGTACTAGCACTAATATCAATATGCTTTTCATTTAAATAATCTACTAACATTAAATTAGATATATATACAGTTACACTTTCAGCATCTTTTGATTTTGAAATAATATCTATTCCATGTAAAATAGCATAAATTTGAGCTTCACAACAAGTCCCAGTACCTACATTTCTTGAAAATGATGTTTCATCTCCATAATCGTTTAAGATTACTCCTCCTATTCCAATATTACTTTGAAAACTTCTATAGTTTTTACATTTCCCATTTACATAAAGTCTATATTTCATATATCCTCCATTTATAAACTTATATATTATAAAATTATTCAATTTATAATATTATTATTCTTAAAGGATATATAAATTTTTATACTTATCTATAGGAAAATTCT
>NZ_ASRV01000242.1 GCF_000401215.1 Clostridium sartagoforme AAU1 | reverse complement strand
TTATCAAATTCATTCATATAAAGATGAAAATAATAACTCTTATTCTCATGAAATAAGAGCTAAAGAGCTTATGAATTTTTATAAAGATAATACTATAAATGCCATATTCGATTTGTCAGGTGGTGATTTATGTAATGAAATTCTTGACTTTTTAGATTATGAATTTATCTCTACATGCAATAAGCCTTTTTTTGGCTATAGTGACTTAAGTGTAATTTTAAATGCTTTACTAACAAAATCAAATACTATCAATTATAATTACCAATTAAGAAATCTTATAAGAGAAGACTCTGAGAATCAAATTATAAATTTCAAAAATAGTATTTTAGAAGGAAATAATGATTTATTCAAATTTTCTTACAAATGGCTTCAAGGAAAGTCCATGATGGGAGAAGTAGTTGGAGGAAATATTAGATGTTTTTTAAAATTAGCTGGAACAAAATTTATTCCAAGTTTCAATGGTAAAATACTTTTTCTTGAAGCTTTAAGTGGAGATATTAATAAAATTTCTACATTTCTAACACAATATAAGCAAATTGGAGCTTTTACTAATATTAATGGGATTTTACTAGGTTCATTTACAGAATTAGAAAAGGACTTTTCTGAAGAAGAAGTTATAAATATAATTTTAAGAAAAATAAATAATCCTGATCTTCCTATAGCCAAAACAAATGAGTTAGGTCATGGTGCTAATTCTAAATGTATAGCAATTGGTAAAACTTTATTTTTAAATTAGAATTTTACTTATTATTAGTTTTCTTGCAATAATATTCCTTAAAGTATATAATTTTAACAGAGATAAACGACATTGTTTATTAAGAATATTCTAGTGAGGTGAAAGTAATATGTTAAAAGAGGAATTAAAGAAAAACGAAATAGCTGCTATGAAAGCTAGAGATAAAGCAACTGTTAGTGTTTTAAGATTAGTTAATTCAGAAATAAAAGCATTTGAAGTTAATGAAAGAAAAGATATTTCAGATGAAGATGTTTTGAGAATTATAGAAAAACAAATTAAACAGCTTAAAGAAGCTCTTCAATATGCTATACAATTAAATGATAATGATAAAATTAATGAAGGAAATTTTGCTATTAACTTATTAACTCCTTATCTACCTGCACAACTTGCAGATGAAGAAGTTGAAACTATGCTTAGAGAAATAATTACAAATGGTAATTATGCTTCATCTGATATGGGAAAGATAATGAAAGAAATTATGCCAAAGGTAAATGGTAAATTTGATAAATCAAAAATTAATCCTATGGTAAAAAAAATATTAGGATAAAATAAAGCCTCTCTGTATGAGAGGCTTTATTTATATATTTAATTTATAGTTAAATATATAAATAAAAAAATAATTATCTTAATTACTTTTTTCAACTTTATCTAACTTCTTATTATAAATAAACATATAATAAGATGAAGCAAAAATAATAAAATATCCAATAAAACTTAGTAAATCTGGCAATACCCTAAATATTATGAAGCTGATAATAGCAGAAAATAAAATATTGGAATAATCAAAAATAGATATTTCTTTTGCTGGTGCATACTTATATGCAATTGTTATTCCAAATTGTCCTATACTAGCAAATACTCCTGCCATTAATAAGTAAAATAATTGTTCACTA
>NZ_ASRV01000241.1 GCF_000401215.1 Clostridium sartagoforme AAU1 | reverse complement strand
CTCAAATGAAAATAGAGATGAGTTTGTTGATTTAACAGCCTATGAAAATGAAATTAATAGATTATTATTATATGTTTTATGGTTATCAATATTTTAAGATAAATTTCCATACGCTTTTAATAAATCTTCAGCCATTTCAGATTCTGATAAGGATGCACACCTATTATATAATATTGTTTTTCTAAACTTGTATAAATCAAGATTATCCTCTTTTAACATGCAAAACCAATAAAATATTGGATATAGTCGTCTTAGTGTCATCTTACGTTCATACTTAAATGAGAATAAGCTATTAATTTCATTTTCATAGGCTGTTAAATCAACAAACTCATCTCTATTTTCATTTGAGATTTCCAATTTACTGCATAATTTGTTACTTTCTTCTTTACGGCAATAAGCAACTCCATGAGTTCTGCAAATTACAGGCCTTACTTTATATATACTGCATTCATTATTATTATTTAAAAAGACACATCCTTCTGGAATAACATTTTTTATTGTTGGCATACTGGAATTAAGCCAATCAACAGGATTACCATCTGTAATATTAGACTTTAACTTATTATAATATATAGGATCTGTATATTTTATATAGTCATTAATTTCACAACTCTTTTCAAAAATATTATTTATTTGAGTTTTTGAATGCTCCAACAAATAATCAACTATAATACTAAATTCTACTTCAGAAATACCAAAAATTTGATGGCAACATTCACTACATCCTTTTCCACACTTTGGTTTTAAGTTTAATCTACTTATATCATGTTTAATATTATTATCTATTTTGCTATACAACTTAAATACTTTTGCATATTTGCTATTTGACTTAATATATTTATGAAATTGATTAGTACATTTCTTATTTTGACAAAAACATTTATTTTCTTTTTTCAAAATAAATTCCTCCATATCTAATTAATTGTTAAACCGTTAATGGTATATTTTGCTATTAAACAATTCACCTTATTTGTATATGCATAAAATATGCTTTACAGAACTAATCTCTCAATAGTTTTTAAGTTGAAAAATAGGGACTAAACTTGAAATTAGGATATTAATATATAAAATTCCAAGTTGGATAATAGATTTTAAAATATTACGAATAAAAGGCTGAGAATAGGTTGAATACTTTTAATCTATTGCATACAATGAAATATCAATTTTATTATTAAAAATATTGGAATAGTATGTTAATGTGGTATTATATAACTAAGAGATAAATACGAATTTGTGTAGGACATGTAATATGAATGAAGAGGTAATTGATGAATATAATATTAAAGAAATTAAAAAAGAGAATTTAGAAAAATATAAGAAAGCTGGAATCTGGGCTTTATGGGCTGAGAATAAAGAGGGAAAAAGAGTATGCCTTGAAGTTGCACAAACGAAAAACATATATGAAGAGATAAAGAGTGCACTTTATATATTATCTAACAAAGATGATTTAAAATGTAAACAGTGTACTGAGACATATTATGCAAGGCAAAGGTTTAAGGAATATAGTGTCAAATTTAAGATTCATAAGTGCAAATCATGTGAATATGAAAGTGATTTAAGAATTAAATCTTGGAAAAGGAATCCTAGATATATTGATAAATACCAAGATATGATTTTAAATTATCAGAAGTTTGAATTTGTATCAGTAGATATTTCTCCTGAAATGGAAGATAAAACTAACAGATGTGAGATAGAAAAGAAATATGCACAAACAAAGCAAGCATTATATTGGTGGGCATAATTTGTTTGCAACATAGAAAAGAAACAAAATTAGTAACTTTAAGTGAATGTACAAATTCCAATTTATAGGGGGATTACAGTAACAACTTTGATAAAATATGCAGAGAAAAGGTTAGATAGCTATGTTTTTAGTATTAAAAATGATGATATAAATCAATGCAAATAGCAAGCCACCCAATGGGTGGCTTAAAATGGTTTATTTAATAATTAATTTTTGTCCTGGATAAATAAGATTAACATCTTCAATGCCATTTTTACTTGCAATACTAGCCACAGTAGTATTAAACCTTCTAGAAATACCATATAGAGTATCACCTTTAACAACAGTATAAGTATTAGATGTACTAGGTGTACTTGGCATAGCTTCAGATATACCATATACATTGCAGATAGCTTCAAATATAGCATTTGCAATAGAAATATGATTATAACTTACCATATCATTAGCACTATCAACAAAGGCACACTCAATAATTAAAGCTGGCATTTTAGTACCCTTTAAAACATAAAGATCATTCCTAGTTTTAACCCCTCTATTTCTAAGACCTATCCCTAGGAGCTTATTTAAAATTACATTTCCTAAATCATAAGAGCTATCACCAGGATAAATTAGCACCTCAGCACCAGTTCCACCACCTGCATTATGATGAATACTTATAAAAATATCGCAGCCAGAGTTGTTAGCAACATTACATCGTCTAGATAGAGAATCAGAAAGAGAGTAAGCATTTGATGGTGTACAATTAACAACAGTTACACCAGTAGCACTAAGTTTTCTAATAAGTTCATTTCCAACTAGGGCATTAAGTTCATCTTCAAATCTTAAACCATTTGCACCAGTATCATAAGTAACATTATGACCAATATCAATTCCAATAACCATTTTGAAAAACCTCCTTAAAATTGTAAATTCCTTTATTATATATGGTAAAAATGCATATATAATAAAAATAAAAGGGTGGAGGTGTAGTACCATTGAAAATTGAAGAAAAGATGCATTTAGAAGAATTAGTTCTTAAAGCGAAATATGGTAATGATAAGGCTAAGGAAGAAATATTAGATATATTAAGTAAAGGAGTAAGGTATTATGCTTCAAAGTTTTTTATTAAAGGATATGAGTTAGAAGACCTAATAAGCGAAGGATATAATTCAGTATTACATTCCATAAACAAATATAAAACAGAATGCAATTGTTTTTATACATATGCTTGTAGAAGTATAGAAAACAATTATAAATACTTATTAAGACAAAGCAAAGAACCAGAGAATAGAGAAAGCATTTCATTAACAGATGAATTAAGTGATACATTAAATAGCAAAGAAATAACAGTAGAAGATGCTGTATTAATAAACATATTAAAGAAGGCTATAGAAACACTACCAGAAGAAGAAAAGGAAATAATAAAGGAAATCTACTTAAAAGATAATTCTATAAGTGATGTAGCTAGACAAAAGGGATTATCCTTTGGTAGAGTTCAATACTTAAGGAATAGAGGAATAAGTAATTTAAAAGGAGTGGTTTAAAATCTATAACGATAGTCAAATAAGTGGCGATTGGGAGGTGTAAAACTACTAATAAAAAATATAAAAATATTAAATCATGGAGGTGAAATAGAAATGGAAGTAAAAGATCTAGTAGATTTAATTGCTAATGTTGGGTTTCCAGTAGCTGTAAGTGCCTATCTATTAATAAGATTAGAAAAGCACATAGACACACTGAACACATCAATTAACAAGCTAAATACAATAGTATCTACTAAACTTGGAGTAATAATTGAAAATGAATAATAGTAAAAAAGCTTTGGATAATAGTATCTAAAGCTTTTTTTATGCTTAATTAAAATAGTTAAGATATAATTAAAATGAATAACTTTTATAAAAAAATAACATTAATAGCAACCTTGATCGAGATAAACTCTCCCGAGGAAGAACGCATCAATGTATAAAAAAAATCCAGGTACAATCAGTCTAAATTAAGTACTTGCTACTGTAAAATTTCTTTTTTTAAAACTGTCCTTGACATAGGGGCCACTTAAAAAAGCAACTCTTTTGTAAAAATGTAGATAGTTATGTTTTTTATGTATAAATAGGGAAAATATATCGATAAAATGTTAAGAATATGGTAATATATTTTGTGAAATATAAATGTAATGAGGGTATAGAAATGCTAAAAATATTTAGAAAAAAGACAATTAGTGAAGAGTTGAACTTAGAAGGAAAGTTAGCTGATATAAAAAATATCTTATATGCTAATACAAATGCATCAGTCTCACAAATGAGATCATTTATTGAGGCATTATGTAGAGCTATACTTATATATGAAGGTATTGAATATAATGATCAGGTAAAATTAGTTGATTTAATAAAGGAAATTGAAGATAGAAAAATATTCTCTGGAGAAAATATAAAATTTTTTACTATATGTAGACAAATAGGGAATAGTACAACTCATAATTATATTTACCCTACAAAGGAAGAGGCTGCAATTTATTATAGTCAGTTAGAAAAGTTATATGAAGAATTTCAAATTAAGTATGAAGATGAGTATAGAAACTATAGAAAAGAATTATTAAAACAATATGATAAACAATTAGAAGAAGAGGCAAACGCTAATGAAAAGCAATACTTACTTTTAAATGGAGAAGAAGTTTTTGTTCCAAAGGAAAGCATATCAGAAAATAATTTGATTTCCTATGAAGTAATAAAGAAAAGATTAAATTCACAGTTAGATTATTTATTTAAGGCTTTTAGTGATTTAAACTTAGAAAATAAAAATATAGAGCTAGCAAAAGAAAAACTTAATAATAATACCTTTAATATAGTGGTTTTAGGTGAGGTAAACAGAGGAAAATCAACACTTATAAACGCTTTATTAGGAAAAAATATTCTTCCATCAAACATACTTCCTACAACATCAGTAATTACAAAGGTTGTTTATGGGGAGAAGGAAAAAGCTTTAATTGAGTTTAATAATGGAACAAAGAAAACTATTCAATTAGATAAATTAAAGGATTATGTTACAACTGTACAGAAGGAGAATAATGTTAATATAAAGTCAACGACAGTATATTATCCTAATATTCTTTGTAAGAATAATTGTGTTTTGGTAGACACTCCTGGAGTTAATGATATAGATAGTAGTAATACGGAAATTACCTATAATTACATTCCTTATGCTGATGCAATAATATTTTTAATAGATCCAGATCAAGTATTTACAAGCAGTGAAAAGTTTTTTTTAAAGTCAAGGGTACTTACTCATAATTTAAATAAAATGTTCTTTGTCTTAAATAAGGCAGATAATATTAATGAGTCTGGAATTAAAGGCTTAAGTAAATATATTGAGAGTACTTTAAAGGAATTAGAATTACCTTGTAAATTTTATATAGTTTCATCCAAGGACGCGTTAATTGGAAAAATGAAAGGACAAACTAATAAGTATTTTGAAGACTTTATTCTTTTAGAGAAAGATATAGAGAAGTTCCTATTTCTTGAAAAAGGGAATCAAGTTATTAAAAATACATTAGGAAGAATTCTAAGTATTGCAGATGAAGGAATTAATAAGATATACCAGCTTAATAGTTTTTCTGATATGAAAGCAAAGGAGCTTAATAAAATTGAAAAAGAGCTTTTAGATAGAAATAATGAAATATTAAAGGGTGAGAAAGATATATTTAAATACATTGATGAAGACTATAATAAGTTACAAAATAAAATTGTTGATATTATTTATGTTGAAATAAATAAGTCATTAGATAATCTTATTGAAAAATTAAATAGAGAAGAATTGATGAGTGATGATAGGTTAAGTGAATTAGAAGGGTTTATTAATAAAAGTATTAATAATTGGATTAATGTAAGGATAAACCCAATTTTAGTAACAGAGCTTAATAAAATTAATAATGAGTTAATTACTATGATAAATGAGAAGGTAAAGATGCCTATTTCTGTTGAGGCCTCTAATTATGACTCACATAAAAGTTTAGTTGTTCTTACTAGTAATGATATAGAAACATGTTACACCCCAAGTCTTAAAAGTAATGATGATTTAACCTTTATAGGGGTAGGGGCTTTAATCACTACCTTACTAAGTGGAAGTCTTTTAGGGGGAGTAATTATTGGTGCATTGAGCTTATTATTTTTATCATCTACAGAAAGCAATAATTCTACTAAAGAAAATAATATTCAAGAGGTCATTAAAAATATAACATTAAAGAGAGAAACCATAATTGAAAATATTAAAAATGAAATAGTTAATAGAATAAATAATGATTATAGAAATAATAAAGAGTATGTGAGAAGAGAAATAAGTAATTCAATAAATAATAATGTTAAATTAATTAAAGAAACAAATAAGAATCTTGAGGAAAATAGGATCGAAAAGGATAACTTAAAAAATGAACTAAATAATATTTTAAAGAATTTAATTATTATCTATAAACAAAATAAAAAATATATAAGAGAGGGTCAATAGTCACAATATGAATAGTAAGATAAAAGAAGTAATGAATACCTTAGAACAAATTAAAGAAAGCAATATTTTAAATAATGAGTCAAATCAATCTATAAGTAATACAATAAAAAAAGTAAATGATATATATAACGAAAAGACAGTGAAGGTTTCTATACTTGGCGAGTTTAGTTCTGGTAAGTCTACTTTTATTAATGGGGTTTTAAATGAGGATATTTTAAGCTATGGTGATGAACCTACTACTGCAATTAATACAGTTATAAAGTATGGGGATAAGCCTCTATTTGGGCTGTTTTTGAAAATGGTGAAAGAAAGAAAATTAATAAGAAGGATATAAGGTTATACATAAAAGAAGGGGAAAGAAAGAAAAAATGTAGCACCCTTGAAATAATAAGTGGAAATAGTTATTTAAAAGAGGGATTAGTAATAATTGATACTCCTGGAGCTAATATAAATAAATATGAACATAATCTTCAAAGAAAAAAAGCAATAAAGGAAAGCTCTGTAGGTATATTTTTAATTAGTTGTCAAAGTTTAACCTCTAAATCTTTCATGGAGTTTCTTAAAGAAAATAAAGATGAATTACAAAAGGTTATATTTGTATTAACTAAGGTAGATATTTATGAGGATGAAGAGATTTCAATTGATATGGACAATAAAACTCCAAAGCAGAAACTTAGAAGTTCGTTAGAATATGTAACAAGTGTAATTAAGGAATATGGTGGTATTAAGCAGCCACAAGTTTTTTCTGTTTCTTCTAAAGCCTTTATTGAGAAAAGAAAGTTAAAGGTTATAGATGTTGAAAAGTCTTTTAATAATGTAGTAGATAAAATTAAGGATAGTGCACTTAAAGATAAGAAAAGTATAATTCAAAAGGAAATAGAGAAGATTTTATCTCAAATAATTAAAGAATTAAACTACCTATTAGAAAAAAGAGATGTGGATTGTAAAAAAGAAATTCAAAAGGTTAATGGGGAAATACAAGAATTTGACAAATTGATTAGTAGTATATCAAGGGAGTTTTCTTCATCCTTAGATAGTGATATTCTTTCAAGAAAAAATAGGATTAGGTCGAAATTGCAAGGATTTAAACGTGAGTGTTTAAATAGTGTGGAAAACGAAATTAATAAAATTGATACCTTGAGTTCATTTAAGGAAAAAGCTGATACAATTGTAAAAGATGAGTATAGGTATTTTGAAAATAAATGCTGTAGTTATATTAATGAGGAGGTAAGAAGCCTTGGATTATCAGAATTTCAGAAGGCTGAACTGGAGCTGAAGAAATATTTTGAAAATATTGAAAAGACATATAAGCATCTTGGAATACAGCAGAAATTAACCAGGAAAAAAATATTAATTTCATTAATTTTATCCTTGCCAATATACTGTATTTTTAAGGTGATTATAGGAAAGAGCTTCATGATTTCTATATTACTTTCATTTATAATGTTTTTTATAAGTTACATTGTACAAAAGAAAAGAATTGATTTTTACATACCTTCTGGAAGTTATACAAGTATGACTGTTTCTTTAGAAAATAGAAATAGTATTACAACTGTTGGTGGTATAGATGAAACTCATACTACAGGGGGGGGATTGTTAATTGGAGCTTTCTTAGGGGGGCCTCTTGGGGCTATAGTAGGAGCTGGAATTGGAGCATTAATTGGAAGTTTCTTTTCAGGAGAAAAACTAATGAAAGCTAGGGACGGGTTATTTAAAGCCGTTGAAGGTGATTTAGTTAATCAGTGTGTAAAATTTGGTGAAAATCTTAATGTAACCATGAGCAAGCAAAAAGATCAGTTAGAAATAAACTTGCAGAAGTACATAAAAGATAATAAAAATTTATATGCTGTATTGTTAAAAGGCATCGAGGATTATAATTCAGGTATGTTTGTAAGACTTACAGATATTCAAAAGTTATCTAAGATGTATTGCAGGGAATTACAGAAATTCACGAGTTTGTAGCAAATTCTAAAAGCGAAGCTTCTGGAATTAGGACACTGGATGCAATGTCATCAACTTAGTAGAAAAACTTACATTAGTTTGGGTTTGCTAGCAACATTGGTCGAAACAAGCTCTCCTGCGGAAGCACCCCTTTAATGTATAAAAAATCATTGATACACTCATAAAGGTTATTCTAAACGAAATATAGAAACAAAATAAAAACAAATGATTTTTTGTTAGTTAATTGATTAGTAGTGTCATTTAAAGTAAATGATAGAAAAGAAAATGGAGTTTCATAAGGTACAGTGGGACAGTAGATAGATTTATAAAAACAAATCTATCTACTGTCACTGAAAACCCTAGTATGTTGGGATGATTTAAAATAATCATCCCTTTTACTGTGCTATGGAAAGATAATTTTTTACATGACTTAATTAAAGCATCTAAATATTCCAACTAACTTTCCAAGTATAACAAAATCATTTACTGCTAGTGGAGTAAAATTATAATTTTCATTTATTAAAACTGATGTATAATTCTCTATAAAAAGTTTTGCAATCTTTGCTTTATTATCTAGTTTAGTTAATATAACATCATTATGCATTGCAGCATTACTTTCTTCAAATATAGCTAAATCTCCTGGAAGCAATCCAATATTAATCATATCTGAATCAACTACTTTAAACATAAATAATGATTTATAACTTTTTACAAAATCAAGTGGTAGGGGAAAAATATCCTCAATATTATCAATTGTTAATAGTGGTTTGTAAGCGAATACATCTTTTATTATTGGTATATTTAACATTTCTTTTTTATTGCTATTAATATCCACTATCTCTAATGCCCTTGGTTTAGTAGGATTTCTTTTTAGTAGTCCTTTTTTCTCTAATGCTTTTAGATGACCATGAACAGTTGCTGTTGATTTTAAACCAACAGCAGTACATATCTCTCTTACTGATGGGGGATATCCTTTGATATTTGAATATGAGATTAAAAAATTATATATTTCCTTTTGTATAGGTTTAAGTTCTACCATCGAAGCACCTTCTTATACTATTTTTGTAAAATTATAACATAAAATTACAAATGATGCAAACAAATGTTCTAGTATGTTTCTTAGTAGATAATATATGTTCTAGTGATTTATTACTTGCTATATTTAAATTTATTATATGTTTCTTTAAACAAAGTTAAGGAGAACTATTAAATTCTAAATTACTATATTCTTCTATTTGAATAGTTAGCCTCAATTTATTTCAATAGATTGATATTTAATATTACTTGCACAAGTATGAGAATAAACGAAATAATAGTTTTTATGTGTTAAAAATTATTATTTATTAATCCCAACTTATGTAGCTCCTCATAATATAGTTCATTAACAGTATAAATTTCTTTTTTCCACCTCGTAATTGTAGAGGGTAATAGATTAAATAGGTTAGCTAGAAATTCAGTATCTAAATCTTTTAAATATTCACCTTGACGCAATACAAATCTATAGTAAGGGGTTAGAATTAGCTCCTCAGGAAAAACATCTACCAATTTAATTAGCGTAGGTCTAGAGACGCTGTCATTTCTACTAGTTTCAATCTCATGTATTGTAGGAAGTCCTATCTTTGTTAGTTTTGAGGTTTCTTCAAGTGTTATATTAAATAATTTTCTAGTCATTCTAAGTCTTCCGCCTATATTGGATGTATCAAATTCAAATATATTATATGGAGTGTATTTTTTCGCAGTCCAGTACAAAGAGTATGTGGTAGTTGTACAGCTAGATTCTCAGGACATAGGGTAAAACGTTTTTGTAAAGTTCAAGCTGATCCAAGAAATGTATTTGAAGGGAGAAGATTTATATGATAAAGACAATTATTGTTGGAGGCGGATGGTCTGGTGCAGCAGCTGCAATAACAGCTAAAAAAGCAGGAGCAGAAGTACATTTATATGAAAAAACAGATTTATTGTTAGGGCTTGGAAATGTTGGGGGAATAATGAGAAATAACGGAAGATGGACAGCTTCTGAAGAGTTAATAGAGCTTGGGGCTGGAGATTTAATTGATATTGTAGATAATACAGCAAGACATAAAGATATAGATTTTCCAGGGCATAAGCATGCAACATTATATGATGTTAATTTAATTGAAGGTAAAGTAAGTAAGTATTTAGAAAAAATGGGAGTAATTATTCATATAGAAAGCAGAGTAACTGATGTCAAATTAGAAGGAACTAAGATTAAAGGTATATATCTTAGTGATGGTACTTATGAAGAAGGAGATGTGTTTATAGAAACTACAGGAACAACAGGACCAATGGGGAATTGTTTAAGATATGGAAATGGATGTTCAATGTGTATTTTAAGATGTCCAGCCTTTGGTCCAAGATTAAGTATAAGTGAAAGATGTGGAGTATCTGATATACAAGGTGAAAGAGATGAAGATACTTTAGGAGCCTTTTCAGGATCATGTAAACTAGCTAAAGAAAGTTTATCAAAAGAAATAGTTGAACAATTAGATAAAACAGGATGTGTAATTTTAGAAGTTCCAAAGGAAGATGTAAATTATGATAAACTCAATGCTAAAGTATGTCAGCAATATGCTCTAAAAGAATTTGCAGAAAATATAATTTTACTAGATACTGGACATGCTAAGCTTATGACAACTTATTATCCATTAAAGAAGCTAAGAAAAATTAAAGGCTTAGAAAATGCAAAATATGTAGACCCGTATGCAGGAAGTAAGGGAAATTCAATAAGATATTTATCAGTAGCTCCAAGAACCAATGATTTAAAGGTAAAAGGAGTAGACAACTTATTTTGTGCTGGAGAAAAATCTGGGCTTTTTGTAGGACATACAGAAGCTATAGCAACTGGCAGCTTAGCAGGACATAATGCCGTAAGGCTTGCAATGGGAATACCTTTATTAATTTTGCCAGGTTCAATTGCAATAGGAGATATAATATCCTATGCAAACGAAAAAGCAGGAATAAGAGAAGGAAGAAAAAATAGATATACCTTTGCAGGTGCAGAATACTTTAAGAGGATGAAGGAGCTAGGACTTTATACAACAGATAAAGAAATAATAAAAGACAGAATTAAAAAAATTAATTTAGATAAAGTGTTTGAGCAAAAACTTATTTAGTTCACAGTGCACAGGTGGCAGGTAACAGGTAATAGAACAGTAAAGAAATGAATAATAGTAAAAAAGCTTTAGGTAGGATTATCTAAAGCTTTTGTCAATGCTGATAAGTATTATTAAATAAGTTAAGTGATCAAAATCAAATACTAAATATAAAATCATCATGGGATTATGTCGTTAATTTAAGTAGGACAAATTCTTCAGATTTAAGCAAAGAAGTTATTTGTGATATTCATAGTAAAGTTGCTAAAGATGAAGCTTTAATAGTAGGTGGCTTTAGAAATGGTAATATTGGAATTGCAGGTACAGTTAAATATAACTGTACCTGCAATTCCAGTGATTTAGAAGAAGTATTTAAAGCTGATATAGATAAAATAAATTCTATAGATAATTTGCTTGAAAAAGCTATAATAATTAATTTATGGTTATCTTACTGTAAGTTTTTTATGATGGAAATAAGAGAACTGCTAGGCTTTCATCAAACCTTATCCTATTATCAAATGATATAGGAGTACTTTCTATACCAGCTAGATATAAGGTTGAGTATAATAAGTTGATGCTAGATTTTTATGAAACTCTAGAAGCTGATGAAGTAATAAAGTTTATTTTAGAAAAGTGTATAACTTTCTTCCATGGATTTAACTATAAAAATATAACTAATTAATCTAAGTTGTTAAAATAAATCCTCTCATATGCAGATGTGATATGCATATGAGAGGATTTATTTTTTTGATTGTATTACAGGGAAATTCTCTTGAGTTAAAAAGGATGGGAACCTTCTGCTAAAAATTCTAAGCCAATGAGGAGGGGCTTTGGGGTCAGCATATATAGCAGGAAATCCCTTTGAACTTATAGCCTGCGGCAGAGCGGAAATAATTTTTCAAAAATTACAGTTTATTTTACCTGTATAAAACTTAAATATTAGGCTTAGTTTTAAAAAGTTTGCAATAATATGATTAACTCTTGAAAAACAGAGGATTTTAAAATAAGAATCACAAATATGTGTTGTTTGGAAAAATTTTAAATATTACATATATTTATGCATAATTAAACATATGTAAGTAATAGTAATATTTTATGGGGGAGTTTATTTTTTTACTCCCAAATAAAAAGGAAGTTGCAAATAAAGAAAGGGAGATGGATATGACAATTTATACGACTAAAGAATGGAAGGGTTATGGTAAGCAGAATTATTATTGGAACGAGTATAGACTTGAAGGAAACGAAGTTGTTAAGTACAAGTGTCACAGGCAGAAGTTCTTTGATGGTGATGAAAACAACTGGAACGAAGATGAGGAAGTTGAAGGATCTTGGGCAATAGATGATCCTAACATGCCAGAGTGGCTGAAAAAGTATATAAAATAATGTAATTATATGACGAGAATAAAAGAAAATCTTATATTTCAAATTTTGAAAAAAATTTCCGCTCTGTCCCATGAAAAGTGGGACTGTAGCGTGAAAAGCAATTGCAAGGGGAGGACTAGCTTTCTAGCAATTGACAAAAAGGTACTAGTAAGGCTACCTGTACCTTTGTATATATGGTTTTAAACCATATATTTTATTTAGAGGTGAAGTTTTATGAAAGAAATTATATTAGCAATGGACATTGGACACAATGTTCCTTATGACGGAGGAGTAGTGGGATTTCGCACAGAAGATGCTCTAAATAGGTTAGTTGTAAATGCCTTAATAAGTAAGCTTATGGGTAGAGGAATTAAGGTTGTGAATTGTACACCGAGTACTGCTAAAAGCCTTAATGATTCATTGTACCAAAGAGTAAATACAGCAAATAACTCTGGTGCAACCTTTGTTTGTATCAATACATCATAATGCATGTCCTGGTGGATATGGGTCAGAGGTTTTGTGTATTAAAGATAACTACCAAGGTGGCTTATCAACAAAGGTAGGACAAGCTATCTTAAATGAATTAGCTTCAATTGGACTTAAAAATAGAGGTGTAAAGGATAGAAGGGACTTGTATGTTATTAATAATACTTCAATGCCTGCATTAATTGTTGAATGTGTCTTTGTTGACAATAGTTCTGATATGGCAAACTACAATCCAGAAAAGAGCGCAGCTGCAATATACAAAGGAATATGTACAGCATTTGCTTTACCAGAAAATCAAGAACCTAGTACTAATGATGAAGAATATTATATTGTTAAATATGGAAATACATTATGGGGAATAAGTAAAAGATTTAACACTACTGTAGATAAATTAGTCGCGCTAAATAATATAGCAAATAGAAATTTAATTAATGTTGGACAAAAATTAAGGGTAAAGTAAGACTAAGGTGGATAAAAGGTTTATGTATTAAGGTACGTAAGCCTTTTTTGTTGTATTTAGAATACCACAGGTTATACCTGTGGTTCCGGAGAGCTTCTAGCGGTGAGTAGAAATAAAAAAACCTCCATTGTAAAATTATAGTAGGTTTGCTGACCACAACTATAATACAAGGAGGTATCCAATTTGGATAATAGTAGTTTAGCACATAGCAAATGGAATTGTAAATATCATATAGTATTTGCACCAAAGTATAGGAGACAAATAATTTATGGGAAAATAAAAGCTGATATAGGAGTAATTTTGAGAAGATTATGTGAACAAAAAGGTGTAGAAATTATAGAAGCAAATGCATGTAAAGATCATATAC
>NZ_ASRV01000240.1 GCF_000401215.1 Clostridium sartagoforme AAU1 | reverse complement strand
TGGAGTAGCTGGAGCTTTATGGATAGGTTTATTAGTAGCAGCATTAGTAGGAGTTTTATTTTCACTATTACATGCTTTTGCAAGTATAAACTTAAATGCAAATCAAGTAATTAGTGGTACAGCAATAAATATGATAGCTGGAGCATTAACAGTATTCTTAGCTAGAAACATTACAGGAAGTGGTAATATAAGAGTAACAGCAGGATTTATACCAAAGGATATTCCTATATTATCTAGTATTCCAGTAATAGGACCACTATTCTTTACTAAAACATATGCAACTACATGGCTTGTAATAATAATCTTAATTGTTAGTACTTTCTTATTATATAAAACAAGTTTTGGATTAAGATTAAGATCATGTGGAGAACATCCACAAGCGGCAGCTGCTGCTGGTATAAGTGTTTTCAAAATGAGATATATAGGAGTTATGGTATCAGGAGGAATGTCAGCTTTAGGTGGTGCAATAATATTACTAACATATTCCGGAGAGTTTAATGGTAATGTTGCAGGACTTGGATTCCTAGCGTTAGCAGCCCTTATATTTGGACAATGGAAACCTCTTGGAATATTAGGAGCAACATTTTTCTTTGGATTTGCTTCAACTATAGCTAACGTATCTCAAGCAATACCAGCATTGTCAGCAATACCAGGAGTATTATTGAAGATATTCCCATATATTGTTACTTTAATAGCATTAGTATTATTCTCTAAATCATCTCAAGCACCAAAAGCTTCTGGAGAACCATTTGATGCTGGTAAGAGATAGGACTTAAGTTAAAAAAGAAAAGTTAAAAGTTAAGTAATTAATGTAGAAATTCATTCAAAGAATGAATTTCTACTAAAATATTATAGAATTATATAGGGGGACTTGAGTTATGAAGATATTTATAGATACAGCAAATGTAGATGAAATTATATCTGCAAATGATATGGGAGTTATTTGTGGAGTTACTACGAATCCATCTTTAATAGCTAAAGAAGGAAGAGACTTCAAAGAAGTAATAAAGGAAATAACTACAATAGTTGATGGGCCTATAAGTGCAGAGGTAATTAGCTTGAAACATGAGGAAATGATAGATGAAGGTATTGAATTATCAAAAATTCATCCTAATATAGTTATTAAGATCCCAATGACTATAGAAGGATTAAAGGCAGTAAATGTACTATCATCAAAAGGAATAAAAACTAATGTAACCTTAGTTTTCTCTACTGCTCAAGCATTATTAGCTGCTAGAGCTGGCGCTACTTATGTAAGCCTTTCATAGGCAGAGTAGATGATATTGGAAGTAAGGGAATAGAGCTGATAAAAGAAATTGCATCAGTTTTCAAAATACATGATATAGATACAGAAATTATAGCTGCAAGTGTTAGAAATCCTATACACAGTATAGAAGCAGCATTGGCTGGAGCGCATATAGCAACTATTCCTTACAACGTATTAGTTCAAATGAGCAAAAATCCATTAACAGATATTGGAATAGAAAAGTTTTTAAGTGACTGGAATAATGGCACTAGAAAATAGTATATTATATTTTAAATCATAGGGTATGGTCATTAACAATTTTTAAAGTTACTTTACAATGAAGACATCTTAAGTATTAGCAACAGATATTATAATTTATATCTAAATACTTTAGATGTCTATTTTTAATGGTTATTATTAAAAATAACATAAAACAAATATTAGGAGGGGTAAAATGAGAATTAAGGGAAACCTAAAAAAATTCTTAGCTTCAGTTTTAGCTTTTACTTTTGTTATTGGAAATCTACCAATGAATTTAGTAAAAGCGACAGCAGAAGAACTATCAACAAAAACAATTCAAATTCTTGCAACTACCGATTTGCATGGAAGATTTGCTCCATACGAATATGCTAGAGCTACAAGATCAGATGGAGGTCTAACTCAAATAGCTACACTAGTAGCCCAACAAAGAGCAAATAATCCTAATACTGTTCTTGTTGACAATGGGGACACTATTCAAGGAAACTATAATCATCTATTTTTGGAAGACGAATTTAACCCAATGGTACTAGGTATGGGTGAAATAGGATATAATTCTTATAACCTTGGAAACCATGAGTTTAATTTTGGAATGGATAAGCTATTTCAAATAGCAGAACAAGCAGAAAAAGCAGAAATATCTGTATTATGCGCAAATCTTTATAAAGATAATCAAAGAGTATTTGATGCATATAATATGGAAACTTTAGCTAATGGGATAAAAGTTGCAACAATAGGTGTTGTTACACCACATATTACTAAATGGGATGGACCAAATTTAGTTGGCTATACACCTACTAATCCATCACAAGAAGTTGCAAAAGTTATTGAAGAAATAAAGGCAGCTGGCGGTGCAGATGTATATGTAGTTACAGCACACATGGGTTTTGATAGTGAATATGGTAATGGAGATTCAGCAAAAGAAGTAGCTATAAATAATCCCGATGTAGACGTTGTCATAATGGGTCATAGCCATGATGCTGATAAAAATAAAACTGCGGGTAATGCTGTTTTAATACAACCAACAAATAATGGTGGAAAATTAGGAAAAGTAGAAGTAAGACTTCAAACTAATGGCACAGGCTATGAAATAGTAGAGAAAAAAGTAGAATTTTTAAACACAAAAGGTATAGCAGAAGATGCAGATTTAGCAAGTAAATTAAGTGGATATGACCAAAGAGCTAAAGCCGATGCAAGTGTAGTAATTGGTACATTAGAAGGAAAGGATTTAGCCGATAAAAATGAAATAGCAGATATTCCAGAATCACTAGTAAGAGATCAAGGAATAACTGACTTAGTAAATGAAGTTCAATT
Source organism: Clostridium sartagoforme AAU1 (assembly GCF_000401215.1). Classification (GTDB taxonomy): domain Bacteria; phylum Bacillota; class Clostridia; order Clostridiales; family Clostridiaceae; genus Clostridium; species Clostridium sartagoforme. Next base: position 2,434 of record NZ_ASRV01000240.1, on the reverse strand, counting down.
ATATAATAGTAAAAAGCATCTAGAGTCAAAAGGAATAGATGTTAATACTGGATATCAAGTTTCAGCAGCAGCTTTATTTGATGCAACATCAAATATGAAGTCTGGAGATATTAAGAGATCAGATATTTCTAATATATATAAATATGATAATAAGCTTTACACAATAAAAACAAATGGAAAGCAACTTAAGAGATTTATGGAATGGACATCATCAATATATAATACATTTAAACCAGGAGATTTAACTGTATCATTAGACGAAAATATTAGATTATATCAATATGACATGTTTGATGGAATAAGCTACGAAATAAATATTTCTAAGCCAGCTGGAAGTAGAATTGAAAATGTTAAGTTTGAAAAGGATGGAAAAGTTGTTGAAGATAATGATGTAGTTTATTTATCAGTAAATAACTATAGATATGACTCAGTTCTTAATGCACCTGAAAACTCTGTTTTTGAACCTGGAACTCATGAAAAAATCTATGATACAAACAATGACACTATATCAGATATGAGAGATTTAATTATAGATTATATAACCGAAGTTAAAAGTGGAAGTATTACTAGAAATATTGACAACAACTGGAAATTAACAGGGGTTAATTATGATGAAACTCTAAGAGCGGAAGTTGTTAAGTTAGTTAATGATGGAGCCCTTAAAATACCCGTATCAGAAGATGGAAGAACTCCTAATGTAAAAAGTTTAACTATAAATGATCTAAAAGAGCTTTTAGAGGCTAATAACCTAGGACTTTTAGTAAATAAAAATATTAAAAGAGTTGAATTAGTAAGTTTCAATGATTTACATGGAAATGTACAAGAAAGTGGTAAAAATGTTGGAATAGCTAAGCTAGCATCAGCAATAAAGGAAAGAACTTCATTAAATGGATTCTCTAATTATGAAGCTATACCACTATCAGCTGGAGACTTATACCAAGGTACAGCAATATCAAATCTTACTAAAGGTGCTCCAGTGAGTGAATTCTTGAAGGATATAAACATACCTGCATCTTCAATTGGAAATCATGAATTTGACTGGGGAAAAGAATTAATTCCTACATGGGCAGAAAAGGGTAACTTTGATTTCTTGGCTGCTAATATTATAGATAAGAAAACAGGAAAACCTGTTGAATGGGCAAAACCTTATAAAATTATCGAAGTTGATGGAGTTAAAATTGGATTAATAGGTGTTACAACACCTGAAACAGCTTATAAGACAACACCAGCAAATGTTGCTGACTTAATATTCGAAGATCCATCAATATCAGTTCAAAAATATACTGATAAATTAAGAAATGAAGACAAAGTTAATGCAGTAGTTGTATTATCACATTTAGGAGCAACAACAGATAAGGATAAAAAGCCTGTTGGAGAAGCTGTAGATTTAGCGAATAAAGTTAAAAATGTTGATGCAATTATAGCATCACATGATCATCAATTTACAAATGTTGAAGTTAATGGAGTTAAGATAATTGAAGCCGGATATAACGGTAGAGCTTTATCAGTATTAACTTTTGATTTTGATAATACAGGAAAATTAGTTTCACTTGGAGCTAAATTAGATGAACTTTACTTAAGAAGTTCTAGCATAGTACCAGATAAGACTTCAGCAGATATAGTTAAAAAATATGAAGCTGAATTATTACCAATATTAAGTGAAAAGGTAGCTGATTTAGATAAGGATTTATCTCATGATAGAAATGAAGGTCTTACTCCTTTGGGAACAGTTGTTTCAGAGACAATGCGAAAAATTACTGGTGTAGATATTGCAATAACTAATGGTGGAGGAGTAAGAGCTCCATTATCAGCAGGAGTATTAACAATTGGAGATTTATATACAATACTACCATTTGATAATACATTAGTAACTATGGAATTAAAGGGTTCAGATGTAAAAGCTGCGATAGAACATGGAATTATGCCAGAAAGCTTCGGATGGGGACAATTCTCAGGAATAAAAGTTTGGTATGATAAAGAAGCTAAAGCTGGAGAGAGAATTACTTCAATTAGATTAGAAGATGGAACTCTATTAGATATGAATAAATATTATACAGTTGTAGTTAATGATTTTATGGCAACTGGTGGAGATGGATATGACTTTACAAATGCTAAAAATATGAAAGATACAATGCTTGTAATGAGAGATGAAATTACTAACTACTGGAAAGCAAATGGAGTAGATACAAATATATCAAATCTATTAATAGCTGGAGTAGATGATACTAAAGGTGAAGTTATAATTCCAGGAGATAATACAAATCCAGGAGGATCAAATAATAATCAAGGTAACACAAATAATCAAAATAACTTACCAAACACAGGTGGACAAGATTCTGCAAATGTATTAATATTTGCTATGCTAATGTCTGGTATAGGTTATATGATGTTTAAAAAGAAAAATGAAGAAAAAATAAGTTAATACTTAAATCTA
>NZ_ASRV01000239.1 GCF_000401215.1 Clostridium sartagoforme AAU1 | reverse complement strand
TTTATTATGAATATATAGTCATAATTAATTTATAAATGAAAATATTATATGGAGGTGTAATTTTGACTAAAGAAATGTATGAAAGAAAAACATTAGCTGAGTTAAAAGAAATTGCTAAAGAAATTAATATAAAAAATATAAGTAAACTTAAAAAAAATGAACTTATAGATGCAATAATTGAAAATACTCCTAAGAGTATAGAAAAAAATGGAGTTGTATTACAAGAAAAAATAACTCCTAAGGTGAAGGTAGAAGAAGTTAGTAATACTGTAATTACAGAAGTAAAGGAAGAAAATAAAGAAGAAAAAAGAGAAAGACTAAAAGTTATGATAAATGAATCTAATAGCGCTAAAGGTGTTTTAGAGATATTAGAAAATAATAGTTTTGGATTTTTAAGATGTAACAATTATCAAACAGGTGAAAATGATATTTATGTATCTCCATCTCAAATAAGAAGATTCAATCTTAGAACTGGTGATGAAGTAGAAGGAAAAGTAAGAGAAGCAAAAGATGGTGAGAAATTTAAGGCACTACTTTTTGTTGAAAGAGTAAATGGTGAAAATCCAGAGAGAGCTGTTAGAAGACAATCTTTTGAGACATTAACACCTATTTATCCTCAAGAAAGGCTACATCTAGAAACTAATAATGAAGGAGATCTATCTTCAAGATTAATGGATATAATTTGTCCTATAGGTAAAGGACAAAGAGGAATAATAGTAGCCCCTCCTAAAGCAGGTAAAACAACTTTATTAAAAAAAGTTGCTCAAAATATCTCTAAAAACTATCCCGATATTAAACTTATAGTATTGCTTATAGATGAAAGACCAGAAGAAGTAACTGACATGAAAAGATCTATAAATGGTGATGTTATTTATTCAACCTTTGACGAAGAGCCTCAAAATCATGCAAAAGTTTCTCAAATGGTACTAGAAAGAGCCAAAAGAATGGTAGAGCAAGGAAAAGATGTAGTTATACTACTAGATAGCTTAACAAGGCTATCAAGAGCTTATAACTTAACAATAACTCCAACAGGTAGAACTCTATCAGGTGGTCTAGATCCTGGAGCGCTAATAATGCCTAAAAAATTCTTTGGAGCAGCTAGAAATATTGAAGAAGGAGGAAGTTTAACAATACTTGCTACAGCTTTAGTAGACACAGGATCAAGAATGGATGATATGATATTTGAAGAGTTTAAAGGAACTGGAAACATGGAAGTTCATTTAGATAGAAAGCTTCAAGAAAGAAGAATATTCCCAGCAATAGATATATATAAATCAGGCACAAGAAAAGAAGATTTAATATTATCTGATGAAGAAAAAGAAGTTTCATATTCTATTAGAAGAGTAATGTATAGAGATGGTAATGTAGAAAATGTAACTGAAAAATTAATAAATATGCTTTCAAAAACAAAAAGTAATAAAGAATTTATTAATATATTTAGTAAAAGTGAAATAGAGAGAAAGTAATATTTTGCGAAGCAATTTATTAGTGAAAAGTTAAGAGTGAAAGAGTGAAAAGTTGAGGATGTTTTGCCCTGCAAAACTTGAAATATATAGATGTAAAGCACCTTTTATTCAAAAATCCCGCAAGGATTTTATCCTTCACTTTTTCCCTATTCACTCTTTCACTTTTCCCTATTTATTTATTAGTTGGTTAGCTAATTTAACTATCTTTTCTTTAGAATAACAAGCTGATATTTTAGATAACTTAAAACGCATTTTTTCTAATTCTTTAGGATTTGAAATCAAATTATCTATTTTGAAATTTAACTCTAAAAGATTGTCTACATATATAGCATATCCATTAGAAGTTAAGAATTCTACATTCTGAGTTTCTTGTCCTGGAATGGCAAATGGAATTAATAAAGGTAAGTTTTTTGTTATAGCTTCAGTAACAGTTAAACCACCAGGTTTACTTATTATCAAGTCAGAATATTCCATTAATGAATCGATATCTTTTGAAAAACCTAATATATGTAGTTTTTTATCTTTCATTGAATGGCTATATTCGTTTAATAAGTTATTCTTAAGCTTTTCATTTTTACCACAAACTACCGTTATTCTGAGTTTATGAGAATTATTCAATAATTCTTTTAAAACATAAGAAATATTTTTTAATCCCATACTTCCACTCATTAATAAAATATTAAAATAATCATCATTTTTAGCAGTTTTAATATCAGATTTATTTTCTAAGAATTCATCTTTTACAGGAATACCGAAAGAGAATATTCTTCTAGAATCTATTCCTCTGCTTGCTAAATTTTCTTTTGTATTTTCACTTGCAGTTATATAAGCATCAATATTTTTATCTATATATGTTGAATGAGCTTTAAAATCTGTTACTATAACAATTACAGGTTTATTTAAGCCTTTTTTCTTTAGTGACCCCATTATGTTTACAGCAAATGGATGAGTAATTAAAATTATATCTGGATTTACTGAATTTATTAATTTTGATATTTTTCTTTTAGTAAAGAAAAATACAAGAGATAATAGTTTATTTGTAAATCCAGTATCAGTAAGTTTATAGGCTAATCCATATGTCTTAGGGAAAAATGAAGCAGATATCTCATATCCGCTAATAAATAATTTGGTCAAAATCTTACTATTATTTTTCAAAAAATCATGGCGTATAACTTCATATCCAGACTTTTCAAAATTTCCAGATATAGAATTTGCAGCTTGATTATGACCCTCACCCGTAGAAGTTGATATTATTAAAATTTTCTTCATGATTATATAACACTCACTTTTCTAAATAACATAATATATTTTTAATAGAAATTAAAATAGTTTTGAAATTTATGACAATAAATAATTACTATATATATTATAATATAAATTTTAAAATAAAGTATAAAAAAGAAAAATCTAAGATAAATTTAAGAAACTGAAGAAAAAATTAAGAAAATAAAGATAGTAAAGAAAAAATGGGAAAGACAATGTCTTTCCCAGAATTTCTATTTGTTAAGATTAAATCTCTTATTGAATTTGTCAACTCTTCCGCCAACATCAATGATTTTTTGTTTACCAGTGAAGAATGGGTGGCATTTAGAGCATATTTCTACTTTAAGTTCTTCTTTAACTGAACCAGTTGTAAAAGTATTTCCACATGCACACTTAACTACAGCTTCGTGGTTGTATTTTGGATGTATGCCTTCTCTCATATTTTTCACCTCTTTCGACTACTTAAATAACCATTTGAGTATATCATAGGAGAATAATTGAGTCAAGATAATTACATAATAAAATATCTTTGATTAGTTATAAGGTAAAATGCTATAATCTTAGTATATATCTAATGAAAAGGAGACGTATTATGAGTAAATTATATTTTAGATATGGTGCTATGAATTCAGGAAAATCAACACATCTTATGCAAGTAGCCTATAATTATGAAGAGAGAGGCATGAAGGTTATATTGATGAAGCCTCATACTGATAAAAAAGGTGGAGAGAAATTAATTTCAAGATTAGGTGTTGAAAGAAAAGTAGATTTAGTTGTTTATAATGAAGATGATGTATTAGAAAAGGTTAAAGAATATAAAGAAAAAAATGGGAATATAGATTGCATTTTAGTAGATGAAGTTCAATTTTTAAAGGCAAATCAAATAGATCAATTATTTGAATTAGCAATTGTTTTAGATATACCAGTAATATGCTATGGTTTAAGAACAGATTTTAAAATGCAAGGTTTTGAAGGAAGCACCAGATTATTATTGCTTGCTCATAGTATAGAGGAAATGAAGACAATATGTAAATGTGGAAGAAAAGCAGTTTTAAATGGAAGAAAAATTAATAATAGATTTGTATTCGAAGGAGAACAAATTGCTATAGACAATGTGGATAATGTAGAATATGAATCTTTATGTGGGCACTGTTATTTTAAGTACAAAAATAATTTATAAATAGGAAGAGTGGTAGAATGAAAAAGTGCGAGGTTGGAGGTCAAGCTGTTATTGAAGGTGTTATGATGAGAGGAAGCAAAGGTCAAGCTACAGCTGTTAGAACTCCAGATAAAGAAATAAAGATAGAATTTAAGAAAATAATTCCTATAACTAAAAAATACAAATTTTTAAATATTCCATTTATTAGAGGTATATTTGTGCTTTTAGATTCTTTAATTACAGGAATTAATACATTAAACTATTCAGCATCATTTTTTGAGGATGAAGATGAAATAGAATCAAAATTTGAAATATGGCTAAAAAATAAATTTGGAGATAAAAGTAATGACTTAATAATAGGAGCAACAATGATATTATCCTTTTTTATTGCTATAGGGTTATTTGTGGCTTTACCAACAGGGATAGCTTCTTTATTTAACATGAGATTAACTATGCCAGCAATAGCATTAAATTTAATCGAAGCTATAATTAGAATTGCAATATTACTTATATATATGTATTCTATAAGCAAGATGGAAGACATATATAGAGTATTTCAATATCATGGAGCTGAGCATAAATCAATATTCTGTTATGAATCAGGAGAAGAATTAACAGTAGAAAATGTAAGAAAGTTTGGTAGATTCCATCCAAGGTGTGGAACAAATTTCTTATTTTTAATTATGTTTGTTAGTATAATAATATTTAGCTTCACTGGTTGGGGAGGATTTTTTGAAAGACTTATACTTAGAATAGTCCTAATTCCATTCGTATCAGGAATAACATATGAATTAATAAGATGGCTTGGCAAGAATGACAATAAGTTATCAAAAATAATAGCATACCCAGGATTGAAACTTCAAGAGCTTACAACTAAGGAGCCAGATGATGATCAAATAGAGGTTGCTATTGCAGCTCTTATGAGTGCAGAAGGAATCAAGCCAAAAGAAAAGACTATTGGAGATTTATTAGATATAGGATCAAAAATATTAAAAGCAGAAGACATAGATACATATATGTTAGATGCCCAATTATTACTATGTAATGTTTTAGCAAAAGATAAGGTATATATAATAACAAATAGGGAAAAAGAAGTTTCAGCTAAAGATGAAAAAGAATACTTAAATTTAATAGAAAAAAGAAAAGGAAAAATGCCTATAAAATATATTTTAGGTGAAACAGAATTTATGGGATTAGACTTTGATATAGAAGAAGGAGTTTTAATACCAAGAGGAGACACTGAAATATTAGTTGAAGAAGTATTATCAGTTATAGGAGAAGATGATGAAATAGAAATCTGCGATTTATGTTCAGGAAGTGGAGCAATAGGTATATCTATTGCATCTTACAGAAAAAAAATAAGAGTAGATGAAATTGATTTTTATAATATTCCAGAGAAGATAACTAAAAAAAATATAGTTAAGCATGGGCTAGAAGACAGGGTTATCTTTATAAAGAGCGATTTGTTATCAGAAGCAATAAAAGAAGAAAAGAAATATAGTATAATAGTATCTAATCCACCATACATTAAAGCCTATGAAATTGATAATTTAATGGATGATGTTAAAAAATATGAACCACATACAGCTTTAGATGGTGGAGACGATGGATTAATATTTTATAGAAGAATAATAAAAGAAAGTAAGTATGTATTAAAAGAGAAGGGGTTATTAGCATTTGAAATTGGTCATGATCAAGGAGAAGATGTTAGTGAGTTAATGAAAGAAGCTGGATTTTCTAATATAAAGTTAGTAAAAGATTTGGCAGGATTAGACAGAGTTCTACTGGGATACTTTAAATATTGATAAGTTTCTATCTCTTGTGATATAATATGGAGATGTTAAAAAATATAGTACGGAGTGATATTTATGTTATTAGATAAATTGGCTTTTATAGAAAATAAATATGATGAGTTATCTGTAAAGATATCAGATCCTTCAATAATGGCTAACCAAAGTGAATGGAGAAAGCTATGTAAGGAGCATGCTGATTTAGAAATTATAGTTACTGCATATAGAGAATATAGAACAGTTACAGATGATTTAGAAGCAAACAAAGAAATGTTATCAGAAGAAAGCGATAAAGAAATGAGAGAAATGCTTTCAGAAGAAATTTCATTGTTAGCAACAAGAAAAGAAGAATTAGAAAATCATATACAAATTCTTTTATTACCTAAGGATCCAAATGATGATAAGAATGTTTTTGTAGAAATAAGAGGTGGTGCAGGTGGAGATGAAGCAGCATTATTTGCAGCAAATCTATTTAGAATGTACACAAGATATGCAGAAACACAAAGATGGTCAGTTGAACTAATGAGTGCTAACGAAACTGATATTGGTGGATTTAAAGAAGTAGTATTTATGATTAAGGGTTCAGGAGCTTACTCTAAACTTAAATATGAAAGTGGAGTTCATAGAGTTCAAAGAGTTCCAGATACAGAATCAAGCGGTAGAATTCACACATCTACAGCAACGGTAGCTGTATTACCAGAAGTTGATGACGTTGAAATAGAAATAAACGAAAAAGACTTAAGAATAGATGTATATAGATCTTCAGGTAATGGAGGTCAATGCGTTAATACAACAGATTCAGCAGTAAGAATCACACATTTACCATCAGGACTTGTTGTTGCATGTCAAGATGAAAAATCACAATTAAAAAATAAAGAAAAAGCTATGAAGGTTTTAAGGTCTAGATTATATGAAGCTGCAGAAGCTGAAAGAAGTGCTGGGATAGCAGAAGATAGAAAGAGCCAAGTAGGTTCAGGGGATAGAAGTGAGAGAATAAGAACTTATAACTACCCACAAGGAAGAGTTACTGACCATAGAATTGGATTAACACTTTATAAATTAGAATCATATTTGAATGGTGATATAGATGAAGTTATTAATGCATTAATTACAGCTGACCAAGCAGAAAAAATGAAAAAAATGGGAAATACTGACGCTATTTAATAAAAAAGCCTTGCATTTGATAATGTAGGGCTTTTAAAGTAGGTGGAAGAATGAAAATAAATAAAGCATTAAAAAAGGAAAGAAAGCACAAAAATCAATTCTTTATATTAATGTTCATACTATTTATAATACTTCCTTTAGTAGCTTTATTAGCAGAAATAAGAGCTATGTTCTTATGGATTTATCTATTAGTTTTAGAAGTATTAATAATAATATCATGTATAAGTAAATTAAATTATCACAGATTAAAGTTTTCGTGTATAAATAATAAGTTAAAATTTAAAAGTGGACTATTTTCTAAAGAGTCTGTTATACTATGTGATAAAGTAATTTCTGTTCATACTGATAAATTTAGAGAAGATATGGATATAGTAATTATGACTACGACCAGATTCAGGAATAAGTATTTGAAGCCTATAAGCAAGATATTTATTAAAAAATATCCAGAAGCTGCAGAAGAATATTTAAAAATAAAGAAGATTAATCCAGAAGAAACTTATTATTTTCAAGTTATAAGAAAAGGTGCTCTTAAAAAATATATTTTATTAGATGAAATATATAAAAATTGTGTTCGAGCATCATATACAGCTTCAGCTATAGAAAATATTAAAATAGCAAGAGAACAAATAGAAATATAAAGAGAAAGAGGGTAGAACTTTTGGAAACAAAGGTAGCTATTATAAAAGATATTGATAAAGATATTGAATATTTAATTGAAGCGGCAAAGATTATACATAATGGAGGAATTGTTGCATTTCCAACAGAAACTGTATATGGATTAGGTGGAAATGCTTTAAATGCTAAAGCTGTAGAAAAAATATTTAAAGCCAAAGGAAGACCACAAGATAATCCTTTGATAGTGCATGTATCTTCAAAAGAAATAAATTATTTAGTAAGTGAAGTGCCCGAAGTAGCACAAAAGCTTATTGATAAATTCTGGCCAGGACCTCTTACAATAATACTAAATAAAAAAGACATAATTCCAAATGAAACTAGTGCAAATTTAGATACAATAGGTATAAGAATGCCAAATAGTAATATTGCATTAAAACTTATAGAGTTATCAGGATATCCAATTGCAGCACCATCGGCTAATATATCAGGAAGGCCTAGTCCAACTGAAGTTGAACGCTGTATTGAGGATTTAAATGGAAAAGTGGACTATATACTTGGAGGAGAAAAAAGCAATGTTGGGGTTGAATCAACCATAGTTGACTGTACAGTATATCCTCCTATGGTCTTAAGGCCGGGTGGAATAACTTTAGAAATGTTACAAGAAGTTTGTAAGGGCATAAAGATAGATAAAGCAATACAAGGAAAACCAGATGAAAATCTAAGGCCAAAGGCGCCAGGAATGAAGTATCGACATTATGCACCTAAGGCAAAATTGAAAATAATAAAAGGAAATAAGCAAAAAACTATTGAAAAAATTAATGAAATAGTACAAAATTATATAGAAAATCAAAAAGAAGTTGCAATACTATCTACAGATGAATTATGTAGTAATTTTAATAGTGGTAAAGTAATTTCCTTAGGAAGTGAAAAAAATCTATACGATGTAGCAAGAAACCTATTTGAATCTCTTAGAGAGTGCGATGATTTAAACGTAGATGTTATTTTATGTCAAGCTTTTGATGAAGAAGGGGTAGGTTTAGCTATAATGAATAGATTAAATAAAGCATCAGGCTTTGACATATTAGAAGTATAATTAGGGAGGGAGGGGGAAACCTTTCCTTTTTTATTATAAAAAATTACCAATACAGTGATAGGAGGTACATTTTTATGAAAATAGCAATTGGATGCGATCATGGTGGAGTCGAATTAAAAGAAGAAATAAAAAAATACTTATTCGAAGCAGGTTATGAAACAAAAGACTTTGGAACTAACTCCAACGAATCTTGTGATTATCCAGATTACGCCATATTGGTAGCAGAAGCAGTAGCATCAAAAGAATTCGATTTTGGAATTCTAATATGTGGAACAGGTATAGGTATTGGTATTGCAGCCAATAAGATTCCTGGAATTAGGGCAGCACTATGCTCTGATACTTTTAGTGCACATGCAACAAGAGAACATAATGATGCAAATATATTAACTATAGGGCAAAGGGTTGTAGGACCAGGATTAGCATTAGATATAGTAAAAACATTTTTGAACACAAAGTTTGAAGGTGGAAGACATCAAAATAGAATTGATAAAATAACAGAGATAGAAAAGAAATATTATAAATAATAAAAATAAATAGCCGTAGGAGGAATATAAATGAGTAAAGTAACACAAATAGATCACCCATTAATATTACACAAATTAGCTTTTATAAGAAGTAAGGAAACAGGGTCAAAAGACTTCAGAGAACTAGTAGAAGAAGTTTCAATGCTTATGGCTTATGAAGTAACAAGAGATTTAAGTACAGAAGAAGTAGAAATAGAAACACCAATTTGCAAAACAAAATGCAAAATGTTATCAGGTAAGAAGGTGGCTATAGTTCCTATATTAAGAGCTGGGCTTGGTATGGTAGACGGTATGCTTAAGCTTATACCAGCAGCTAAGGTTGGTCACATAGGTTTATATAGAGATGAAGAAACTCTTCAACCAGTAGAATACTTCTGCAAGTTACCACAAGATATAGCAGAAAGAGATGTAATAGTAGTAGATCCAATGTTAGCAACAGGAGGATCAGCTGCAGATGCTATAACTATGCTAAAGAAAAGAGGAGCTAAGAATTTAAGACTTGTATGCTTAATAAGCTCTCCAGAAGGTATTGAACTTGTTCAAAAGCTTCATCCTGATGTAGATATATATGTTGCGGGAATTGATGAGAAGTTAAATGAGCATGGATACATAGTCCCAGGACTTGGAGATGCAGGGGATAGATTATTCGGAACTAAGTAATTATTATGTAATTGGAAATGAGCTGTAGTAACAGCTCA
>NZ_ASRV01000238.1 GCF_000401215.1 Clostridium sartagoforme AAU1 | reverse complement strand
TTTCTATTTTAAACTAACTATTATTTCATTTAAATCTTTTACTAAAGAATTCAATTTATTTAAATTTTCATCATCTAAGCTTGAAATCTTTTCTAACAATATACTTTTCATTGCGTTTTCACGTTCTTTTAAAAATTCGTAAGCCTTTTCAGTTAATTCTATATTTAACTTTCTTCTATCATCTGGATTAGTATATCTATAAACATATCCTTCGCTTATTAACTTGTCTATAATAGGAGTCATATTAGGCTTAGAAATATCTAAACACTTAGCCACATCAGAAACAGACATAAACTTTTTCCTTGAAAGATAAAAAATAACTTTCATATGAGATGGAGGAATTGATACTCTTTTAGTCATTTCATTTGGGTTCATTAGTTTATTATGAAATTGTATCATTAAATTAAATAAGTTGTCAGATATTTCTAGCATAGAATTATTGTTCATAAAATCCCTCCTAATTATTTCTTACAAATTTATTATAAACTATTTTTTTTGTTATACAACTATAAATGTTATTGACATATAATAGTTATAAAAATATAATTAATACATGTCTATAATAACTTATACAAAACACAACTTGAAAGGAGAAAAATAAATGACTAAATTAGCAAAATACTTAAAACCATTTATTGGTTCTATTATTGCTGTAATAGCATTGTTATTTATACAAGCTATTAGCGAATTATCACTACCAGATTATATGTCCAATATAGTTAATGTAGGAATTCAGCAAGGTGGAATAGAAAATGCAACACCAGATGTAATACGAAAAACTCAATTAGAAAAGCTTTCTATTTTTATTGGAGAAGATGATTTGAATTTTATAGAAGAGAATTATTCATTAATAGATAGAAGTGAACTTTCAAATGAGGAATTTGATGAATATATAAAGAAATATCCTATATTGGATAAAGAAGCTTTATATGAGCTTAATACAAAAGATGAAGATAAGATATCTAAATTAAATAGTATTTTAGCTAAACCTGAGCTTGTTGTTTATGGAATAGAAAAAGGGGAATTTGATGCTAGCATGTTAGGTAATATGCAAAGTAATATGCAATTACCAGCTAATACAGATCCATTTATGATTTTAAAGAATATCCCAAAAGAGCAATTAAACAATATTGTAGATGCAATAAATGAAAAATTTAGTGAAATGCCAGATAGTATGGTAGAACAAGCAGCAGTTTCTTATGTAAAGAATGAATATTCTGAAATAGGAATAAATACAGATAAACTACAAACAAATGCTATTATTATTTCAGGATTAAAGATGCTTGGAATAGCATTACTTAGCATGGTTGCTTCAGTTATTGTTGGGCTTATTTCAGCAAGAATTGCAGCTGGATTAGGTAAATCTTTAAGAGGAGATGTATTTAAAAAAGTTACAAGCTTCTCTAATTCAGAATTTGATAAATTTTCAACAGCATCACTTATTACTCGTAGCACAAATGATATACAACAAATTCAAATGCTTATGGTTATGTTGTTTAGAATAGTATTTTATGCACCTATATTAGGTGTTGGTGGTGTTTTAAAGGTATTAAGAACAGATACGAATATGACTTGGACAATAGCCGTTGGCGTTGTTTCAATTTCAGTACTTGTTGGTGTTTTATTCGGATTTGCTATGCCTAAATTTAAAGCAATCCAAAAACTTGTTGATAAATTAAATTTAGTTACAAGAGAAAGTTTAACAGGTATGCTCGTTATTAGAGCATTTAGTACTCAAAAACATGAAGAAATGAAGTTTGATGAAGCTAATAAAAATCTGACCAATACAAATTTATTCGTAAGTAGAATAATGGTTGCAATGATGCCAGCAATGATGCTTATAATGAATGGATTAACGCTACTAATTGTATGGGTAGGAGCTCACCAAGTTGATTTAGGTACAATGCAGGTTGGTGATATGATGGCATTTATGCAATATGCAATGCAAATAATTATGTCATTCCTAATGATTTCTATGATATCAATTATGTTACCTAGAGCTTCTGTGTCAGCTCAACGTATTAGTGAAGTTTTATATACTGATTTAAGTATTAAAGATAAAAAGGAAACTAAAGATTTTAATAAATCAGAAAAGGGATGCGTGGAATACAAAAATGTAAGTTTCAAATATCCAGGTGCTGAAGATTATGTGTTAAATAATATTTCTTTCACTGCAAAGCCTGGTGAAACTACAGCTATCATAGGAAGTACTGGTAGTGGTAAATCTACGTTGATAAATTTAATTCCTAGATTTTATGATGTATCAGAGGGAAAAATTACTGTAGATGGAATAGATATAAGAGATGTTGAACAAAAAGCATTAAGAAATAAAATAGGATATATACCTCAAAAAGGAATTCTTTTCTCAGGTACTATAGAAAGTAACTTAAAGTATGGATCTAAAGATGCAACTAATGAGGAACTAGAGAAATCTGCTGAAATTGCACAAGCCTTAGAATTTATAAATAATAAACCAGAAAAATATGAAACTGAAATATCCCAAGGTGGAACCAATGTTTCAGGAGGTCAAAAACAAAGATTATCTATAGCAAGAGCTTTAGTTAAAAAACCACAAATATATATATTTGATGATAGTTTTTCAGCTTTGGATTTTAAAACAGATTCAGCCCTTAGAAGATCTCTTAAAGAAAATATAAAGGATGCAACTATGATAATAGTTGCACAAAGAATTAGTACAATTAAAGATGCCAATCAAATTATAGTACTAGATGAAGGAAATATTGTAGGAATAGGAACTCATAAAGAGCTTTTAGAAAACTGTGAAGTTTATAAACAAATAGCCTTATCACAACTTTCAAAGGAGGAACTTATGTCATGAGTAATAACAATGTAGGAAATAAAAGACATGGTGGTTTCGGTGGTCCTATGGGTGGAATGCACGGGGGTGGTGCAAAGGCTAAGGATTTTAAAGGGACTACAAAGAAATTACTAAATTATTTAAAACCATATAGATTATCAATAATAATAGTGTTGATTTTTGCTATAGGTAGTGCAGCTTTTTCTATCATAGGACCTAAAATACTAGGAAAAGCTACAACAAAATTATTTGAAGGTTTAGTAAGTAAGGTTTCAGGAGAAGCTGGAGCTTCAATAGATTTTACTTATATTGGAAATATAATTGTATTACTAATAGTTTTATACGTAATAAGTTCATTATTTTCATTTATTCAAGGCTTTATAATGTCTGGGGTTGCTCAAAAGGTTTCTTACAATCTTAGAAAAGAAATATCTGAAAAGATAAATAGGATGCCTCTTAAATATTTTGATAAAATGACTCATGGGGAAGTTTTATCAAGAGTAACTAATGATATTGATACTGTAAGTAATACACTAAATCAAAGTTTATCACAAATTTTAACGTCAGTAACAACACTAATAGGTGTTCTTATAATGATGTTATCAATAAGCTTTACTATGACTCTTGCATCATTATTAATGTTACCTTTATCAGGAATATTAATAGCTTTAGTAGTTAAAAAGTCTCAAAAATATTTTAAAGAACAACAAACATTTTTAGGTCATGTAAATGGACACGTAGAAGAAATATATAGCGGTCATACTATAATGAAAGCTTTTAATGGAGAAAAAGAAGCTGTAGAAGAATTTGATAAGTTAAATGATACATTATATAATTCAGCATGGAAATCTCAATTTTTATCAGGAATGATGATGCCTATAATGACATTCATCGGTAATCTTGGTTATGTTATGGTAACTATATTAGGTGGATATCTTGCTATTAAGAAATCTATTGAAGTTGGAGATATTCTTTCTTTTGTTCAATATGTAAGATCTTTCACTCAACCAATAGCTCAAACAGCACAAATTGCTAATATACTTCAATCAACTGCAGCTGCATCTGAAAGAGTTTTTGAATTCTTAGAAGAAGAAGAAGAAATAGAGGATATTAAAGATCCAGTTAGCATTGAAGATATTAATGGTGAAGTAACATTTAAAAATGTTCACTTTGGATATAATGAGGACAAAATAATAATAAATGATTTTTCAAGTAAAATTAAGCCTGGCCAAAGAGTGGCTATTGTAGGTCCTACTGGAGCAGGAAAAACTACTATAGTAAAATTACTAATGAGATTTTATGAATTAAATAGTGGTGACATTTTACTAGATAATCATAATATAAAGGATTTTAAAAGAAGCGATTTAAGAAAAGTTTTTGGAATGGTTCTACAAGATACCTGGTTATTTAATGGTAGTATAATGGAAAATATTCGATATGGTAATTTAGATTCTACTGATGAAGAAGTAATAAGAGCATCAAAAGCAGCTCATGTTCATCACTTTGTAAAGACATTGCCAGACGGATATAATATGGAATTAAATGAAGATGCAAGCAATGTATCTCAAGGACAAAAACAATTATTAACAATTGCTCGTGCAATTTTAGCAGATCCAAAGATATTAATATTAGATGAAGCTACAAGTTCAGTAGACACTAGAACAGAAATACTTATACAAAAAGCTATGGATAATTTAATGAAAGATAGAACAAGTTTTATAATTGCTCATAGATTATCTACAATAAGAGATGCTGATTTAATATTAGTAATGAAAGATGGAGATATTGTAGAGCAAGGAACTCACACAGAATTACTTGAAAAACAAGGATTCTATGCAAGTTTATATAACAGTCAATTTGAAAATAATGAAGCATCTTAGACAGTTTGTAGTGCACATGACACAGTTCACAGTTAAGTGATAGTACAGAGAATAAGGAATAGGATATATGTAACAGGTAACAGGGTACAGGTAAGTTGTAAATACAGATGATAATTATAAGTTAATTGATATGAAATACAATTTATTAAACTATTATAAAACTCTAATTGAGTTTTTATAATAGTTTTTTTATTTAAGTAATTATCTATCTCGAAAACAAGTTAATTAATGAGATTATAAAATAGTAAATGTATTAAAATAAATCAGTAAAGTTTTTAGTAAAATTCTTAGTAAAATTAAGTAAAAATAATATTGAAAAATTTTTCCTGATATGATAGTATTAAGTTGTAAATAAAACAAATTTATAATGATTGGGAGAGTTGTTATGAGAAAGGAAATTAATGATACTTTTAAAAAGGTTTTTGGAGAAAAGGAAAATTGTAGAACGTTTTTTTCACCTGGTAGAGTAAATTTAATCGGTGAGCATACTGATTATAATGGAGGAAATGTATTTCCTTGTGCATTAAGTTTTGGAACTTATGGAGTTATAAGCTTAAGAGATGATAAAATTGTAAGAATGTATTCAAGTAACTTTGAAGATTTAGGAGTAATTGAATTTAATTTAGATGATATTAAGTATGAAAAATCTCATGATTGGGTTAATTATCCTAAGGGTGTAATCGATGTAATGAAAAAACATGGATATGATATAAATAAAGGATTTGATGTAGCTATTTATGGGAATATTCCAAATGGGGCAGGTCTCTCTTCTTCAGCATCATTAGAACTTTTAATGGCAGTAATGATGGACAAACTATTTGGATTAAATATAGATAGAGTTGATTTAGTAAAATTTTCTCAAGAAGCAGAAAATAAATTCGTTGGCGTTAACTGTGGTATAATGGATCAATTTGCAATTGGGATGGGAAAGGAAAATAATGCTATACTTTTAGATTGTAACACATTAAAATATAATTATTGCCCTGTAGAATTAAAAAATGAAATTTTAGTTATTGCAAATACAAATAAACGAAGAGGATTAGCAGATTCTAAATATAATGAGCGTAGAAGTGAATGTGAAAAGGCTTTAGAAGAACTAAAAACAAAATTAAGCATCAATTCATTAGGTGAATTATCTATAGAAGAGTTTGAAAATAATAAAGATTTAATAGATAGTGAAATACGAATCAAGAGAGCTAAGCATGCAGTGTATGAAAATCAAAGAACATTAATGGCTAAAGAAGCGCTAGAGAAAAATGATTTAATTACTTTTGGTAAGCTTATGAATGAATCTCATATTTCTTTAAGAGATGATTATGAAGTTACAGGAATAGAATTAGATACATTAGTTGAACTTGCATGGAATCATGAGGCTACAATAGGTGCTAGAATGACTGGTG
Source organism: Clostridium sartagoforme AAU1 (assembly GCF_000401215.1). Lineage (GTDB taxonomy): Bacteria > Bacillota > Clostridia > Clostridiales > Clostridiaceae > Clostridium > Clostridium sartagoforme. The sequence goes on along the minus strand of NZ_ASRV01000238.1, from coordinate 14,012 downwards.
CAGGATTTGGTGGATGTACAGTTGCATTAATAAACAAAGATAGCGTAGAAGATTTCATAGAAAAAGTAGGGCAAGGATATAAAGAAAAAATAGGATATGAAGCTAGTTTCTATATAGCTAATATAGGCGATGGAACTAGAGAAATTTAGGAGGTATAAAAAATGATATTAGTTTGTGGTGGAGCAGGATATATTGGGAGCCATACTGTTTATCAGTTAATTGATAAAGGTGAAGAAGTAATAGTTGTGGATAATCTAGAAACAGGACATATTGAAGCAGTGAATCCTAAAGCTAAGTTTTATAAGGTAGATATAAGAAATGAAGAAGAACTTGATAAGGTGTTTAAAGAAAATGATATAACAGAAGTAATTCATTTTGCAGCAAATTCTTTAGTTGGAGAAAGTATGACAAATCCCCTAAAGTACTATAACAATAATGTTCATGGAACAGAGGTTTTATTAAAAGTTATGATTGCAAACAATGTTAAGAAAATTGTATTTTCTTCTACAGCAGCAACTTATGGTGAAGCTACTAAAATGCCTATAGTTGAAACAGATAAAACTGAACCAACTAATGCATATGGAGAAACAAAGCTTGCAATGGAAAAAATGATGAAATGGGCAGATATAGCACATGGTGTTAAATATGTATCTCTTAGATATTTTAATGTTGCTGGAGCTCATGTAAGTGGAAGTATTGGAGAAGATCATAGTCCTGAAACTCACTTAATTCCTTTAATATTGCAAGTTCCTCTAGGTAAGAGAGAATTTATATCTATCTTTGGAGAAGATTATGATACAGAAGATGGTACTTGTATTAGAGATTATATTCATGTAATTGATTTAGCAAATGCTCATATTCTTGCAGTAGGATATCTTAGAGATGGAAATTCAAGTGATATATTTAATTTAGGTAATGGAAATGGATTTTCTGTTAAAGAAATGATAGACGCAGCTAGAAAAGTTACTGGACATGAGATCCCAGCTAAAATTTGTGAAAGAAGAGCAGGAGATCCAGCTAGACTTATAGCTTCAGCTGAAAAAGCAAGAAATATTTTAAAATGGAAGCCAGAGTTTACTAATGTTGAAGGTATAATTGCTTCAGCTTGGAATTGGCATGAAAATAATCCAAAAGGTTTTAATAAGTAGGTGAAGAGATGAATATTTATAGGGAAATCAAAAGACTTATTCAATATGGATTAAAGCATGAACTTTTTACTAAATATGATGAAATCTTTGTAAGAAATAGTTTATTAGATGTTTTAAACCTTGATGAATATGAAGATTTTGAAATAGAGGATGAAAATTTAAATACTCCAACTGATATACTAAATAATATATTAGATTATGCATTTAACAATGGAATATTAGAATCTAATTCCCCTATATATAGAGATTTATTAGATACTAAGATTATGGGAGTTTTAATGCCAAGACCTTCAGAGGTTATAGGTGAGTTTTATAAGAGATATTCAATCTCAAAGGAAAGTGCTACATTATATTTATATAATATAAGTAAATCATGTGATTATGTAAGAACTGATAGAATAGCACAAAATTTAGTATGGAAATCAAATACTGAATATGGAGATTTAGATATAACTATAAATTTATCAAAACCTGAAAAGGATCCTAAGGCAATTGCAGCAGCAAAAAATTTACCTCCATCTAAATATCCTAAATGCTTATTATGTAAAGAAAATGAAGGATATAGAGGTAGAGTAAATCATCCAGCAAGACAAAATATAAGAGTAATACCTATGGAATTAAATAAAGAAAGCTGGTATTTACAATATTCACCTTATGCATATTATAATGAACATTGTATTGTTTTTGCAGGAGAACATGTACCAATGAAAATAACAAAAAACACTTTCGATAGACTATTAGAGTTTATAGAAAAGTTTCCACATTATTTTATAGGTTCTAATGCAGATTTACCTATTGTTGGTGGTTCTATTCTTACACATGATCATTATCAAGGTGGAAATTATGAGTTTGCAATGGATAAAGCAGAAGATATTTATAAATTTATAGTTAATAATTACAAAAATATTGAATTATCTATTGTAAAATGGCCATTAACTGTATTAAGATTAAAAGGTAGGAATAGATTGGAATTAAGTGAATTAGCTGACAAGGTTCTATCTCATTGGAGAAACTATAGTGATCCTATTGTTGATGTATATTCTCACACCAATGAAATTCCACATAATACAATAACACCAATAGCCAGAAAATCTGGTGAACTTTATATTTTAGATTTAGTTCTTAGGAATAATAGAATTAGTGAGGAATATCCAGATGGAATTTTCCATCCTCATAAAGAACTTCATAATATTAAAAAAGAAAATATAGGTTTAATTGAAGTTTTAGGCCTTGCCGTTCTTCCAGCTAGATTGAAGGATGAATTAGAGGTTATAAAAGCTTACCTAGTTGGTAAAAATGATGAAATATATAATGATGACGATATGAAGATTCATTATAGTTGGTATGAAGAAATTAAGAAAAATAATCCAGCAATATCTAAAGAAAATATTGACTTAATTATAGAAAATGAAGTTGGAGAAGTATTTACTAAAGTATTAGAGCATTGCGGAGTATTTAAATGGAATGAAGAAGGAAAAGAAGCTATGCAAAGATATATTAGTAGCTTAAAACTAACAATTAATTAATAAGATGAGGTATTTATAAATACCTCATCTTTAATTACTATTTAAGCTGCTACAATATTTTTTTAGTAAGCGGGGTGATAAGAAATGGCTACAATAAAGGATATAGCAACTTCAGCAGGAGTTTCTATTTCAACAGTTTCACGTATATTAAACTTAGATAAAACTTTAAATGTTTCAGAAGATACAAGGAAAAGAGTTTTAAGTATAGCTGAAGAAATGAACTACGTTACTATAAAAGAAAGAAAAAGTAAACTTAAAAACTTTACTATAGGTATAATTTGTTCATTTACAGAAGTTAAAGAGTTAAATGATCCATATTTTTTATCAATTAGGATGGCTATAGAAAAAAAGTGTATTAAAGAAAATGTAGATTTTAAATCTTTATATTTTACTAAGATATTAAATGATGACATAGCTAGCTACAAAGGGCTTGATGGAATAATTGCTATAGGAATATTTCAAAATAATGAAATTGATAAACTTAAGGATTTATCTAAAAATATTGTATTTATAGATTCTTCTCCTGAGGAGTGGGAATTTGATTCAATTGTTGTTGATTTAAAATATGGAGCGCGAAAAGCATTAGAATATTTATATAGGTTAGGTCATAATGATATAGGTTATATAGGTGCAAAAGTTATTCCACACAATAATATTGATAGTACAGAGCTTATTAATTATAGAGAAGCAACTTATAAGGATTTTATGTTAGAAATTAATAATTTAAAAGAAGAATGGATATTTAAAGGAGATTTCACTCCTGAGGATGGATATAATCTTATGAATAAAGCATTAAAACTTAAAAATATTCCATCAGCTTTTTTTATAGCTAGTGATCCAATGGCTATAGGTGCTTATAAGGCGATTCAAGAAAATGGCTACACTATACCAGAAGATATTAGTATAGTAGGCTTTGATGATATAGCTACAGCTCAATATTTATCTCCTTCATTAACTACAGTAAAAGTTTTTACTGATTTTATGGGGGAAACTGCTTTTGAAGTTCTTATGGAAAGAATAAAAGAAGAAAGAGAAATAAGTAAGAAGGTTGTCTTACCTGTAAAATTAATTATAAGAGATAGTTGCAAAATAGTATAATTTTATTGCCCTATAAGTAGTATAGTATTTATAGGGCCTATTTTATTAGTATATTGAGATGGAGGGAATTTAAGTGATATATAGACTAGGGATAGATGCCGGTTCAACTACAGTGAAATTAGTTATATTGGATGAAAATGATAATGTAATTTATAAAAGCTATAAAAGACATCTTACTAAAGTAAGAGAAACAATATTAGAAGAAGTTAGAAATGCAAAAAATATATTATTAGGTAATAATATAAAGATTTCAATAACAGGGTCATCCGGATATGGAGTTGCTAAGGATACAAATATATCATTTGTTCAAGAAGTCTTTGCAACTACAATAGGGGTAAAAAAAATATTTAATAATATAGATGTAGTTATTGAATTAGGTGGAGAAGATGCTAAGATAATTTATCTTACCAATGGATTAGAAGAGAGAATGAATTCTAGTTGTGCAGGTGGTACTGGAGCATTTATAGATCAAATGGCTAGTTTAATGGGAATAACAGTGGAGGAATTAGATAAAATTAGCTTAGAACATAAAAATATATATCCAATAGCTTCAAGATGTGGAGTTTTTGCCAAATCAGATGTACAACCATTATTAAATCAAGGTGCAAGTAAATCTGATATTGCAGCAAGTATTTATGAAGCTGTTGTAAATCAAACTATTGGAGGCTTAGCACAAGGAAGAGCTATAGAAGGCAATATTCTTTTTTTAGGTGGACCATTATACTTTTATAAGGGTCTTAGAAAAAGATTTGTTAAAACATTAAAACTAAGTGATGAAAGTTGTATTATACCTCAAGATGCAGAAGTTTTTGTAGCTAAAGGAGCATCATTATTTGCAGGAAATGAAACTAAGCTTTATACATATGAAGAGTTAGAATCTGTATTATCAAATTTAAACAATACTAAATTAGAAATAAAAAAAGAAATAGCTCCGTTATTTATAAGCAGAGAAGAATATAATAAATTTTTAGAAAGACATAATAAGGCAAAAGTAGTAGAAAAAGAAATTACCAATTTTACAGGTGATGTATATATAGGAATAGATGCTGGAAGTACTACTACCAAACTAGTTATTATAGATAATAATGATGAAATATTGTACAAATACTATGCTCACAACGAAGGTAATCCAGTAAAAGTAATAAAAGAACAATTAGAATATATTTATAATCATTTTGGTGATAAAATAAATATAAAAGGAAGTTCAGTAACTGGATATGGTGAAGAATTAATAAAAAAGGGCTTTGGTATAGATTTTGGTATTGTTGAAACATTAGCACATTATATAGCAGCAAGTAAATTTAATAAGAATGTTGATTTTATTCTTGATATCGGTGGACAAGATATAAAATGCTTTGAAATAGAAAATAAAGCTATAAAAAGTATAATTTTAAATGAGGCATGTTCTTCAGGATGTGGTTCATTTATAGAAACATTTGCTAAAGCTATGGGATATGATGTAGAAAGTTTTTCAAAACTTGGATTATTTTCAAATCATCCAGCTGATCTAGGTTCTAGATGTACTGTATTTATGAATTCTTCAGTAAAACAAGCTCAAAGAGATGGAGCTACTATTGAAGATGTTTCGGCTGGGTTATCAATAAGTGTTGTAAAAAATGCACTTTATAAAGTTATAAGAACTAAAAATATAGGGAAAAACGTTATAGTTCAAGGCGGAACACTATGTAATGATGCTATATTAAGAAGCTTAGAGATTGAATTAGGACAAAATGTAATACGTTCTAATATATCAGGATTAATGGGTGCTTATGGAGCAGCATTATATGCTAAGAATCAAAGCTTAGAAAATTCGAAAATATTAAATGAAAATGAGATTTTAATCTTTAAACATGAATCTAAAGGTACTAAATGTGGTTTATGTACGAATAAATGTAATTTAACTATAAATACATTTACAGGAGGTAAAAAGTATATATCAGGAAATAGGTGCTCAAAGCCAACAGGTAAATATAAAGAAAATAATATTCCTAACATGTATGAATACAAAAATTTAAAACTTATAAACTATTTTGAAAACCAAAAAGGTAAAGATACTATAGGAATACCACTAGTACTTAATATGTATGAAAATTTACCTTTCTTTATTAAATTCTTTAATGAATTAGATATTAAAGTTATTTTATCAGAGGAATCTTCAAAAAAACTTTATTTAACAGGACAACATACTATTCCTTCTGATACAGTTTGCTATCCAGCTAAATTGGTTCATGGACATATTGAAAGTCTTATAAATAAAGGTGTTCAAAAGATTTTTTATCCATGCATGACATATAATTTTGATGAAGGAATATCAGATAATTGTTTTAATTGTCCTGTTGTGGCTTACTATCCAGAGGTTGTAAAAAATAATATCTCTAGAATAAGAGAAATTGATTATATAATGCCATACTTAGATTTAAATTCTGATAAAAGTACCATTAAAAATATATATAATAGCTTAAAAGATAGATATAATAATATAACAAAAGAAAAAGTGAAAACAGCTTATTATAAAGCAATCGAGGAATATAAAAATTATAAATTAGATATATTAGAAAGAGGCAAAGAAGCAATTAAATACGCTAGAGAAAATAGCTTATTAATTATTGTTTTAGCCGGAAGACCATATCATGTTGATAAGGAAATAAATCATGGGATAGACAGAATGATAAATTCATTAGGACTAGTTATTTTAACAGAAGATTCAATATCAATAGATAAAAAAGATACAGAAATAAAAATGTTAAATCAATGGACATATCAAGCCAGATTATTTAATGCAGCAAATTTTGTTACTAAAAATGAGGACATGCAATTAGTTCAATTAGTTTCTTTTGGATGTGGAACGGATGCTATAACTGCTGATGAAACTAAGAGAATTTTAGAATCAAAGGGTAAGCTGTATACACAATTAAAAATAGATGAGACAAGTAATTTAGGAGCCGCTAAAATAAGAATAAGAAGTATGGTTGAAGCAATTAAGAGTAGGTGATAAATATATGAATTATGATTATAAAGTTTTTACGAAAGATATGAAAAAAGCATATAAAATACTAGTTCCCAATATGTTACCAATTCACTTTAAGATACTAGATAAAATTTTAAAGGATTATGGGTTTGATATCGAATTTTTAGAAGATGATGTTTCAAAAATAATTGATGAAGGACTTAAATATTCTAATAATGATATATGTTATCCAGCAATGATAGTTATAGGACAATTTATATCTGCTTTAAAAAGTGGTAAATATGATACAGAAAAAACTGCACTGCTTATGACGCAAACTGGAGGTGGGTGTAGAGCCTCAAATTATATTCACTTGATTAGAAAAGCTCTTGAAAATAGTGATTTTGATTATGTTCCTGCTATAGGATTAAGTTTATCTGGAATAGAAAAACATCCAGGATTAAAATTAACTCCAATAATCATTTTAAAAGCTGTTTATGGAATTATATATGGTGATTTGATTATGTGCCTATATAATAAAGTTAAACCATATGAAGTTAATAAAGGAGAAACTGATAAGATATTAGATAAATTAGTTGAAACTTTGAATACAAAACTTTCTGGATTTAAATACTTTAAAATAAATAAAATATCAAAATTAATCATAAAAGCCTTTGATTCAATTGAAATAAATAATAAGTCAAAAATTAAAGTTGGAATAGTTGGAGAAATATATATGAAGTATTCAAGGATGGGAAATAATCATCTTGAAGAATTTTTGATAAAAGAAGATGCAGAAGTTGTACAATCAGGTCTTATGGATTTTGTTAATTACTGTATCTTAAATTCAGTAATGGATTATAAGCTTTATAAAAGAGGATTTTTGAAATCTAAACTAGCGCAAATAGCTTATAAATTTATTTTAAAACTTCAACGTAAAATAAATAGAAATATAAAAAATATTCTAAATTTGAAGCACCTACAGATTTTGAAGAAATAAGAAAAATGGCAGATGGATATATTGGTTATGGCGTTAAAATGGGCGAAGGATGGCTTTTAGTTGCTAATATGTTAGAACTTATACATACAGGAGCCAATAATATTATATGTGCAGAGCCATTTGGATGTTTGCCAAACCACATAGTAGGAAGAGGTGCTATTAGAAAAATACTTGATAAGAACCCTGAGGCTAATATTGTAGTTATAGACTATGATCCATCTCAATCTCAAATAAATCAGGAAAATAGAATTAAGCTTATGTTATCAAATGCAAAATTAAATGCTTATTTATAAATACAATAAAACACAATTTACAAGTTCTATTAATCCCAAAAATGTTAGTATTTAACTTTAATTTTTTATTTTCTAAGAAATTATGAAATGTTTATTTTAAGAATAACTTTTTTATAATTTCTTTTTTAAATTTTTTTATAATAAAGTTTTTTGACTCACAAAAAATAATGATTAATATAATGTTATATAGTATACTTAATTTAAATACTTTATAGAGAAATGAAAAATATAAATTAAATAAAAAAACAATATACCTTATTAAATAGAAAATTGGAGAGGTACAATAATGACAAAAAACAAACATTTTTTTGTGATAAATCCTAAAGCTGGGAAAACTGATATTTCTGAAAAAATTAGTAGTGATATAAATAAAATATTTGAAAATTCACCTGAAGAATATAGCATTTACATAACTAAAAATAAAAATGATGCAACTATATATACTAAAAATGTATGTGAAAGTCAGGAAGGAAATTTAAGATTTTATGCATGTGGAGGAGATGGAACTTTAAACGAAGTTATTAACGGAATTATAGGATACGAAAATGCAAGTGTTTCAGTTATTCCATATGGAACAGGAAATGATTTTGTAAGAAACTTTCAGTCACAAATAGGATTTTATGATATAGATAAACAAATAAAATCAAAATTACAAGAAGTAGATTTATTAAATGTAAATGGTCAATATTCTATTAATCTATGCAATATTGGATTTGATGCTAAAGTTGCTGAAAATATGGTTAAGTTCAAAAAAATTCCTTTAATTAGTGGACAAGGTGCCTATACACTTTCAGTATTTTATTCACTAATCAATAAAATGTGTACTAATTTAGAAATAGAAATAGATGACTGTGAGATTATTAATGGAGATTTTTTATTGTGTGTTATAGCAAATGGAAGATCCTATGGTGGAGGTTATTTAGGAGCACCATTGGCAGAAATAGATGATGGCTTAATTGATTTATGTATTGTAAGAAAGATATCACGACTAAAACTTGTAAATTTAATGAAATTGTATAAAGAAGGAAGTCACTTAGAAAGTAAAGAATTGAAAGATTATATTATATATAAAAAATGTAATAGTATAAAGATAAAATCTAAAGAAAACTTTACAATATGCCTTGATGGAGAAATTACAACAAGTAACAAATTAAATGTTTCATTAAAGAATAAGGGAATAAAATTTATAACGCCATATAAAGAAATAGATGAATAAATAAATAATAAAAAGGGGTATAAGTTTGAGGAGTTTTATAGAATTTAAAGATGTTAAAAAGACATATAAGATGGGGGAAGTAACTATAGATGCTTTAAGCGGAGTTTCATTTGAAATTAATAAGGGGGAATTTGTAATAGTAGCTGGAGCTAGTGGCGCTGGGAAAAGTACAATTTTAAATATTTTAGGAGGAATGGATACATCAACTAGCGGTAAAATTATGGTAGATGGAAATCTTGTAAGTAATTATTCAGATAAAGAACTTATAACATATAGGCGTTATGATATTGGTTTTGTATTTCAATTTTATAATTTAGTTCAAAATCTTACTGCACTAGAAAATGTTGAATTAGCAACTCAAATTTGTAAGAACCCATTAAATTCATTAGAAATATTAAATGCAGTAGGCCTAGAAGAAAGAAAACTTAACTTTCCAGCCCAACTTTCAGGAGGCGAACAACAACGTGTTGCAATTGCAAGAGCATTAGCTAAAAATCCAAAGTTACTTTTATGTGATGAGCCAACTGGTGCATTAGACTATACTACTGGAAAAGCAATACTTAAATTACTTCAAGATACATGCAGAAAATATAATATGACTGTAGTAATAATAACACATAATCTTGCAATAACACCAATGGGTGATAAAGTGATTAAAGTTAAAAATGGAATGATTGAAAGTGTTACATTAAATGAAAATCCTCTTCCAGTAGAAAGGATTGAATGGTAATGTCTAAAAATGCTTTTATTAAGGATGTATTTAGAGATATAAAAAACTCTAAGGGAAGATTTCTTTCTATATTCGCAATTATAGCTTTAGGCGTTGCTTTTTTTTCAGGAATAAAGATTTCTCCTATTGATATGAAGAGGACAGCAGATAAATATTATGATGATTATAATTTTATGGATTTAACATTATATTCTACATTAGGATTCACAGATGAAGATGTTAATGAAATAAGTAAAGTTGATGGAGTTTTAGATGTTTTTCCAACCTATTCTCTAGATGCAATAATGAAAACAGATACTTCTGAAAATGTGCTAAAGATTATGGGATTACCATTGGAGTTTGAAGCTAATGTAAATAAATATAAATTAATTGAAGGACGACTTCCTGAAAAATCTAATGAATGTGTTGTAGAAGCTGGAAAACTAGAAAAATTAGATCTAGCAGTTGGCAGCAAAATAACTCTTTCATCAGGATCAGATGAATCATTAAGTGATAAATTAGAAAATATTGAATATGAGGTAGTTGGTAAGGTAAGAACACCCTATTATTTGTCTTATGAAAAAGGAACTTCAGATATAGGAAGTGGTAAAATTGCTAGTTTTATTATTATTCCACAAGAAAACTTTAAGGTTCCTGCTTATACAGAAGTTTATATAACAGTAAATGAGGCAAAAAAATTAAATTCATATTCAGATAAATATTTTAAAGTTATTGATGCAGTAAAAAATCCATTAGAGGATATTGGCGATAAAAGAGCAGATTTAAGATATAATGAAATTGTAAATGAAGCTACTAAAAAGATAAATGAAAGTAAAATTGAATTAGAAAATGAAAAGAATAAAGGACAAAAAGAACTTGATGATTCTAAAGCTAAGTTAGATAAAGCAGAAAAAGAATTAAAAGATGGAGAAAGCGAGTTAACTAAGAAGGAAGTAGAATTTAATCAATCTATTTCTAAGGCAGAAAATGAACTTTATTTGGCTCAATACAAAATAGATGATGGTAAGGCTGCACTGGAATCTGCCAAAAAGACCTTTGAAACAGAAAAGATAAAGGCAGGGGAACAACTTAATATTGCAAGAAGTACCCTTTCTAATTTAGAAAATACTAAAATAAGTCTTGATAATAGAATTTTAGAAACAGAAGCTGCTTTAAATGTACCAAATTTATCAGAATCAGAAAAAAACAGACTAAATATACAAATAGATGCGTTAATAATGGGAAGAAATGAAGTTATTAATGGTATTGAATATATTAATAATGAAATTAAAAGCGGAGAAGAGAAATTAAAATTAGCGCAAAATGAAATTATTAGTAAAGAAGAAGAATTAATAAATGGAGAAAAAAAATTAAAAGAAAAAAAACAGCAATTAGAGGAATCTAAAAAAGATGGACTTAAGCAATTTGAAAATAGTAAATTGGAAATAGAAAATGGTAAAAAAGACTTAGAAGAAGGTAAAGAAGAATATGAAGAAGGCAAAAATAAATTTGCAAGAGAAATAGCATCAGCAGAAGCTAAGATAGAAAAAGCCGAAAATGATGTAAAGAGCATTGAAGAGCCAAGCTGGTATATCTTGGATAGAAATAGTAACTATTCTTATGTAGATTATAAAAGCAATGCTGATAGTATAGATAAATTAGCCAGAATATTTCCTGTTTTCTTTTTCTTAGTTGCAGCATTAGTATGTTTAACCACTATGACAAGAATGGTAGATGAGCAAAGAATTAATATAGGAACATTAAAGGCATTAGGATATTCAAAGTACCAAATAGTATCTAAATATATTATTTATGCATTTTCTGCAAGTTTTTTAGGAAGTATTATGGGTTTAGTCATAGGGCTTACAGTATTCCCAATAGTAATTTTTGATGCTTATGGAATTATGTATACTTTACCAAAGGTAGAATTAGAGTTTAATATTTTAATTGCTATTTCTATAACATTGATATCAGTTTTAGTTACAACTATTTCATCCTTCCTTGCTTGTTATAAAGAATTACTTGAAACACCTTCTACACTTATGAGACCAAAGGCTCCTAAGGATGGAAAAAGGATATTAATAGAAAGAATTGATTTTATTTGGAGCAAATTAAGTTTTATAGGAAAAGTAACGATAAGAAATATATTCAGATATAAGAAGAGATTTTTTATGACTGTTTTTGGTATAGCCGGTTGTACAGCACTGATAGTTACTGGGTTTGGAATAAAAGATTCTATAAAACAATAGTTAATAAACAATTTGGAGATATATTTAAATATACTTTAACCATAAATATAGATAAAAATGCTAGCAATTTAGAGAAAGATGATTTTTATACTTATATTAATAGCTTATCTCAAGTAGATAAATCTCTTATGATACTATCAGAAAATGCTAAATTAAGTACTAAAGCAGGAGAAAAAGATTTGCATATTATAGTTCCAGAGTCATTAGGAGCTTTAGATAATTTTATAAATTTAAAAAATAGGAGTTCGAATGAAAAGCTTACATTAACTAATGATGGAATAATTCTATCAGAAAAAGCAGCAAAACAAGCTAAAGTTAAAGTTGGAGATGAAGTAAAGATAAAGATTAATAATAAAGATATTTCATTAAAGGTATCAGGAATATCAGAAAATTATACATTTAATTATGCATATATGTCTTTAAGTTATTACAAAAAGATATTTGATATAGATATTAAATATAATTCAATATTAATTAATACTAAAAATATAGAAAATGAAGAAAGCTTTTCTAAAATGATTATGGAAAATTCTATAGTTAGGGGAGTTTCATTTAATACTAATATAAAAAATAACTTTGATAATACAATTAAGAGCTTAAATTATGTTGTATTAGTGCTTATAGTATCAGCAGGTGCTTTAGCTTTTGTTGTTCTATATAATTTAACTAATGTCAATATAAGTGAAAGAATAAGGGAAATTGCAACTATAAAAGTTTTAGGATTTTATGATAATGAGGTTTCTGCATATATTTATAGGGAAAATATGATATTAACATTAATAGGAATACTTTTTGGAGAATTTCTAGGAATATTTCTTCACAAGTTTATAATGGCAACAGTAGAAATGGATGCTATGATGTTTGGCAGAAGTATAGATTTATTAAGTTTTATAATATCTGCAGTATTAACATTAGTATTTTCAATATTAGTTAATATAGTAATGTATTATAAATTAAAAAAGGTTAAAATGGTTGAGTCATTAAAATCAGTTGATTAACAAAAATAAGATAGGATAAGGTATAGTCCTATCTTATTTTTATTATATTGTGAAACAGAACAAAATAAAATTCTAAGTATATACTATAATGTATATAAATCTTAGGAGAAATTTTTATGTCATATAATGAAATTTATGAGAAAATTGGTTTTAAAAGAGAAATGGATCGACTAGAAAAGCAAGCCAATCTTGGAGCTTATAAAGAAGTAAGGATGCTTAAATTATTGGGAATTAAAGATAATAGTGAAATTCTTGAAATTGGAAGTGGACCTGGATTTTTTACTAAAATATTATTAGATAATTTTAGTGAGGCCAAAATAATTTCTTTAGATAATGATGAAAAACTACTTAAGCTTGCACATAACAATCTTAATAAAGATTATGGAGAAAGGGTAACTTTTGTAAAAGATGATATAACCAAAGCTTCATTACCAGACGATTATTTTGATTATATTATTGCAAGATTTGTCTTTCAACATTTAAGTAATCCAATAGCAGCCTTAAAAGAAATCTTTAGACTACTTAAACCAGGAGGACGTGTAATTATTATAGATGTTGATAGTGATTTATGGGGACTAACAAATCCTAAAAATGATTTAATAAAAATGTTAAACGAAAATTTATCTAAAATTCAATCTAACCTTGAAGGGAATAGAAAAATAGGCAGAGCATTAATAACTTTACTCAAAACAATAGGATTTGTAAATTTAGATATTGAGGGTGTAATAAATCATAGTGATATATTAGGAAAAGATAATTTTAGATATAAAATAGATAATAATGCATTAAACAACCCTTCTTTATCAAAAGTATTAAATGAATATAATG
>NZ_ASRV01000237.1 GCF_000401215.1 Clostridium sartagoforme AAU1 | reverse complement strand
GAAATAGTATAATTAATATATTATTTCTATGGAGGATTATAATGAAAGAAATAAGTTATTAATAATTTTATTTATTTAAATAAAAATTTGAATTTTGGGGAATTAAATCAAAATACTTTAATTTTAGAATTTAGTGATATTAATTTTTCAATTTATAATAAAGTATCTGTATTTATTAAAAATATAAAAACTCGAGAAGTCTTTAAATGTTTATCCTTTATAAAAAATGCTGAAATAAATGTTAATTTAGATAGCATAAAACATTTATGCACAGATTATGAATACATTATTCTTATAAGAGCTGAATTAAATAATTCATCATATATAATATATCCTAAATTCACTTGTAAATCTAAAACTTATATAAGTAATAACTCATCAAAAAATAATCATAGATGGTTTATTAGAATATCTGAAAATGGTGAGCTTAGATTATCTACTATATTTATTTTTCCAAATCAAGACAATGTTAAAGAAAATATTTCATTTTAAAAAATGGATATATGTAAATTTGTTTGTTTTATTACTCAGTTAATAGTATCTCAAACTTACATATATCCATTTAAAAATTAGAACAAATAAAATATAAAATAAATTTACTTTTAATAAGCTTAAAAGTATTTTGATTTTAAATATTCTATAAAACAATATTTTGAACAAAAAACATTTAACTCTTCTTTATCTATATAGGCCTCTTTAGAATTAGTTACATTATTACAATATCTACATTTAAAAATTACTTCATTAGAAATTTCATTTTCCATTTCTTCTCTTGTTATCTTGTTTATTAAATTTTTAAAGCTATTCATTGTAATTCCTCACTTATACTATATTAGTATATATATATTAATATAGTATAAGCATATAACTATTGTTTAAAATAAATTATTAGATTTTGCAATATCTATATACTCTTTTATGTTCTTTTCATCATTATAAAATATAGGAAATTTAAAATTATAATTTCCCCATACCAATATTGGCCCTTTTGTAAAATAAAAGGTTATAAAAAATAATTCTCTTGTACATAATTTAGTTAAAAGCTTAATATATTTTTTATCTCTTATTTCAAAAAATATACTATTACTACTTCCTTCATTTAAGATATCATTAAATAGTTTTCTTTCTTGAGAATCTATATTATCATAAATAAACTTAATACTATCATGATCCAATTTATTTTTATAAAAATCTATTATTAGTTTATCTTCATTAGAATTTAAGTCAAAAAATTCTTCTAAAGTATTTATGAAATCTTCTTCTACTATTTTAATCTCTTTATCTTCTTTAGGAAAAAGCTCAACATATTTATATTTATTAAATCCCTCTAAAACATTACAAAATCTTATCTTTATCATTTTTCAGCTTCTTCATTCTTTAATGACTTAACTCCCATACTTCCCCCTATTTTAAAGTTATTTTATTCCATTCCATTCATAAAGTTGCTTTCTAACTTCACTAATTAATTCATTAAGATTTTTAGTTTCAATTTCAGTTACTTCATTTAAAGTATTGTTTTTTATTACTTGCTTATACTTTACAACCTTATTATGATTAGAATTCCATACTTCTAATATTTTATCTTTTTTCTATATTCCATATCATTACTACCTTATATTGC
>NZ_ASRV01000236.1 GCF_000401215.1 Clostridium sartagoforme AAU1 | reverse complement strand
ATTATTTTAGCTATAAAAATAAATTTATTTGACATTAGAAATTATTGGTGATATCCTGTAATTGATAATGATTATCAAGGAGAGGTAAATATGATAAAATATAGATTGAAAATTATAGATATTATTAATGAAGCAAAAGGAACAAAAACATACTATTTTGAAAAACCAAAAGATTTAACATGGGAGGCTGGATCTCATACCCATATAGGAATTATTGGATTTGATGAAGGTGAAAAGCCTAATAAAAGTTTAGTGAGACACATGTCTATAATGACTTTGCCAACTGAAAACAAAGTTGGGTTTACAACAAGAGTGCCTAGAATCTGTTCTGAATTTAAAAGCAAATTATCTAACCTAAATGTTAATGATGAAATTGTAATGTTTAAATTAGGATCAAAATTAGCTTTAAGACGTTGCAACAGACCTGTAATTCTACTATCAATGGGAGTAGGAATAGCTGCAATGAGACCAATTATTCTTAATTTTATAGAAGATAACTCTAATATTCCTTATTTAATTAATGTAAATGTAGATTCATCAAATGATTTTATTTTTAAGAATGAACTTGATAATCTTTCTAATGAAACATATAAAAATTATTGGTTAAATTCTAGGAAATCATTTTATGAAAATTTAGAACAATTATCACAATTACAAAACCCTATTTATTATATAGTTGGAAGTTATGATTTTCTTAAAGATACTATCCAAAGCCTAAAGACTAAGAATGTGAATATCTCAGATATTGTCATAGATCAAAAAGATGAAGTTTTAAATCAACTTTTTGGAGCTTAAAATTGATTATTTTAAAGCCCAGTGATTTAAAATCACTGGGCTTTAATTCGTAATAGATTTATATAGTTTACAGTTTAGATGAAACTATCAATTTTAAGTTATATCAGCTATTTGATCGTTGATATAATGATTCCTTAATTCGGCAGAGCTAAATTATTTCCATAACTGTGCACTGTGCCTTGTGAACTGCTTTTTAATAAAATATAACAGATAAAAAAATTTAACTCTATTCCAAAACTATTTTCATATATATCAAAAAATACACTTATATCAAGACATTGTTTTTTCAATTCATCATCTTCTGTAGTCACTTGCCATCCGTAGGTTTTATACGGTTTCCAATAAAATCTATTTACTTTATTAAGATTAAATTCATCTTTTATAAAATCAAATCCATAGGCAAAATCAATCTTTGCTTGTTTAAATGCTTTATTAGCATCTTTAAAAACAGGCATTCCACTTTCAGCCATTCCAATATCATAAGCTTCATTTTCTTGAAATATTTCGCTACCTATCCTTTTATTATATTCTCCTACTGCTTTTTCAGGCTAGTAGCTTTGTATATAAGAATGATTATGAATAAAACTGCCACAATTAATACTAAAATAGTCATTTTAGATTTCTTTTTCAAGATATACACCTCTTTTTATTCTTATAATCTTAATATTTCTATTTATCATAACATATTTTACTAATAAATTCTTTTTTAAATTTAAACTGCTATTAAACTATATTATGAGCAACTATATAAGTTAGTATTAATAAATAATAATTTTTAATACTAAAATATAATTATCTAACCTTTTTTCTGCATATTTTAAAAAGATTGTTCATTAACCTAATATTAATTTTACGATAATTCATCACTTATTAAGATTGTAAAATTAAATCCACTTGTCCAATTATTATTTTCTTGGCAGTTTATTACTCCAAATTATTTCATAACTCCCATCTGCATTTATTGGCTGTAAATTAAGTTTATATACACCAGTTTGGCTTCCAACTTCAAATTGAAGATAATTAAAATCCGGAATATGTATTATATTTCCGTTTTTATCAGTTTCATCTTTTACTTCTTCTTTTAGATTAAGAGTTCCACCTAAATAATCTAATGGATAAGTTAATTCACGATATATCTTTCCATCTTCATAAACTACATATCCTTTAAAAACTAATTCATTTTCAGGGGTTATAATTTCCCAATCAACTTGCCCTTCAGTTAATTTAAAATCAAGAGAAGCATAAAATCCCTGACTTGACTTAGTTTCTATATCCACAGCAATAGTCTCTGCTTTTAATTTTGAAAATGAACCTTCATAGGTAGTATGTTTTATTGGGTTATTGGAGCAGGAAACAAGAGTTAAAATTAAAAATACTAGCAAAACTAAATATCTAAGTTTTTTATTCTTCAAGATTTCTCCCCCTTATAATTTTGTAATATATTACACTTATAAGTTAATTATAACATATTTTTCCAATATTCCACTATTCAGTTTTCAATGAAAGTTTCAATTACTTAATTTAAATCACGTATGGTATTTAAATTACCCACTAAAAATACCGCATGTTCTTTTTAAACTGCACC
The DNA here is from genome assembly GCF_000401215.1 of Clostridium sartagoforme AAU1. Classification (GTDB taxonomy): domain Bacteria; phylum Bacillota; class Clostridia; order Clostridiales; family Clostridiaceae; genus Clostridium; species Clostridium sartagoforme. The sequence continues at coordinate 19,526 of NZ_ASRV01000236.1, read as the reverse complement.
CTGTCAAGTAGACAGGGTGCAGTTCATTTTTAATAGTACGGCATTTTTATAAAAATTAATTTTTATGGATTTAATAAACTTATTTGTATTCCACATATTATGACCAAAAGAGATATTGAATAATTGAAATATCATGCTGTTAATAAAAAACTAATAATTTTCCTTAAAATCTTTTATCTCATCTATTTTTTTCTCAAGTCTATTTAAACGAATATATAATTCTTTTAAGTATAATGCATTTTTCTCTTCTTGCTCCTTTAACTTATTAGGTATGTAATACACAACATTAAATATAATTAATAAAATTAATATTATAATAATAAACTCTATCACAATCTAATATCCCCCTTTAAAACTCCTATAATTACATTTATTTATAACTACCATTATACGCTAAAAATTACATTCCAACTATATATCCTCATATTTGTCTTGAATTTATTTCTTTTTTACTATAGAAAATTTTATTGTTTGCAAAGAGGTTATTTCTCCAGATAAAAATAGAAATAAAAAAAGCTATTGCTTACCACAAAATTTATGGTTCATAATAGCTTTAATTAAAACTATAAAGGTTTGTTGCTTTTTAATAGTTGATACGCTATAGTCTAAAAGTTTTTCTACTGCATCAGATAATTGAACTAAATTATCATCAGTTGCATCAGCAGAAATATTTTTAAAGTTTTGCTCCTTAAAAACATCCTTACCTTTAGAATCACCCCCTATTTGATATCTAACCTTAATAACATTTTCCGTTAATACTGAATTTGCTGCCATATTATCACCTCCTCTTTACAATCTTCATATATGCAGAAAAGAAGGTTATAAAAATTTTATTTTTAATTTTTTGATTTAATTAATTGAAAGCACAAAAAGCACCAACCTGAGAACATTTTTCCCAAGTTGGTTCCTATAACTTTTGTTATCATATAACATTTGTAAACAACTCAGTTCCGATAGCATTTATTAAAAATATTTATATTCATTATATTTATCCAGATAACTATTACTTGTTATATCCTTACAATTATTTATAAATATATTATAATCATTATTAATAAATTCTGTTTTTATTATATTAAACTCTTCTTTTGAAATTTTTTATTATAATAATAATTGCCCCAAAAACGAATTGCTTTTCCTTACTTTATCCATAAAGCAGGACGAACTCCACCTGTACATTTTCCATCACTAATGTTGCCCTTCAATATATTGTTTCCTTGTATCCCGATATTACCGTCAGTACCAAAGATATACACAGCTTTTACATTAACACGGCCAGGTGAACGAAGCCACCACCACCAAGCCCATTCTTTATTATGAAGTTTTGCTAATCTATTACTGTTATTTTCATCTTTTCTTTGAAACCAATATCTTTGATTTTTACCAGGGTTGTTCAGTTTTGAAGTGCTATCACCAAAATACTTGCATACTTCCTCAAGGCTTAATAAAAAGATATTGTCTTCAGTATCTTCTCCTCCCTTTGTCCCATACCACTGATTATCAAGATTCTTATTTATTACCGTAATGATTCTTGATTTATCAGCTGCATTAAATTTCTCATAAAATTCACCATTAAGATATTTCCTTAAAGTACAGTCAGCCCATGTTATATCTTTATAAGCATCATGGTAAGGTCGTTGGTCTATAATTTCTTCTGTTATAATCAAAGCTGTATTGTTTTGTATATCAAGCACACGCCAGTTATAATCACCAAATGATAATACTGAGCCAATTTTAATCTCTTCCATTATAAGCACTTTCCCTTCTTCTTTGTAACATGTGATTTATCAGATTTATTTCATCCTATTTAAAGGCGGTGTTTTCATCATTATCGCAACTAATCCCCAATAAATTCCCATCATAATTTCTTGTTCTTTCTCAAAAAAATTCAAAAAATTGTCTGCTTCATTTTTACATTTTTCAATATCTTTATCTAAATAAAGCCAAGTACTGTTCTTCTTTAATTTTATGCAATTTTAGCTTTTAAGCCTAGCTGCTTCATTATAATTCTGTCTAATCCTTTTAAATCTTCTTCATTTAACATATCTCCAACATCTATGATTTGTGATTTATCAATAACTGTTAGCTGCTCTGCCATCATTATATTTCCTTTATAAGCTATATCATAATCTTTAGTTAGCTTAGTATGTATTGGTAATTTAGTTTTATCTTTACTGGTTAAGGGTATTACCATAGTTGTAGTTGAAAATTTATTTCCTGTATTATTTTGTACCACTACAGCTGGTCTCTTTCCTCCCTGACAGCATCCATAACCTTCTTTAAAATCACACCATATTAGTTGTCCTCTTTTTATTACCATATTAATTTCTCCTCTCAATTTAATATTATAGGTTGTGAAGATGTTTAATTATAAAGAACATCTCCACAATACCTTTTACTTATAGTTTTAAATAAATATCTTTTAGATACTTTTTATATTTATATAACAATTTTAAGTACTCTTTCAATACTAAAAAATCTTTTTGACCAGTTATATCTAAAGCAATATAACCTAAATCATTATCAATTTTTCTTATCTCAGGATCTTCTAAGATTAATTTATTTCTGTCTAAAAACATGTTATAAACTAAATTTTCTAACTCATCCTTTAGCTTATATACCTCATATTTACAACGCTCCTTTAGACTATTATTCATCCCAAGGATCGTTATCACTTTCATCCATACCGTAATCCTCTACATCACATTGATATTCAAACTCTTCTCTAGACAAACTTCCTCCTTCATTCCTATGCTCTCTCCATCTTTCATCTCTATCGTCTCTACACATCTATAATTCTCCTTTCATTTATTATCTAAAGTGCCTGTATTAAAAGTACTTTTAAATTTACTTTATACTTTTCCTGAGCACATTTTTAGTATACTATAGGAAAGTATATAAAGCATTTCTGGTTTCAGACAATCTTTTAGGAACAAAAAAGAGGAAACCCAAGACTTCCTCCAACTAATTCAAATTTTAAAATTTTAAATCTAATTATCTTAATTCTTCTAACTATTTCTTAGAATTTCTAATTATTTCTTGAGATTTCTCACTTATTCATTTAACACTTAAATTTATTAGAGGTTTTTAATAAATTTCTTATGAATTTTGTTTTAAACAATCATACTAATTTTCAAAATTAATCATATTATTAACTTTATTCATAACATCTTTCATTGACTTAAATTCCTTTTTATCAAAATCACTAGCTTTTTTATAAAATACATCATTGTCTATTTCATTATTTTCTATAATATAGTTGAAATTATTTTTGTCTACTATTTCAAAGCTTATCCTATCTATTTTCTTAGCAATTGATTTAATGTCTTCATCAAAGGTAGTTAAAATAATAAAATTAGTATCCTTGCTATAATATTTATTAAACTCTTCAATTGTATTACTTATAAATTCTATTTTTTCTGCAATAGTTGATTTTCTATCTTTCTTTAAATCTTTATTGTTGTCTTTATATATTCTATCAGATTTAACTTTTCCCCACGAAATACTGTTATATACTATATCTTCTTCTGTATATAAAACATTATAATGTATATTTTCAGCTCCTATTATCATTCCTAAGCTTACATTTAATATTCTCTTTTTACTTCTTTCATATTTTGGAACTTCAGCTGATGAAATGGTTCCTAAATTAATATATTTCAATATAAATGCTATGCTGTTATCTTTATCCACTACTTCTTCCATTATAATACTTTTTTCTCCTCTATTTATTTAAGTTCTTCAAGTTATCTAATAATTACTTACTATCTTTGTAATTCCAAAGAATCCTAGTTTTAATTAGGCTCTATAGGTTAGCATCTTTCCCACTATCTCTAATTTTACTTATGTTTTTACTTACACTTACACTTCTAAATTTCTTTGCATAGGGTTTTAATAACTTAAGGCTATCAAATCCAAATATACTTTTAACAATCCAAGCAAAAAGCAAAATTATTACTATTGGAATAACACAGGAAGTTATAATTAAAACAGCAATAGCATCTATAAATGAGCCTAGCATTTCCTCTCCCTTTTTAATCATTTGAGATACATCATTTCCTATTTTAGAAGTAACATCAGATATATAGTCTCCTATCTTGTCAAGAATGCCTTTATCTTCTTCTGTAATTTCGTTTCGCTTCTCTTCTATATATTCTTCACTTTCTTTTGTAGCTTCAAAGGTTTCATCTATTGAGGTTTTATATGAATCGTATATTAAATCGCTGGATTTTATGCTAACTGGAATAACTATAGAAATAACAATTCCAAGTATAGCAAACTTTATTGCAAGCTTTAATAATATATCCTTATTGAAAAACAAATAAGTTATCCCTAAAAAACATGCTAAAGGAATAATATAAGTAAATGATAGATATCCAACTACTGAAATTAACATTTTCTCTAATAAAATTGCTCCAAGTATAATAACAAAATAAGAAGTTAAATCTAAAATTTTATTTGCAATTGGTGTTCCAGCATCCCCTGGTATTAAAGATATGGCTGTTGATGATGAGGCAGCTGCTAGTGTAAGCTTCATAACTGTATCCCTTTTATCATCTAAAGATTTTATTGTTGACTCATTAAAGCTAGGTGCTATTACTACTTTTGATATACCAAAGTATGATACCAATGCTACTAGCAGCAATAAAGCTCCTACTATTATTTTTTTAGAAAATTCATTTTTATTAAATACTGTCATATGTTCATCTCCCTTATTAATTTATTAAGTCTTTGTAACTTCTTTTTTACTTATTTATCTAAATGTAAATATGATTTAATGTGATATTTATCAATTAGTCTTTATAAAACACTAAAGATATACTTACTTTTGTCATAACTATATATTCTGTAAAAGAAGTTATATTCCTTCCTAAATAGATTTTTCATGCTTATTATTTTAATTACTTAATAAAGTATTTTACCTTCTTTCCTGTTAAGTGATAATATTCATTATCTAATTTTTTTGCTTCCTGTTATTATATATATTATGTTAAGTGGCAAGTTTATTGATTGCAACAAAGGGTAGTAATAATGTTACGAACCTTTTTATGGATTTTCTTAAGTACCATAAATTCTAAATACTTTTCCTAGTACCTGCTTTTTAGTTACTATAGACAATTTATTAGTTAATTGGTTTTTCACCTGCTTTAGCTTCCTTTTAAATCTATTTTTTAAAATGTCCTTGCCATAGGTACCACTTTATATAACTAGTCCATCTTTTTTTATTTATTAAAATTTTAAGTTTAAGCAGCATTAGCAGAATTAGATGGGTAGCTTCTCTATGTAATCATAAAAATAGGAATAGCTAACAGGTACATATTTACCTTATTAGCTATTCTTATTTCAAACTTTATAATCATTAAAGAAAAACTACTTATTAAATATTATAATTTTTGTATCAAAACCTGCTGTCTTTAACTTCTGTAGCTAGTGCTAACTATTTACAAAATTAAATTAATGTAAATCTGAATAGTCAGCCTTTAGATATATTTTATAATCCTTCAATTTTATATTATATTTATTCAATACCTTAATTAATAAATTTCTTATTCCGTTAGCACTAAGATTACTTTCAATATAAATATTAGCATTTTTTATTTCTCTTGCTGCTCTCATAGTTGGTAACTTTACTCTTGAAAAATAAATTACTTTTTTACCATTCATTTTGGGATCGTCAACAAATTGTTTTATAATAGCTGAATCTTTCCTAGCTAAATAATTGCAGGTTTCTACTAGAGCTCCTTTCCAATCTTTTATATCTATTTTTTTACCTTCAATTTTAAATGCGCATGGTCTTTTATGAGTTAAATCTTCATATAGATTATGCTCTATCTCTGTATCAACTAAATAATCACTATAGTTTGGGATTTCTTTTTCGTTAATCTCTTCTGTTTTTTCTCTAACTTCTTCAATGTTTCTAGCATCTATAATTGTATCTAGTAGAGCTACTACTTCATTAACTTTATTACTTATTGTATTTAGCTCCTCACTGTTATACATTAATTCTGTTACCCTATTGTATTCTTTATTATCGATAGATAATTTTGCTTTTTCTCCAATTTCTTCTCTAGCATTGTCAATTGAACTTACTAATAAATCTAATGATTCTCTAATATCACCTACAAAACTTGGAATCTCTCTACCTAAAAACTCAAATACCTTTAAATCCACTCTCATATCCCCCATTACAATTTAAATTTATAAATAGATTTTATTTAATAATTCTTTAAGAGACTTTAATTCTTGTGTTGTTAAGGTAACTCCTTTTCCCATCTTCTCATGTTCTGGGGACCATTCTCTTAAATCATATTTAGCTTCTTTACCATTCCAACTAATAAGATTTAATTCCTTTTTCCATCCTTTAGCTGATTCGGCTATAACACCTAATTCTTTTTCTATTTCAAATTTTATATCTGCCATAAATACACCTCTAAATTTATTAATTCTTAAACTGCACTATATTTTTTTAAATTCTCTGCTTGTTCAAATATCTCTTTAAAAATCTCATCTTTTGGTACAGGTGGATAGTCATTATCTGCTAACGTTAATATTAAATCAACTTTAAGTTCAGCCTTTATGTCATCTCTCTTAGCCCAATCTGTGTATTTTACCTTATCATCAATTATAATCTTAATCTTTTAGCAAGTTTTATAAGTTTATAATGTGGATATTCAAATTTATGCTTATTGGCTACTTCTTTTAAAATATCGTAAAATGCTTTTTCTTCAAAATCTATTCCTAAGTCATTAAAGGAATTTCTCTCTTTTACAAGCTCATTGAACAAATCTGCAAACTGCTGAGCAACATCATCTAATACATCACTTTGCATGGATTGAAAGTCTTTTCTTTCATTATAAACTTCCACTAGCTTCTTTAGTCTTTTAGAGAAATCTACCCCTTGTATTTTGTTAGTTTTCTTAAATTCATCTATAGCCTTAGCAAGGAGTTTTTGTAATAGCTTTATCTTAGTATTTGGCAACTTAATCTTTTCTATTTTAGCCATATACTCATCACTAAAAAGGTCTGCATTATTTTTAGGATCATTTTTATCAAGTTTAAATAACTCTTCTACTCCTTCACTAATTAATGCTTCATGTATCATCTGTCTTACTTTATCATTCATTTGAGATGTATCTGGTGCATCACCTTTAGTAAGCTTATGAATTATTGATTTTACGGCAAAGTAAAAATGTATTTTATCTCTTTCCATTTGGTTTAAGTCTTCACTCGAACAGCAAAGATTATAACCTGAACGTAGTTTTTTAACTATAGCCATAAATCTCTTTTCTAAGTCATGTGTTTGTTGAGCAAATTCTGCTGCTTTGTTTAAGCATTGTAATTGCTCTAGTGGTGTTCCTTCAAAATATGGTTTACTATCAAATTTATGAAATAGTCTGTCCAATAAATCTAGTTGATCCTTTACTATTACAACTGCCTTTTCAACACCATCAAAATTGTCACCCTCTGCTGCACCATATTTTTTAAGTGCTACATTCATGTTACTTTTAATGCCAATATAGTCAACTACCAATCCCATTTCTTTGCCTTCATAAACTCTATTTACTCTTGATATAGTTTGGATTAATGAATGTTGTTGTATTGGCTTGTCAATATATATAGTATCTAAAAATGGAACATCAAATCCAGTAAGCCACATATCAACAACTATAGCTATTTTAAAATTAGATTTTTCATTTTTGTACTGTCTGTCCAATTCTTTTCTATACTCTTTAGTACCAAGTAAATCATAAAGCTCTTTTATATCATCCTTATTTCTTGTCATAACCATTTTAATTTTTTCAATAGGCTTAATTTCCTGTTCTTCTCTTTCTGTAAGCTGTACACCTTCATCACATTCTCTAACTTCTGCCCATTGTGGTCTTAAAGCTATAATTTCCTTGTATAATGCATAAGCTATTGGACGACTTGAAGCTACAAACATCACTTTACCTTTTACAGTAGCTCCCTCTTCAATTCTCTTTTCATAGTGATTAACAAAATCCTCTGCAACTAGTTTTAGTCTTGAAGTGTCTCCTAATATAACATCCATTTGAGTAACTGCCCTTTTGCTTTCCTCTATCTGATGTTCATTAGCACCCTCTTCCTCACAAGTTTTATAATACGCTTCAATTTCTTTTAACTTACTTTCATTTAAGTTTACTTTAGCAGCTCTGCCTTCATAAACAATCCTTACTGTAATTTCATCATATACTGATTCAATCATTGTATATGAATCTGTAACACCTCCAAAAACATCCATAGTTGCATCTATAGGTGTACCAGTGAATCCAACATAAGTTGCATTTGGTAGTGAGTCATGTAAATGTCTAGCAAATCCATAAGTTTTTTCTACACCATCTTTAGTAACCTTTACTTTTTGATCTAAATTTATTTGAGAACGGTGAGCTTCATCTGATATACAAATTACATTTGTTCTATCTGTAAGCAGATCTGTATCCTCATTAAACTTATGAATTGTAGTTAGGAACACCCCACCACTTTTTCTACTTTGTAAATAGCTTTTTAAATCTGCTCGGCTTTCAACACTTATTACTTGATTATCACCAATAAATCCTTTAGAATTTGTAAATTGTTCTGATAACTGATCATCTAAATCCGTTCTATCAGTTATAAGTACAATTGTTGGGCTACTAAAATAGGAACTTTTCATTAATAGTCTTGTAAGATATAGCATGGTGTAACTTTTCCCACATCCTGTTGCACCAAAATAAGTTCCACCTTTACCTGAACCATGAGGCTTCATATTTACTTTTATACTTTCAAACAACTTATTAGCTGCATAATATTGAGGATAACGTGGAACTATTTTCTCTTCCTTTGAACTTCTATCTGGAAAATAAATAAAGTTTTTAATCACATCTAAAAATCTTTTTTGATTAAATAAACCTTTTATCATTGTAAAGAGGGAATCTATTCCCTCCTTATCTAATGGTTCATCCCCCTCAATTTTACGCCAAGCATAAAAGAAGTCATAAGGTGCAAATAATGAACCTAATTTATTATTAACTCCATCACTAATTACACAAAAAGCATTATACTTAAATAGTTCTGGTATATCTCTACTGTATCTTACTGTAAGTTGTGTATATGCATCCTTAATAGTTGTATTTTCCTTAATTGCACTCTTAAATTCAAATACAACTAAAGGTAGCCCATTTACATAAACTATTCCATCAGGAATACGTTTCTCATAGCCTTCTATTTCTAATTGATTAACTATTTTAAATAAGTTGTTTTCAATAGTTTCAAAATCAATTAATTGAATGTATAAGTCTTTTTTTGTATGATCTTCTCTTTTTATAATAAACCCATCAGAAATCATTTTAATTATAGCTTTATTGCTATCATATAAAGCAGAAGAAGGAAGCACATCCATTTGACGAATGATTCCTTCTATTTCATTTTTGGTTATGCTCTCATTAGAATATCTACTACGTAAAAATAACCTTAAATCGTCACGTAATAAAACATCTGTTATTTCTTTATGAATATACATACCATTTTTATGTTCATAATTCTCAGCTTGCAGTAATTCTATAACTGCTCTCTCTAAATACCCCTCTGTAAATTTCACTACTTACCCCTTCACAGTTTCTAGTTTTGATAATATTATTTCTATAAGATTGTTTAGTTTATTATTTTGAAAATTAATTACATCAATTATATGGTTCAATCATTTCTGCAATAAGCTTAACTACACTTTTAGGAGTATAGAATTCTCCCTTACCTTTACCCTCAGCTAGAGCAAACTTACTTAGGAAATACTCATATACACGCCCAACAATATCCTGTTCTTTATCTTTTAAAGTGTTAATATTATTTATTTCATCTATTAATGAACCTAATTTAGTTACATCTAATCCTATTCTTGAATAGTAGTTATCTGGTAATGCTCCCTTTAGTGAAGGATTGTTTTTTTCTACAGTTGATAGGGCTGTATCTATCTTTAATGCTACATCTTCAGCTTTTGCATTCTCAACAATAAAACTCCAACGTGATTCTTTTGATAAATAGAATACATTTTTCATTGTATAAAATTCAACCATATCCAAATACTTTTCTTTACCTTCTGCAATAAGTTCCTTTTTACGCTCTTCAAATTTATCACTTACAAACTTTAAGAATATTAATCCTAATACAACGTGTTTATATTCTGATGGTTCAACTGAACCACGTAATTTATTTGCTGAATTCCAAAGTGTTTCTTCTATACTTACTAGTTTTTCAACTTTCTTTTTAGCCATTTTACATTCTCCTTTTATTTCAACTATAAAACTACATATTATTATAATTATGATTCATATTTTTATAAATATCATTCACATATTTATCAACTTTTATAAATTATTTGCTTTTTCTTTACAAATTTTTCATGTACTACTTACATTATAACAATATCTAAAATAATTCTCCATAATTATGCTATAATTTAAAACCTATTTTCACTTCATGGTTATAATTTCAATATTAATTCTAGAATTTTATATTTAAAATAAATAGTCCATCATAGGAAATTTCACTATCATTAGAAGTAATGTTTATATAAAGGTACCTCCTTCTTAAATCATAACAGCTATTCCATTATCCTTTAAGCTTTCAACAAAAAGAAAAGAGAGGGCTAACAATTGCGCTATTCCTCTCTTTTCTGAAATTATTTAATTTTATCTTGTCATCTCTAATTTAATTTTAACACTAATTTTACTTACCGCTCAATGGACACTTACTATCTATTTAAAAACTTTAATCTCAATAATATAAATTGGAATTTGTCTAGTTATATACATATTAGTATCTAATTCCATATACTACCAAAGCTATCTATTCATAATATTTTACGCATTATTACTTGATCATCTTGCCTTTTCACTTCAATAAATCCTACTTTTTCATATAATCTGATTGGACCATTATAATCATAGTACACATAGTCGTTGTAAAACTTTGCATATCCCTCAATAGCTGCATATCCTCGTGCCTTTGCATCAATGCAAATACGTTCAATAAATGCAGTTGCAATGCCTTTACCCCGATATTCTGGGGCGATTTCGAAACATACGATAGAAAATGTTTTTCCGCATTTATTTTGGCGAGCAAAATCTGGCACAAAAGCCGAATAGCTGTCCATATCCCCAGCATTGCACCAACCAATAGAAATACCTCCATCAAAAGCTAGATAGCCATGAATCCTGCCTTCGTTTAACATTTCTACAGCATATCTGCGAATGGTTCCTTTGATATCATTCCCGAACTCACTCACCATTTTTTTCTCAGTGATCTTATCCATATTTGGTGATGTGCAGTAGCATGGTCCATTAGGATTACCATCAGAAAATGCTCGATTATCAAAAAAATCTAGGTAGTCTTTTGTTAATTCCGGACTCAATGCCTTTATATCATAAATCATAATCTATCCCCTTTGCAAAATATAATCTTTCTTACTACACCTTCAATTTATTATGTTTATCCCTACAAATTACTATTTACCTTATACTTTAAAATTCAATTAACATCTATTTAACTCTATCATTTATAACATATTTTGTAAATATCCGTTGCTAAACTTATTATATTTTATTACTTATGATACGGTATTTTTACTCATAAAAACAGCCTTAGACAAGGCATATCAATGTCTACGGCTAAAAACCGTATTTATTTATGATATGGTTCATTATTCTTGATTCTAAAATTCATAGACATTACATATATTTATTTTGCATATATTAATGGATGCAATAGCTAAGACTTTATCCATTGTTTATAAACTTATTTATAAAGTATATCTGCCCCTTCCCCGTTACTTTTGTTGTTTTGTTTATGGTATTTTCACCGTTGCTTTTAGTTATAATTGTTTCTTTTACTTTAAACAATTCTAGTTCCATAGATTTTTGTGTTGGCATATTGTAATCAAGGCCTTTTTTCTTGATTAAATATCCATTTTCTCTAAGCCATTGAAATAGCCTGTTTTGACCAATATCTACTCCATTTTGTTTGATTAGTTTTGCAAGTTCACCAACTAAAATAGTAGATGAGGATATTGTAACTGCATCTGCAAATACAACTTTTGGCTTTTGAGCTTCTATGGCTTTAGTTAATATTTTTTGATTCTCTTTTTCTACTTTTAGTTTTTGCAGCATAGTTATTGAAAACTCTGGATTTTCTAGCATATCATCTAAAAGTTTTGAGTTTACATACATCCCATTTTTTCTTATATCTTTAAGTATAGCTTTAACTTCTTTTTTAAATAATTTAGCTATAGGTTTTCTACTTTGCATCAATACTTAATATAGTCCATCTTCTGTTAAAAACTAGCTTTCTTGATTTCCTCCAGGGGTAGTAATAATGTTACGAACCTTTTCTTCTTCATCTACTAAGTTTACTAGCTTACTTACATTTCCATTAGAATAGTCACGCCATGTAGAAACATCTTTGACTAAAAATAATGGATTTTCATAAGTACCATAGATTTTAAAGTTCTTTTCAAGTACTATTTTCTCCATAATTACTGATAATCTCTTTTCCATATCTTTAACCTTCTTTTATTTATTTACCTTCGATACTTGTACGATTATATTATTTAAGATAATATTTGAAACACCACAATTTACTCCTTATAAATATTTGTAGCTTTCAGTTATCTTATAACTTAAAAACCTCTTTAAATTTTCCTTATTTTCTAATGCATTGATTTTCTTATGCTAATGCCCTTGCTTTCAACGATTGTAGACATTTCTATCAGCCTGTCTACCGTTCTTTCTCCATACCTATCTTTTAATATGTCAACTGGATAGTTTGTTGTAACTACTGTTGGGCAGTTTATTTCTGTATCTGCTATCTATTATGGTATAAATTTTTGATATGCTCCATTCAGTATTTTGTTCTGTTCCTAAATCATCTATTACTAAAAGATCTGCATTTTCTAAAAATTTTATTATTTCCCATTCACCTTCTTTTCCAAGGGTTGAATAAGTTTCTTTTATTCTTTCTAGTAATCCATTTATACTAATACAAACTACTGGGACACCTTTTTTTAAAAGTGCAATTGCAAAGGATAAATAGCTTTTCCCATTACCTACTGCTCCTGTTATTAACAGCCCTAGTCCCTCTTCTTTTATTTCTTTAAAATTATCAATATATTTAATTCCTAAGTTATAAAGCTTTGTATCACCTTTTTCAAAATCCCAATTTTCAAAGGTTTTATTATAAAAGCTTTTTTCCATTAGTGAGTTTTTCTTAATGATTTTAAGCCTTTGATTCTTTTCTTCTAGCTCTTTTTCTCTGCAGCTGCATATAATATTAACTTTAATTGTTTTCCCAAAGAGCTTAACTAATTTTTCTTGTCTTTCTCCACAAGTTTTACAAGTCATCAATGTCAAGGATATACCCCTCTTCTCTAACGTGTCCTTCATCACTTGATGTACTATCTCCAATTTTAAACTCCCCTTTTTTACTTCTAAATTTACCCTTACTTTTATTTAGTATACCCTCAACATAGCTTAAGGTGTATTTGTTATTTTTAATTGCTTTTATCATAGCCAGTTTTACAGCTTCTTTTGAATACTTTTTTATATTGTTATCTAAAACATCTATTATTACACTGTTTATTTTTCCAAAGTTATTATTTATATAAAATTCATATATATCTTTATTTGATGTTGTTTCATATACTAAATATTCATATCCGCCTTCAAACCTTCCATTTTCATTTCTTTTATAAAATCTTTCTATATATCCAACGCTTACAAGTTCCTTAATACCTGTTGATATGCTGTCTTTTTCTACTTAGATGCTCTAAATATATTTAAATGGGCTAACTGATATTAGAGATATTCCACAGGATGGATAATCTAAGAGCCTTAATATATCTTTAAATAAAAAAGATGAAAAATACATAGAAAAAAACTTGCTGCGACCATTGCTGAACTTGAAACACAAGATGGATTATTATTAAGCGGTAATGTAGTTGATGAGGAAGATATGCAATTTATAATTCAGGCAATAAAAGCTGGATTAGAATATGCAAAGATGCAAAATAAGCTTAAACATACACCTAAGAAATATAGAAAGGACTAAAAGAAGTAAATATCTTCAGGGGAATTTTATGGGGAAAATAAAGGGTATTTATACGAAGGATAAGCTTATAAAAAAACAAGTAATTAAATTAATTAAAAAACATAAAACCAGAGATCCTTTAGAAATAATAAAGAATCTTGACATTGGCATTATTTTTTATGATTTAGGTAATATTAATGGATTCTATCAAAAAGCTGGTAAAATTAAAATAATCCATATAAATAATAAACTAAAAGAAGGATTTAAAACCTATGTACTGGCTCATCAATTAGGACATGCTATATTACATCCTAATGAAAATTATCTATGTCTATCAAATAATATATTTGATAAAACAAATATTATAGAAACTGAGGCAAATATTTTTGCTTCACAGCTATTCTTTGTAATATTTTTTCTCATCAAATCCATTTAACATATCTCCTGCATTTTGACTTTTAATTATCCAACCTAAACCTGTAAACATTCCTCCTATTAGTAATGTAATTATAATTAAACCATATATATCTATATTTTTCATATAAAGTCCCCTTAAATTTATTCGTATAAGTTTACAATTGTTCATTATATCTAATCTACAAATTAGAGTTTATAGAGTAGTGCAGGCTATACTTTGTAAGTACGAGAAATAGCTATATTAAATGCTTTTGATAAGCTATCTTTAAATCTCAAATTTTAAAATTTAATTCTCCTTCTTATTACTCTTTATATTAATTGTTATTCCAATTAGTAATATTAAAATACCAAATATTAAAACTGTAGGGCTTACACTAGTTACAGAAGATTTTAATATGAAATTTAATATTAAAGTAACACCAATGGCAATAATAAAAGGGCCTAATAATTTTAATTTTTTATTTGTTTTCAATTTATTTTTCATTCTAGCTCCCCCTTTTATTCAGTTTAAGATTACGAATTAGTTTTACCTTTCTTTATCTGCTTATATAGATAGATTATTACGTCATACAATATCATTCCACATACAAAAGCAAACGCCTTGCTAAAATCCATATTTAATGATTTGATTAGTTGTCCTAAAAGTAAGAAAAAGCAAAATAGAAAAATATATTTAAGTAGATAATTTGAAACAAAATTCTTCATACCTATATCACCTCCCAAAGTAAAAACCATTAGTTTGTCCACTCCTACGACTGTGTAATAAATTATAGTTAAGTTATATCCTAATTATAACATAAATTTCAAGATAATGTATATAATCTAACACCTCATATTCTCCAGGATATTCTAATCTGGAGTTAGTTATTCATCTATATGCAAATATTATATTCTATACTCTTAAAATAGAAAAAACTAGTAAATAAGATTCATCCTACCTACTAGTCTTAATAGATTATAATTTACTTAAGTACTCTTCTTGCTGCATAAAAATCTGTTATAGGTGAAATTTTAACAGTTTCCCCTTCATAAGGTGCATGTATGTATTTACCCCCACCTACATAAATTCCAACATGGTCTACGCCATAGGTAAATACTAAATCTCCTGGTTGCAATTGACTATATGATACAGGAGTTCCAACGTTAATTTGCTGATAAGTTGTTCTTGGTAAATTAATACCAACTGCCTTTTTAAGTACATATTGAACCAAACCAGAACAGTCAAATCTATCTGGTCCTATTGCTCCATATAGATATTCTTTTCCTATTTGTTTCTTTGCTTCAGCAATGACTTTATCTTCTTTAGATTGTGATTGTACTACAGTACCATCATACATTGCTACTAATCTGGTATCTTGTCCATTATATTTCCCTATTGAGACTCTTCCTTTAATTCTCTCTGCTTCGTAATTATTTAAATCTTTCACTTTTGTAGCAATAAACTTATTGTTAGCGTTTACCTCAAATGTAAAGATTCCTGTTTTATTATTTCCATAATCATATAATGCTACTATTTTATCCTGGCTTCCATTATTATTACGTGTTGCAACTACTTTACCATCTATTTTAGATGAATCAAAAGATGCTGCCTCCCATGTTAGTTTTTCTGAGTACACATTATTATCATTATATAAAGTCCATATTTTAGTTATTCCCTTTCCGTAGTCATAGAACATTGCTACTTCATCACTACCATCACCATTAAAATCACCAGCAACAGTTTTATTTCTAATATTATTTGAATTATATGTTTTAGACTCCCAAGAATATCTATCTGTAAATGTTCCGTCTGCATTCATTTTTAGTTCAAACATACCGGTAACATTATTTCCATAATCATAGAAGATTAATACTTCATCACTGCCATCACCATTAAAATCTCCTGGTACCATAGCTGTAACTTTATCTCCTGTAAAGCTTTTGGAACTCCATACTGATTTATCACTAAAAGCTTGTCCATCTGAATTTAATGAAAATTGAAACATAGTTACATTTGAATTTTTATAATCATAAAGTACTAATATTTCATCACTGCCATCACCATTAAAATCACCAGCTACCACTTTATTTGTAATGCTGTCCGCATTAAAATTTCCAGTACCTGAATTCCAAGGAGTTGAAGTCTTATATCCCTCTCCTTCGTCATAGAAACGATGGATTTTAGTTGTTGAATTACCATAATCATAAAATGAAGCAAT
This sequence comes from Clostridium sartagoforme AAU1, assembly GCF_000401215.1. Lineage (GTDB taxonomy): Bacteria > Bacillota > Clostridia > Clostridiales > Clostridiaceae > Clostridium > Clostridium sartagoforme. Next base: position 2,838 of record NZ_ASRV01000236.1, on the reverse strand, counting down.
TTCATCTTCACCATTGCCATCAAAATCTCCAGATACAAATCTGTTCTTTACTTCTTCTGGAGCATAATTAACTCTAGTTTGTGTCCATAAATCTAATGTACTATTAAAATTATTAAGATCCCATGAGTTAATTCTGATTATTCCATCTCCACCATCATTATATGCATTAGCTTCTTCTAGCGGTGAAAAACCTAATGAAAAAATTGGTGTAAAAATCATAGCACTGAGAAAAACTTTGAATTTTTTCTTAATCATAAATAACCCCCTTTGTCCTATAATTGCATATTATCATATTAAATTAGTTTTGTGAATATTTATTGATTGGACAATAAAAACTAGTAGGTAAAACTTCATCCCCCTATATGTATCAAAATTAATCTATTATATTTTCTTTTATATTGCTATAATTACAAATACCCACTGTATAAAATCCTTGATTTTCCTTGCCTAAGCATCATTTTATAGTTTTTTCCCCCATTGTCTTACAATTATTTTGTGAGGTACTTTATTAAAAATCACTTCAATTTAATTGTTTCTTTTTGCCAAGGATGGTGACATTTACATACCTACATCATAGGATGATTCCAGTAAATAACTACTTTAATTCTTTGGTTTACCCTTAGAAAAACTTAATAAACACGAATTTTAATAAGTACTTTTTTTATTAATCTTAATGATATAATATCATTTGAATATTATTTAATTAATTTAACTCTATCAACTTCATATATATCGTTTAGAAATTCTAACTTTCCTGTTAAATGAGGAACATCTTTTAAATAATCACTTGTAGAATAAAACTCATATTCATATACACCAAATAAATCTTTATCAATATTCGCATACCATATCATTTGTTCCCTTTTACCATTGGCTGGAACAATAAATGTAGTTTGCCAATTTTCTTTTGCTACAGTCGTATCATCTTTAAAAGAATCCCATACTACTTCACCATCCTTAATAAGACGAAAATCAAAAGTGTGAGTAGTAGGATATTCTAATTTTATTTCTTGGTTTGAATTATTACTTATATAGAAAGACATATACCTATTATCATTAAATTCTAATGTATATTCTATATCAGATGACTTTATCTGCTTTTCTTCTGAACAACCAACTACACCTATAATAAAAATTACTAGTATAGTTAATAAAGTAATTTTCTTATTCATGTTATCATACCTCTTTATATATCTTTAAATAAGTTATTTTATATTAGTATCAACTTACTATACTATAGTACTAAATATAGCTATATAATCCATATTTTGTATTTTACTTAAATTATATCATGAATTAGTATATATAATATTAAATTTATATTATATTTCTAAAAGTATCTTTAGTAAAAAAGCCTTAACTAATAATTAAATAATTAAGTCTAGTACTTATTTAGCTGCTGGTTTTGATGCTATTTCTTCAGCTTCTTTATATGCTTTTCCTAATATTCATCTTTTTCTAATAATGAAGTTCCTTGAACTTTTATTATTTCATAATCTTCAACTATATAACTTATGATAGTAAGCTTCTTTAAGTCAGGAATAAGATCAACAGCTGGATTAAAGATGTTAAAGAAATACAAGTAGATGAAAATGAAGTTATGACATTAAAGGAAGTTAAAGAACAAAAAAAGAAATATCAGGAATTAAAGAGGAAAATGAAATATAAAAAAACTATGGCCATATTTACAACAAAAAATTAGATAAAGTAATAGAATTGATAGATAGTCATAAAAGTAATCTTGATATTAAGACCAATCTCTAATTTCCTTGAATATATTTATTTTATAAGGGCAAATTAACTAGATATAATTAAATTTCTTTTATATTAATACAAAAGTTAATTTTAAAAGTTTAAAGAGGTGTATTATGATATCAGAAAATAAGTTATCAGACAAAAGATTAACTGAAGCTTATAATAATGCAAAAATTGAATACTTTGATAATAATTCTAGATATATATTTTTCAGTGACTGTCACAGAGGGAATTGTACACCATCTGATGAATTTGCAAAAAATCAAAATATCTTTTTATTCGCATTAGAATACTATTTTAACAATGGATATACTTATGTGGAACTTGGAGATGGAGATGAACTTTGGCAAAACTCTAATTTTAAAGAAATCAGACTTGCACATGATGAAGTATATACACTATTTCAGAAATTCTACGATTATAATAGATTAATTATGTTATATGGCAATCACAATATATACTTAAAGTATAGGAATTTTGTAGAAAAAAATTACTATGAATACTACGATGATTATAATCAGGAGACCATAAAATTATTTCCTAACATTAAAATACATGAAGCAGTAATATTTAAGCATAAAGATACAGGTCAGGAAATACTAGCTGTTCATGGTCATCAAGGTGACTTAATGAATGACAAATTCTGGCGTTTTACTCTGCTTTCAGTAAGATATTTTTGGAGATATCTTCACTCAATAGGATTCACAAATCCCTCAAGCCCTGTAAAAAATGCTGAAAAAATTCATAAAATTGAGCGTTTTTATAGCAATTGGATTGAAAAAAACAAAATTATGATTATCTGCGGACATACCCATAGACCACACTTTCCTAAAATTAACGAATTACCCTACTTTAATGACGGATCCTGCGTAAGAGCAAATGGAATACAAGGTATTGAAATAGCAGATGGAAAAATAATATTAGTTGAATGGAGAATTAGTTATAACCCTCCAGGTGATCTCCATATAAAAAGAAAAATATTAAGAGGCCCAGAAGCAATCGAAACATTCGATTTAAGAAAGAGAACTGATGCTTAATTAATCTTCTAATGGTAAATTGGCATTTGTCATATCTCATGCTAAT
>NZ_ASRV01000235.1 GCF_000401215.1 Clostridium sartagoforme AAU1 | reverse complement strand
GTTAATAGAAAAAAGTGAATTAAGTTTTGATAAGGTAAATAAATATATTGAAGGTATAATTAATAATAGCGTAGAAGGAGATAAAATATTTTTTAATAAGATAGATGATGATAGATATGAAACAATCAAGATAGAAAATAATAATTGCTATTATAAACTAATATATAATCCAAAGATTTAAAGAATTGAATTATATATATTGATAATTATGTATTAGTATAAAGTAGTGGAAACATTATATTGAACTAAGTAAAATAATGTTTAGTTAAGAAAAGATGTGTCCATTATGAGTACTGGCAGAAGATATTATTAAGAGTATAATAATATTATGGTAGATTTATATAAATCAGAAGTGAGATTAGCTTAGCTAAGTAGTGAATATGGCATTGCAAAATCAATAATTAATAGTTGGATTAAAGATGTAAAAGGAATAAGATTAAGATGAGCTTTAGAAAGAATAATATTATCATAAATTACATCATTTTTATTATTATCAAATGATGTAATTTATGTTTTATATTTGATATAATGTATGTAAGAAATAAGGGGAAATAATTATTATATTAATTAATATAAATTTACATGTGCCTTTTTAAATGGACATTATTGTTTTAAACAAATATAGAGAAGGCTCAATAGTATTCTCTATATTAACTTGTTTTCGGTCTAGCTTTATGCGAAGCATAAGCTATTCATTAAAATTTTTGGCTATAGCCAAAAACAAGCCAATCAAAGATTGGTTTTAATAAATACGACTCGAAAACAAGTTAATTACATTTGAAAATTTATATAAAAAATACCTAATCATTCAAAAGTGTTTGAACTTGTATAAGAGTGTATAAGAGTGTTTGGATTTGTTTAGTAATTAAATAAGTTGAAGCACTTTAAGCAAGAATTATATTTTTATAATTAACTTAATAACTAATATTTGTTTGAAAGTGTTTAAAATTGTTTGCGTTCCAAACACTTTTAAACACCTTCAAACATTCTCAAACAAATTTATTTAAAGTGGAGGAAGGAAATGTCATTTCTTATAAATAATCATTTAAAGGAAGGTTATAGTGATTACAACTTATTGTTTTTAAAAAGATATCATCAGGATCTTAATTTAAATAATAAAATACTAGATGTTGGATGTGGGCATTATAGGAATCTATGTTTCTTTTATAAACTAGGATTTAAAAATTTATATGGAATTGATATGTTGGATCCGAAGCCTAGTGCTAAACCTAAGAAATTTAATGTCAATTTTATAAAGCAGGATATAAATTATGGCTTGCCTTATGAAGATAAATCATTTGAAATAGTATTATGTAACTTCGTATTAATGTTTATAGAGCCTAATATGCTTAAATTCGTTCTATATGAGCTTTTGCGTGTAACCAAGGTGTTTTGTGTTATAGAAACTCAAAAGCCGTTCTATGAGGCTAAAAACGGACAAATAAAGCCATATGAATTTAAATGTATGGTAGAAATTATAAAAACTAGTAATGAATTTGAGATACTCGATAAAAAAATATATAAAGAAAAACTAATTATAAGGAGAATCAATAATGGCTAGGGGTAGAAAAACGTCAACTATAAAAGTTGTTACGGGTAGGGACAGAGATCTTATTAAGCAGCTTAGTAAAACTGGACTTTGTAATTCAAGTCAATCTAAAGAGTATTGTGGGGTTAGTGTAGATAGGCTAAAGAAGCTTGAAAAGAGTGGATATATTAAAACCTCCGAACATATAGCTCGTGGCGAAAATAACCTTATAATTCAGCTTGATAAGGGTGGAAAAGAATACTGTAGACAAGAATTTGGAATTACAAACTTTTGTGCTGCACAAACAAATCATCTTGAACATGATATAAAGCTTACTGAAGTTTATTATAAGCTAGATGATGCTATTCGAGATACCTGGAAACATGAAAGAGAACTAATAGATAAGTATTATGAAATGTATCCTGAAAAATCTGGAGAACTTAAAACTTGTATTGATGCTGCAATTGAAGTTAATGGAGAATTAATTGCAATTGAAAGTATCGGAACCAGTTATACTGGTACGGAAATAGAACTTAAACAAGAAATAGCAACTAATCTTGGTTGTTCAAGAATGGAGTGTTTTTAATGAAAGCTATAGTAAGAGATGACATTATTTCATTAGGTAGTTTTGTTGCTGCTGAATTTAAATATAAAGAATATCTTGAAATGATAATGAAAGCAGGTAATTATTGTTTTCTCGATCAATTTAAAAGATTTATAAAAAGTGGACAAACTATAGTTAATGGAATGATAGAAAATAATCTTATTGCAATGGAAAACATAAATAAAAACTATAAATATATCTATCTTACTGATACTGCAATGAAATATTTATATTTAAAAGATAGTGAAGAAGATTTCTCAAATATTCAAAAGAATAGAATAAGCGTTAAAAAAGTAGATAAAAACCCAACAGAAAAGCAACTATTATCTTCCGCATATAAATTTCATTTGTTAGCACAGGGGGAATATCTAATTGATAAAGAATCTATTTTAAAGTCTATAGAAGATCATATTTTCTTAATGCATCTAAAAGTAGATAAATCTAAATATGAAGCATGGTTAGAAAAAAGTAGTGATGCAATTAATCTTTATAAAAAAGATATTCAAAATTTAAAAATTGAAAAGCAAAGAATTGATGATAATTTTCAAAAGCTTAATAATGGATTAAATTTATTTGATTCTTATAGTGATGAAGCTGAATATAGAGAATTAAATTCAAAGTGTATTAACCTAGAAAAGGAAATTAAAGAGAAATCTCAAAAAACCTTTAAAACTGGATTAAAAGAATTAAATTTAGAGTTTGAGTCATTAAATGATTTGAAAAATGAAATTCATAGTAGAATTCTTTTAAAAAATAATGCCAAAGAAAATTTAAATAAAATCTTAATTCCAATAATACATAATATTTCAAATAAAGAAACTAAACTTAATGAATCTGAAACTAAATTTAATAAAACAAATAAAGATATAGAAGATAAAATTATTCCTAAAATTAGAAAAGTTCAGAAAGTATTTGAAAATTTATATAATATATCAAAGGTTATAGCTAGAATTAAGGATGACACTTTAGAATTTATTATTTTTGATACTGGAAACTTTAAAACTGCTTATAGTTATTTAAAACAAATTAACTCTATAAAAGAACTAAATTTAGGGTTTAAAAATATAAAAATAATTATTTACAGCTATGCAGAGCATAGATCATTCAATTTATATAATGAATTTATTAAAGTTAAATCTGAAAAAGAAAAAGCTTTAAATACAATGAAAACTTATAATTTAAAAACTAAAAATAGTAAAACAAAATCTGATTTTTATATTGCTGCTGAAAAAGTATATAGTAATACCCCAGAATTCGAAGTTGAAACTCGAGATGATTTCTTTTATATGAAAAGCTATAAGGAATTAATTTCTAGTAGTACTAAATCTATAAAAAGAAAAGATAAAGAAGCTATTGATAATTTAATAAAAAGCTTAAAATCTAATTAATTATAAAAAAATTAAGCTTTATACTTCATTTTAGAAGTATAAAGCTTTGCTAATCCCACCCTAAGAGTTTCTTTTCAAGATCATCATAATCATAATCACGACCCTTAAAATTATTAAATTTAAGTTGTTTTACTTTTTGTAGTGGTTTTTCATAATCTTTTAACATTGTCTTAAACCAAGCATTTAAATTTTTTATATTTTGAGTTGTTGAATATTCCGCTATCTCAGTTATAAGTTTTAAAGGATTACCTTTATGTATTTCGTTTTTCTTAGCTAAATTATAAAAATCAATAGCTGTTTTATCACTTATTTTTTTATTACAATAACTTTCTATTATAGCTTTTATTTTATTAATATAATCAATTTCAAGTTCTTCAACAACTGTTGCTGCTATCTCATCATTAGCATAAGTATTAGTTTCTTTACTTATTCTTTTTGTTTTATTTAAATTTGAGTTAATAAAAAATCTTATTGACGTTACTTTTCTTCCAGTTTTAATTTCTTCAAAATCAAAACTTATATCACTTATTTTATTTAATTCTTTTTGAGTTTGAATTATTATAAATCTTTTAAAATCAGCATATAACGGATAAATATTATCAGCTTTTAAAAGCTTTCTTAATTCTTCTACTTCTATTTCTACATACCCTTGTTTTTTAAATTCATTACATTTTAAAATTTCATATATTCTAGGAGAATACTTGCTTTTCATACTTAGAATGTTAGCTAATTTATATTGAGTAAACATACTTCCAAGCTTTATCATATATGGTTTTAAATATGAACTAAAAGTTAATTCAACTTCCCCGCTCCCCTTTCTGTATTTAACCCCACTTAACCAAGCTGTTTGAATAAGAGTATCTCCTTCTTGAATTTCAAAAACTTTCTTCATAAGTTCTTTAGTTACCTTTGGAATTTCTGTATATTTTGTTTTTGTATCAACACCTAAAAGTTCCATAAATTCTGATATTTTAAATTTATATGGTTTAAATTCTTCATCATCAGGTTGAACCATACTAGCCAACGTAAGTATTATCTTTTGTTCTTCTAAACTTAAATCGTAACTTGAGTTCATAATAAAGTAATTTGATTTTGTTACTAAATAGTTCTTTTCCATATAATCACCTGCCAAGAATATTTTACCACACAAATATGAGTATGAAAATAACTTTCTCATATTAAGGTACGTAAATCTCATATTTAATCTTTATATGGGTACGCAAATCTCATATTTGGGTACGCAAATCTCATATTTAATCTTTATACGGGTACGTAAATCTCATATTTAGGTACGCAAATCTCATATTTAAAATTTTAAAGCTAGTAATATCAATGGTTCTAATGGTGTCTAAAACATATAAAACAGTTATATATAAAACATATAAAACAACAACAGAAAAGTTGTTGTTTATTTAGATTAAAATATTTCTATTTTTTATTTATATATAGTATTTTAATGATATATTATTATTGTATACAAATTGGTTATAAGGTGGGGTTATATGGTTTATGAAGATATGAATTTAGAGGAAGTTATTAACTATATTAATATTGAATTTCTCGTTTTTAGGTACGGATTTCTCGTTTTTAAAATTTTAACCCCAGTTATATCAATGCTTAAAAGACATTCTAAAACATATAAAACAACAACAGAAAAGTTGTTGTTTATTTAGATTAAAATATTTCTATTTTTTATTTATATATAGTACTTTCATGATATATTATTATTGTATACAAATTGGTTACAAGGTGGGGTTATATGGTTTATGAAGATATGAGTTTAGAAGAAGTTATTAACTATATTAATTTTGAGTTACTTAAAGGTAGGACAATGAAAGATATTGAAGAGATTGATTTTAATGTTAATGAAAGAGTTATAACTAAAAGATTAGCTAGAAAAAAAATTAAAAAAGTAAACGGGCAATTTGTGTTTCAAAATGGTTCTAAAAAGCCCGAAGTATCTAGTATGCAAGTAACACAGACATTTTCTAATCCAATAATTAATAATGAACCTATCAATTTAATGGAGAATAGAGAGTTTTTAGACTTAAGTAAGAAGGTTGATATACTAGAAAAAGCATTTAAAGAAATAATTTGTATACAAAATAGTTCTAAAGAGGTTACACATGATTTAGGATTAAAGATATATTCTAGTAAAGATAAACCTATTGCCAAGACTATAAGATTATATAAAGAAGTTTGGGATAAGATTGATAAGGTTAAGGATCAGTTTCCACATATAAACTATCAGACTTTATTAAATAGCTTAATAGATGAAATAACAGAAAAATACTTAAAAAATAATGAATAAAAGTTACTATGTTCGTATTTTAACTATGACATAGTAGCCTTTAATAATAGAAACTTATTTCAAAAATAAAATTAGGGCATATGCCCTAGTGTTAGAGAAATTAAATATATATGTATATTAGATGTTTATAGTAAGGAGTGGACCATATGAAATGTTATGATTTAGAAGAAGCTCTTAAGAGGGCAGAAGGTAATATAAAACATGAAGGAATGTATCTAACTGAAGGTGAAAGAGATCTTATAAGATCAAAAGCTAAGGGTGAAATAGATCAAGAAGAATTTATTAAAAGGGTTTTAGAATATCATACTGGGAATAATGATGAATCTAAAAAATCAAATATTACTTATGGTGAAATAGAAGAAGAAATAATAACTCCAAGAAGTTAATACATTTAGGGCATATGCCTTTTTTATATTTAAAATAGAAAAATTTTCGCTCTTTTTTAATGGGGATAAATTGTAAGAAACTTTATAAAAAATTACAAGACAGTTTTATATCTATATACTAAATAGTTTTTTTATCGATGAAAGCCTTATAAGTAAAGGCTTTTAAAAGAATCTTTAAATAAAGAGTTTAAATTTATATCTAAAACTCTTTATTATTTATTAAGGTAATAAAACATAAAAATTAACCTATTTTAAGACCTAAAATTAATTAATAAACTCCTTATTAATTGATTAAAAAGAGTTTTAACAATTCTTATAAATAAATAGATTATGATGAATTTTGAATAAATAAAGAGTTTTAGATATTAATAAAAGCTCCTTAAAATTTAATTTGCAACAAAACATTAAAATTTTATCAAAAAAAACGCCTAAAAATATTGAAAAACTCTTCATAAAAGTTCTTATAGACTCTTTGAAATTAGTTAATTTAGATAAGTTTTAGGTAATTTTGAAAAAAATTAAAAAAACAGTTTTATATTTATATATTAAAGAGTTTGTTAAAATCCATTAAAGTCCTATAAATAAAGGCTTTAATAGATTTTATTTAAACAAAGAGCTTCTAAAATATTTTAGAAACTCTTTTAAGCTCCTTGGAAATTTAGATTATAAAAAAATTATTAATTTTCTTTATAAAGAGTTTGATATTTGTTTAATAAAGAGCAAAAAAGGTTTTTATAAATCCTTATAAATAAATATTTTGAGCATAATTAACTTATTAGAAACTCTTAGAAGCTCTTTACAAAAACTCTTAGAAATGTTTTGAATCTTATAATTTAAATTTGATGAATTAAAAGATTTGGAATGATTCATAAAAAAAGTAGATGAGATAACTTCTAAAACCTGATATTTACTGAATTTTATTTTTAATAAAATTCAGATAAAAAGTAGCAGGGCAAATTACAAATACTTTTTCAGCTAGCGCTAAAAAAGGCATATAGAAAATTTTACTTAGACAAGCTAAGTAAAAACCGAAAAAATTATGGCCCGCCATAATTTATTTTCTTTTTCTATATTTATTTGTAATTTGCCCTGCGGGACTAGGCGACTAAAGTCGCAAAGGTGAACTTAGCTTTAGCTAAGTTATTGATAAAGAAAATCTATCATGCTATTATAAAAGCAATAAAATTGAATAAAAAAAGCTCAGATTTTGAGTAATAATATTTATGTGTAGTTAATGAATCTTAGAAATGATCTAAGACTTATTTGGCTGCACTTTTTTTATTTAAAAAATAAATTGAGGAGGGGCTATGGCAAAGGGAAGAAAATCTGAAGTTATAAAAAGAATAACTAAGCGTGATGGAGAAACAATTAAAGCTGCTGCAAACACAGGAATCATAAGTAAAGATAATGCTAAAAAGTATTTTGGATTAAATGATAAAAGAATAAATATTTTAGTTAAAAATCAATATTTAGTTGAAAAGAGAGCTTATACAAAGCATGGCAACCAAATTTATTATAAATTAGGTACTTCAGGGGTTAAGTATGTGAAGGAGAATACAAATATTGATTATTTCTATAGAAGCAATTCTACGCAGCTAAATCATGATTTAAAGCTTAACCAGGTTTATTGCCAATTAACTCATGAGCAAAGGCAATGTTGGATTAATGAGGAACAAATAATAAATAGATGGACTGAACTCACAGGGGTGAAGGAAAGGCGAGGCTCTGTAGATGCTTTAGTTCAAATCAATGGACAAGCTATAGCTATTGAAATAATAACTAAAAATTATGGAGAAGTTGAAATTCAAGAAAAACAAGATGCAGCAGAAAATTTAGGTTGTGAAAGGATGATTATGATAAATGCATAAAGAATATATAAGCTATGACAAGGATGACATGAAGGTAATAATTGATGATATAAAGCTAAATATTAATGTTCTGGAGTACATAGAAGTTAAGGAAAGGTATGATTGGTATTTAAGATGTTTAAAATATTTCGGTAACTTTATTACTTTTGAACACTTAAATTTGCTTTTAAAGGGCAAATTTAGCCGAGGAAAGATCTTTAGTGATATAAATGCTCTTTGTGATTTAAACTTCGTTAAAAAGCATTTTATAGGCAAAAATAGCTATTATATATTAACTAAGAAAGCTAATATATATTTAAATCAAAAAAATGAAGGTGGATATATAAATAAGCCAGCAAATAGAAACATGATAAAAAGCTTATTGCACCTAGATTATTTAATATTAGGAATAAAAGATAGAAATTATATAAATAAAGAAAATGAGGTAGAATTAAATTCAGAATTAGATAATCTTTATAATAATATTTCTAATAGTAAAAGTTTTGATGAAAGGATTAATATAAGACATAGAAATATCTATAAGGTAATGAAAAAATTAAATTTTAAAATAGATTTAACTGAAGATCCAAATAGATTTTTTGATGAACAAATTAATTTTTTAAATAAGAATGAAGGAGATATACTTTCTAAACTTAAATCTAAAAACTCATATATTGAGGGAGCTAGATTAACAAATGAAAAATTAATTTTAGATATTTTAATTTTTGATAATGAAAATATACAATCTGGTAAGTTTAAATATACAATATTAGACTTAGAAAATATAATTAAGGAATTGTACTTTAACCCAGTAGAACAAAGAGTTAAATACAATTTAAATATAGTATCAATAGATTCCAATAGGAAAAATAATTTAGAAACAGTGCTGCTGAAAGAAATAGAAAAAGAAATATTAAAAAAAGATAAATTTCTTAGTCAATATTTAGATAGTGATGGGAATTTATTTCTTGATAATGATAATAAAAAGTTTATTAAATCGCAAAATGTACTTTTAGCTTTTAATAATTACAAGGTTTTAGAATATGATACTAGCAGGTATTTCAGATACAAAAATGATGAAATAAAAAGCATAGATTTAAGTGAAATTAATGTAATTAACTTAGTTTTAAAATAAGGTTAATAAAACATTTTATTACCTAGCAGTTTTTGACTAATTTAGACTAACAAAGTGTGTTAATATGTGGCTACAAAGTACCACAATGGTGGTCACAAAATACCACAGTTGTATCCACAAGGTACTACAAAAAAGGAGGTCTATATGAGTAAAGATGATATATTAAAAGTTAGGATGACAAAACGTGAAAAGGAAGAAGTACGTTATCTAGCTCGTAAAAAGGGGTTTAATATGACTGAGTATATAAAATATTGCATTATGAAAGTTAGTATTATTGAAGGAATAGAAGAAAATGAAGAGAAATTAAATACTTATCTAAGAGTTTAATTATCTTTGAGCTGAAAGAAGGTTAATAATGAAAAATATTTATGAAAAGAAAGTTGCTAAGGTTTTGGATATCTATATGAAGAGAACGGGTATAAAGTGGGACGATTTAAAAAATCTCATTCTGAAAAATGAAACAGCAATAGAAAACTTAGATGAAAAGTATTTGAAATATACTAACTCTTATATTGCAGCTAATGAATTAATAAAAGTAACCTTATTAAGAGATATAGGAAATGAAGATTTAGATGTAGATCTTCATTTAAGAGATGAAGATAACGAATTAATTGAATTATTGAAATCAGAAAAGCTTGAATTTAAGATATCTAAAGATTATTTAGATAAATTTAAAATCTACTGTGAATGCCAAAATGATAATTTAAATAAAAAAAAGCTTTAATTTCGCAATACCAATTGCGAAATTAAAGCTTTTTTTATTTGTTTACTTATCCTAAACAAAAAACTATAAATTTTATTAATTTTAATAGCCTGCAAATGGCTTAAAATCGTGATTTTTAATTTTATCGCAAAATGAACTTTTAGCGAAATCATTTAAAAGGTAGATAAACATTTCTATTAGAATTTTAGAGGGGATAGTTATTAATTGACAATCATTTAAAAACGGTAATCGGAATTTAAAAAATAAGTTACAAAGAAGTAATTGATTTTTGAAAAAAAGTTTTGTATAATTTAAGTATAGTTTTCTATAAAGGGGGAAGATAAATGGAAGAATCCACTAAGGGTAAGGATTTTTTTCAAAAAAGTAGTTATGAAGCTAATACTATAAAGGAGCCTGAAGTTATTATTAGTGTTATTAAGGAGAAAGAAATTTTTAAAGGTAAGGCAACATCGGCAATTTTGGAAGAAATTATAATGGATTATTGTGAAAGGCAGAACATAAGTTGTTTTGATGATTCTGATTTTTATAATTATATCAAAAGTAAGTTTGATAAATTTTTTGAGGATTTATCTAATGGTGACTTAAAGTCGTTTGCACTTATGATACAAATGATAAAAAATGAAATTTATAAAGATGACTTAATAAATAGGACTAGAGATTTAATTGATATTATTTTTTTAGAAAAGAAGATACCAGAGAAAAGAAGGATGTTAAAAACATTAACTTTTAATAAGAATCAATTAAGGAAGTTTTATGAGGATTTATTAACTAATGAGAAATTAATAAGTAAATATATAAAAGGTATGAAAGATATTAGTAAAGATTTTGAAGGAGAATTTGGAGGATGTCAAAATGAGAATTGAATTGATTGAAAGTAAAATTATAAATTGTGTAAATCAAAAGTTTAATGAAGTAAAGGCTCAATATGAGGATGAACTACAAGAATTAGAGCTTGAGAAGGATAATTTAAGAGAAGAAAGAATATCAGTAGTAGGGAGTTTATTAACAAAAGGAATAGAGGAGGGCCATTTAATTAAAAATGAAAATGAAACGACTATAGAAGCAGTAGATGAACAGGGGAGAGAATACCTTGAGGAGTATAGTGAAGTAGAGGATTATTATAGAAAAGAGATTTCTGCACTTAGATATGGTTATAAGACACTTAATCCGGATAATATTTATGTTGACTGGGATGCAGATGGAAATTCAATTAGAAATCAGGTAGACTTTATCGATACAATAATGAAAGTAAATAATAAAAGCAATCAGGATATAAGACAAGAGATAATAGTGGAGATGGTAAATGATAAAGAAGTTTTAAATAATTTTAACCTTGATGAAATTCAAAGTATAGTAGAAATTTATGTGAAGTTAATAAGCGAAGAAAAGATTTCAGAGTATGAAAATTTTATAGAGAGTTACAATTAATAAAAGGAGGGTATTAAACCTCCTTTTATTAATTGTAACTCTCTTATGATTTTATTACGGATATTTTTTAGCCGATGTTCTATGAGCATCGGCTTTTTTCATTAAAGATGGATTTAGTGAAATTATTAATATATAACATATAACTTAAATTATTAATAAAGAAAATATTAAAAGCAAAAATAATAAGTTTAAAATATAAAAAATATAATTAAATGTTTGAAAATACATCAAAAATGATGTATAATTTTATTTGAAATTGAATAAAATATATAAGGAGTGGGCCAGTGAACATTTACAGATATCAAACTAATGGTGGAAAGGACCTAATTCTCGAATATATTAATAAATTGCCTAAAAAACAAAAAGCTGAAGCAGCTGCAATTCAAGCCAAATTACAAATAGATGGGATAGAAGCATTAGAAACTCTTGATACAAGACCTTTAAGGAAAAAGCTTTGGGAGATAAAGTTTGATAAAAATAGGTTGATGTATGTTATAGCTGATGCTGATAACTTATATATATTGCATGCTTGTAAAAAGCAAAAAGGTAAAGCAGAGCAGTTCGAGCTTGATAAGGCAATTGAGAGAGCAAAAGAACTTGGTAGAGAATTGGGAAAAAGCTTTGTATAAGGTAACTTATACAAAGCTCCCTTCAAAAATTATAAAAATGTAAATGTAATGGACATGAATAAATATATTTATATAGTTAAAAAGTATGGATGTTTTTAGGTAGGAGGTGCAATAATGGGATTTAAAAGAGTTGATTGTGTTAAAGAGATGAATAAGATGATAAAAGAAGATCCACAAATAGCTAAGTATGTTGATGAATTTAATAAAGAGTATGAAGTAATGCAATTAATAGTTAAAGTTAGAAAGGAACTAGGTTTAACACAAAAAGATGTATCAAAACGAAGCGGATTAACTCAACAAATGGTTTCAAGAATGGAGAAGGTGGATAATTCCCCAACACTAACTAATTTTATAAAATATATAACTGCAATAGGTCTAGACTTAGATTTAGTTAAAAAGCAAAATAGCTAGAAGATATTATAAATAAAATGGGATTCAGTAAAACTGAATCCTTTTTTATTGCATTAAGGAAGATTTAGCAAAATTATTAAAATGAAGTAGTAAAATGAAGTTGACTTTGTTAGAAAATTACATTAAAATTTATGTATGACATGTGAAATACAAAGTAATACATGACAGATACAAAACGAATAAAATAATTTTGAAAGGAAATGAGAAATATGAGTAATGAAATTAAAGCAGTATCTTTTAGATTAGGTGAGGAAGATATACAAAAATTTAGAGAATTTGCTGATGAACAAGGGTTAAATCAAGCTGAAATGTTTCAAAGTTTAATGAATAGTTTTGAAATGGCTAAAGCGAAAGGTATGATTACAGATAGAGCTAAAGAAATAGAAGTATTTCAAGATACAATTAATACTTTAATGAACATGTTTATTAACTCTCTAGTAATAAATCAAACTAGTGAGGAAAGAATAAGAGAAGCATTAAGTTTGGAGTTAAATACTAAGGATAAAACTATAGCAGATTTACAAAGTCGTGAGAAAGAGTTAAAGATTAAGTTTGAAGCAAGTAATGAAAAAGCAACCAAATTTTTAAGGGATGCAAATGAATTAGCAGTTAAATTAGAAAATGTTAATAAAGAAATAGATCAAAAGAATAATATTATAAATAATCAGCAAGAACAAATAAATACTTTAAATTCAATAGTTACAGAATATAAATCATATAAAGATATAAATAAAGAATTAGAATTAAAAAATGATGATTTAAATAATAAAATTACAGATGCATTACATAGTAATACAGACCTTCAATCTAAGATTGAAAACTTAGAAAATATAAAAGAATTCTATAAAGCACAAGTAGAATCATTAAAAAGCGAAGTCAAAGAATTAAATCAAAATATTAAAGACATAGAAAAGCTTAATAAAAATGAAATTAAAGCTTTAAATAGGGCTCATAGAGAAGAGTTAAATTTACTTGAGGATAAATATAAGGGGGAAATATTAAGTATTAGAAAAGAGCTTACAGATAAGTTTAACTATGATTTAGAAAATAAGCTTGAATTTGAAAAAGTTAAATATCAGTTAGAATTAGATAAGATCATTAATAAAGAAAATTTACTTAAAATTCAATATGATAATTTAAAAGCTGAATTTGATAAATTAAATAATAAATAAACTTTTAGCGAAATCATTATAAGAGAATGTGATTAAGTTATGTATTTAATGTTTGCTGAGACTTTTAAGGTAATAGAGTATTTTATATGATAAAATAGTATAAAAGATTGTAGTAGGAGAAGTTAAATGGAGAAGTTTTTTGAGCAATTGACATCTTATAATATTTTAAATAATTTATTACCTGGTGCTATATTTTGTTATTTATTAAAATATAGCATGAATATTACTTTGTTAGATAGTGACTTAATAGGAAATTTATTCTTTTATTATTTTTGTGGTATGGTAATTAGTCGTGTAGGGTCAGTTATAATAGAGCCAGTTTTAAAAAAAGTTAAGTATGTAAAATTCGCAGAGTATAAAGATTTTGTAAAGGCATCAAAAAAAGATTCTAAAATTGAGGTATTATCAGAAAGTAATAATATGTACAGAACTTTTATAGCATTATTTACAATATTGATAATAACTAAAATATATTATAACTTATCTCAAAAGTTTATTATTTTAAATAGCATATGGAAGGTATTAATATTGGTGATATTATTAATATTATTTTTAATGTCATATAGGAAGCAAGTTAATTATATAAAAAAACGAGTTGATATAAATGTTAATGATTAATAAAAGGGAGAATTAATATGAGTATAATAATTAAATCATTTTCTGTAGGAAATGGGGATATGTTTTATATAAAACATGGAAGTGATAATTTTAGTGTTATTGATTGTTGCTTAAGAGACGATGGAAATGATGAAAATATAATAGATGAGATTATAGAAGAGTCTAAAGATAAAGGAATAAAAAGATTTATTTCAACACATCCAGATGATGATCATATTGGAGGACTGAAAAAATTAGATAGTAAATGGACTATAAATAATTTTTATTGTGTAGAAAATAAAGCAACTAAAGATGATGAATCAGAAGATTTTAAGAAATATTGTGAATTAAGAGATTCAGAGAAAAAATCATTTTATATTTATAAGGGATGTAGAAGAAAGTGGATGAATATGGAGTCGGATGAAAGTGATTCTGAGAAAAGAGGATCAGCCGGGTTAACTGTATTATGGCCAGATACAAGCAATCAAGAATTTAAAAATGAACTCGGAAAAGTTAAAAGTGGAAATAGTCCTAATAATATATCACCTATAATAAAGTATAGTTTAAATGACGGAGTAACATGTTTATGGTTAGGTGATATTGAGGGTGATTTTTTAGAAAAAGTAAAAGAAGATATTAGTTTTTGTGAGATAGATATATTGTTTGCACCACATCATGGAAGAGATAGTGGAAAGATACCAGAAGAAATATTAAAACAGTTAAATCCTAAAGTAGTTATTATTGGTGAAGCTAAATCTAAGGATTTAAATTATTATAATAATTATAATACAATAACTCAGAATTCAGCAAAAGATATTATATTTGAATGTATAGATGATAAGGTTCATATTTATGTAGGCTCATCAAGTTATTCTGTAGATTTTTTAGAGGATGAGGGTAAAAACACTTACGATAATTATATAGGTAGTTTTCAAGTGAACAAGTAGTAGTTTCTACAAGTTAAGGTTGAAATTATCGTATATGAAAAGCCAATGATTTATGATCATTGGCCTCTTTATTCATTAAAGATATTTTTAGTAAAATTGTGTATAAGTAAAATTATAAAAGTAATTTTATAGTATATAATATGTGAATTGGAGGTGATTTTATGAAAGAATTTAAGTGCATTAAATGAAATTTTCAGAGCAAGAAAAAGAAATGATTAAAATGTATCGTATTCAAGGAAATAGCGCAAATATATTCTTGTTCTGTAGGATTAATTCATAAAATAATTAACAAATAATATATTTCATTTAAATAAATTTAAAACCCTATTTCCATAACTTTAATTATGGGAATAGGGTTTTTATATTATACATTGTATTTTGAAAAAAATTCATTTAGTAAATTATCTAATTTATAAACTTAAAATATAATAGTCTACTTAATAGGTAATGTGTAGAACTCTATAGTTTGAGTAAAATGTCTTACCTGGATAATATGTTGAAAAAAGAACATTTTGGGCTGCATAAGAGTGAGCTGATACTAAACGAGAACTACCAAGGACGCCTGTTATTATAACAGAATGGCTCCAATATCCCTCAGATGAATTATAAAGTTGTATAATATCACCTAAGTCTGACGAAGTTAAAGTCATATAGTTTTGAATGGCTCTTCCAGAAGAAGTTAAATAATCCCTTAATGAAATAACTTGTATCCACGCATAAGATCCTGGATACCATGTTCCATCAGTAGGCAATCCACCATAGCGTAATGCCTTGGAAACATAATTAGTGCAATCATACTCAGGATAATCTTCTTTAGCAAATGCAGTATCTATAGCATATTGTTTAGCTAAATATCTATTGTAATTTCCAAAACTAACTGCAAGAGCTTGCTCTTTTTTAGAAGTATCATTTTCTGTATAGCTATTTATTTTTTTTATTTCAGAATCTAAATTTAATACTTTGTTTTTTTCTATTTCTATTTTTTGATCAATATATTTATTATAATCAGCATCAGAAATAATTTCATCTAAGTTGCTATTAGAAGATTCTACTGTTGTTATATCTTTTTCAACTAATAATTGATTATTATAATTTTTAAGATACAATGTATGATTAACTATATATTTTGTTGTTTCATCAGTACCAACATACTGACCAGTTACAATCTCATCGACATTAACTTTTATTGAATCACTTAAATAATCAATAGAATTTACTTGCAAGTCTAAATCAAACCAATCAAATTGACCTGAAGTTGATGAATACCATTTAACCATTGAATTAGATGATAAGAGATCAAGTTCCGACAACTTACTATCAGGTTGTATATAGTCATTTTTAGTAACTTTTAAATCTTTTTGTAAATTAAGTGAATGTGATAAATATCCTTCTATGATGGATAAAATTTCTTTTTCATCTGTCGTGTCTGCTTTAACAGTATCAATTGTGAAAGTAGATATTATTACTGTTAAAAATAATAAGATTGATAAAAATTTTTTCATAAAATAGCCTCCTGTTATTAACATTATAATAATATGATACCATTTATGTTAAATATATACAACTTATTAAAAAATATGGTATTGTAATAATGAAAGGGGTTGTTGATAATGAATAAGAAATTTTTTTTAAGAATAAGTGTTTTAGTATTAATATCTGTATTTGGTATATCATTAATATCTTGTAAAAGGAATAAGGAAGATATTAAAAAGACAGATTCAGATATTATCATAGAAAATTCAAATATATTAGAAGATTCTTTAGAAGCTAAAGAAGTTATAAATAATTTTTTTAAATATATGAATGAAAAGGATGAAGATAAAATATCGTCATATTTCGTACCATTAGAAAAAAATTCTTCTAAGCGTAGATTGTTTAATTTAGATTATATTAATTTATTAGAAATTAATTTAGTAACCGACAAACTTCAATATGAAAATTATATAATTAGTATTTTATTAAAGCAAAAAAAATTAAATGTAGAAAAATTAAAAATATATGAAGTGAAGTATGATATTAAGTTTATAAATGATGAAATAGAACCTGTTAAAAATGGAGAGACAAAGAAAGAATTTTTTGTTGTGAAATTAAGAGGTTCAGATGAGTGGCTAATAGAGGCTATAGGAACTATGTAGAAAATTGGACGTATATTTGAGTAATAGATTTAGCTATAAAATTTCTTGTATTAGTATTAATAAATTTAGCTGCAATATGAATTTTATTTTTAATATAATGGAGATATTATAAATTTATATTTAATATTAAATGTATATTATTTTATAAAATAGAAATGATTAGAATTACTAGATGTATTAAAAGCTAAAAAATAAAGTTATAGCGCTGATTATAAAACCACAGATTATTAATATATATTAGACAAAAGAAGGAATTAAAGGTTGAAACACTAACTAAAAATATAAACAATAAAATATGAAAAAACACTCAATTCCGCTAAAAATGGGATAGTAGATAAGTTTGTGTAAAACAAATTTATCTACTATCCCATTTTATATTTTTACATTTCTCTTTAATAAAATCTTTAAAAGAATTTATTTCTTCATCATTTAAACATTTTTTAAATATAAAGCTTTGCTGACCAGATCTTGTAATCAAAAGATACATATTAGAGGTTTCTTCAAATCTTACAAAAGATTCGTATTTTATTTCAACTTTAGATGATGTAGTTAAATTATTTATAACTGCTCCATCTTCATTGAAAATAGTTTTAATTTTAAAACTATTTTCCTTAGAAAATTCTTTTATCATTTCTATATTTTTTTTTGAAATATGTTTTGAACATAAAAAATAACCCAAATTGAAATAATAGCTAAAACTTCAAAAAAAACTCCTTTTACTATATAGGATATATCAGAAATTGCTACCCCTAAAACAATTGATAATAATCCTAATAAACTAAATACAATAGAACATATTATAAAAAACTTCCTTCTTTTAGAGCTTATCACATGTATTTTTGACTCTTTTAGAGCCTCCTCATTTAATATTCCACTAGTTTCAAACATATTAATTCCTCCTTATAATAATCTTTTCTTTTCAATAGATATTTTACCATATATTGTTATTGGATTAAATATCTTTATTCTGTAATATAAAAGACCTAACAAATTATTAAAATGTAATTTGTTAGGTATAATTTAAAAAAATTAATTTTCAGTATATTTGATTGTTAAGATATATTTAATGGACAAACATATACGATAGTGCATTTACTCCTGCTGATGCGGCCGCAACACCAGCTCCTGCGCCAACACCAGAAGTTATTGCTGCTCCAATAGTAATAATAACTGCGGTCAATACAGCTGCTACTACTATTCCCTCAATTATGTCTCCTCCAACCTTAGCAATTTTGTTCCAATCTACACCTGCTTCAGATTCTATTTGATATACTTCTTTACTGGTATATAATGGAAGATAGAGTCTGCCAAGTCTTATATTTTTAAAAATAGTGATTACAACACGTACATATACAGGGTGATTTTTAAATTTTTCTGGAAGAAGATGTTTGCCAATTTGATATTCAGCAGTTATTTCAACACCATATACTCCAATTGGCTTAGCAGCTATTGTAAGATATTCTCCTACTGGAACAACTACTCCTGCCATTTTGAGCATATCTTTTAAATCATCTACATCAAAATTTATATTTATATCACTACCAGTATATTTACCCATTATATTTGCTGCTAATGTAGAAGTTCCATCATATGTCAGAGTATGATCTCCATTTCCTATTTTTGATGTTCTTTCAATTTCTGTACGGACAATCACAGTAGGATCGAATGAAACCATTTTAGGTATACCTTTAGCAATAAATTTTTCACTTTTATATTCAAATGCCATCTGATTAAGTAACCATGAGTTATCTATAATGCTTTGTAAATAATCACCTTGAAACAATTCACTATAATCTAAAGGTGGAGTGCTGTCTGTATCAGATCCTGTTATTGCTTTATAAATAGCGTTAGCAAAATCATCTGCTTTTTCTTTTAATATGATAGCCTCTTTTTCGTTATCAATAAATGCAGTTTCTATTAAAATTGCAGGCATTTTTGCCAATCTAAGCACTGCAAAATCAGCTTCTTTGTGACCTCTATTATATAAACCTAATTTAGATGATATAGTGCTAGCTACATTAGCAGATAACTGTTTAGCTTCTGAAGAATCACCTGGATGCGTATAACATTCTGTTCCGTATGAGCTTCCATTAAATGCGTTTGCATGAACTGACACAAAAAGGTCTGCCTCCCATTCATTAGCTAGCCTAGATCTTTCTGCTAAGTCTACATAGACATCAGATGTTCTGGAATATTTAACAGCAATTCCTTTGCTAGTTAATAAGTTTCCTAATTTCTTAGCAATATTAAGTACTATCTCATCTTCTTTTAGTCCATGTCCAGCTGCTCCTGGATCACTTCCTCCATGACCTGGATCTATAAATACTTTCTTTACACCAGGCATTGGAGCTCCTCCTCCTGCTGAACCACCGCTACCAGGAATATCAGTACAAAAGCCAAATCTTTCTCCTGTTGTTTGATCTTTAACAGCCATATAAACTCTTCTACCACTTCCAGCACTAGTCCAACTTATCCATACGTGTTGGTCAGTTATAACCACATAATCATATACAACACTCTCGCCGTCATAATATTGGTCTAAAATTTCTCCTGTAACTGTACATGGTACAGTTCTTATATTTAAAGTCATACTTGGGTAACAAATTCCTGTTTCCGAATACTCTTTAACTCTTTTTTCAGCAGCGCCAGAACTACCAGAACCACCTCCAGGAACATCAGTGATAAGTGCATATCTTTCTCCTGTAGCTTGTTCTTTAACAACCATATAAACTCTTCTACCACCCGCAGAAATCCAACTTATCCAAACATATTGGTCAGTTATAATAACATAGTCATATATAACACTCTCACCTTCATAGTATTGGTCTAATATAATTCCTGTTGTTGCGCATGGTATACTTCTTATATTTATTGTTCTATTAGGATAACATATACCATCTTCTGCATATTCATTACTTATCACTTCGGCACCTTGATTTCCTCCAGAGCCTATAGGAATATCAGTACAAAGTCCAAGCCTTTCTCCTGTAGCTTGTTCTTTAACCGCCATGTATACTCTTCTATTACCTCCACTGCTAAGCCAACTTATCCAGACATATTGGTCAGTTATAACGACGTAATCATATATAACACTTTCTCCTTCATAATACTGGTCCAAAACCTCTCCTGTTGTTGCACAAGGCATACTTCTTATATTTAAAGTCGTATTTGGGTAACATATACCATCTTCTGCATACTTATTAATTATTTTCTCTGCCAAAAAAAACACTCCTTTTTATTGAGATTGCCGGCTTGAATGACTAGTCATTAATTATAAAGGTAAATTCTTTAAATTCGTAAACTACAAAAATAAAAATGGAAAATTTTTAAAAGTTATGTTTACAAAAGAACAAGTGTTTGTATATATATTATGTGAGGGGTGAGATATATGGACAATAGTATATTAGAAAAGGTAGTAGACTATAGAGAAGGGAATAATGAAGCTTTATTAGATATTATTGAGATATTTAATCCATTAATAAATAAGTATTCTAGATTACTAGATGGAGAAGATACAAAGCAAGATATTGTAATACATTTAATCAGGGTTTTAAATAAAGTAAAACTACATAATAAGGATTTATGTAAAGATAAAGTTGTAGTAGCATATATAGCTAAGTCAATAAGAAATGAATATATAAGACTATCAAAGAAAAATAGAAAAATAATACTTAATGAATCAGAATTAAATTTAGATATAGAAATAGCATATGAAGGATTTGAATCAGAATTTGAAATGCTTGATACATTTAAAGTCTTAACTGAAAAAGAATCCTATATAATGAAATTATTATATGTGTATTATTTATCAGTAAATGAAGTAGCTGATTTTATGAAAATATCGCGTCAAGCAGTTAATCAAAGTAAAAATAGGGCACTAAAAAAATTAAAGGGTATATATTTAAATAAA
This sequence comes from Clostridium sartagoforme AAU1, assembly GCF_000401215.1. GTDB lineage: Bacteria > Bacillota > Clostridia > Clostridiales > Clostridiaceae > Clostridium > Clostridium sartagoforme. Next base: position 2,766 of record NZ_ASRV01000235.1, on the reverse strand, counting down.
TAATAAAAAAACAGATATTTAATTATTTAAATATCTGCTTTTTTATATCTTCAAGATCACTTTGAATTTCAGGTAATGTATTACTAAGCTGCTTTATTATATTTTGATAGTTTTCTTCTCTTATTTGATTTTGTTTTAAAACATAAAGTAGAAGATATCCAAATAATAAAGCAAAAACTCCTTGAGTTGTTAAAAAATTAAATAATTCACTATTCATAAAATCACTCCTTTCAAAAGATATATAGGGATTTATTTATAAAATAGTAAACTGCGATTTCAGTAAAGATACTTTTAATAAAATAATTTTAAATAATGGTAAAAATGATTGATATAAAGTAAAAAATATATTTAAATATATGTATGACTTATAAAATACATAGTAATACATAACAAATACAAAATAAATAAAATGATTTTGAAAGGAAATGAGAAATATGAGTAATGAAATTAAAGCAGTATCTTTTAGATGGGGTGAGGAAGACCTACAAAAATTTAGAGAATTTGCTGATGAACAAGGGTTAAATCAAACTGAAATATTTCAAAGTTTAATGAATAGTTTTGAAATGACTAAAGCAAAAGGCATGTATAGTTAAAAAGTCAATGATTTATGATCATTGACTTTTTTTATTGTATTGAAAACCACTGGCCATGCCGGGTGTATAAAATGGCTTAAGCTCTGCACATAAAAAATTCTCATGATATAATTGCAACGACTGACAATCGTAAAACAAATTAATCATAGGAGGTGTATCGTATGGGTAACGACATAGAAAGCTTATCACACACAAGATGGAGGTATCAATATCATATAGTATTTGCACCAAAATATAGAAGGCAAATACTATATGTAAAATATAAGGCGGAAATTTGGAAAATATTAAGAACTATATGTATAAGACAAGGCTTGGAAATAATCGAAGCGAATACTTATCCTGTTCATATACATATGTTGTTTACTATTCCACTGAAAATGAGTGTATCAAAATTCATGTTAATATTAAAAGGAAAAAGCAGTTTAATGATTTTTGATAGATTTGCGAGTTTAAAATATAAGTATGGAAATAGATATTTTGGGTGGAGAGAATATTACGTTGATACAGTAGAAAGAAATAAAATTGCAATTGCAAAATATATTTAGAATCAAATTCAAGAAGATCAAATAGCAGAACAAATTAGTATGAAGGAATATATTGACCCGTTCACGGGATAGCTGGTAAAAGGTGTGAAATGGGAAAACCACCCAATGAGGGTGGTACATGACTCACTAAAGATACTTTTAGTGAAATTATAATTTTGACGGATCTCCATAAACAGCTAGGCTATCCATACCTGTAGCTATATTAAGCTTCGTATTAACAAACCCATCAAATCGATGATATACACCGTACACAGAATAACCATATATAGACATTAACAAAGGATTTGAATTCGCAGCATGATAATATGGTCCATTAGGATTGTATCTCTCAGAGACATCATCTTCATAATCTATATAACCAAAATAATTTCCATTATAATCATGTAAATCAACTTTACTTCCCCTACAACGTAAACAATAGTATAAAACATGGGCCATCCATATCATATCAGAAAACTTTCTAAAGTTATTATCAGAAGCATCAGTTGAATTTAAGTACTCATATCCCATAGTACCATTAGTTCTCATCATATATATTTTTCCTCCTGAAGGAAATTTTACACAAACTTCTTTGTGATACAATGGTTGACCACTAACAGTATAGAGAGTTCTTCCACTCCTATTGACTACATAAACGCCATCTGTAGCAGAAAGACTTGATATTTCGGTTTTAGGTAATGATTCATTCATAAGTTTTTCGTATGCTTTAAATTTTTCAGATTTTTCATTTTCAGGAATAGCCCCTATTTCATTAAGATCTACAGAATCTAATGAAATCTCTCTTCTTTTAGCTAGATTAGAAAGTCTATTTTTTACACTAAACTTTTCATCATGTATAATAGATTCTAATTCTTTTTCACTATTAATTCCTATTTCTTTTAGTTTGCTAAGTCTTAGTTTTTTAGCATTTTCCATTTTTTCTTCAAGTCCAATTTGACTTAATTCTTTATTATTCATATATACCTCCTAATGTTTTGTATTACATATATAAAGAATGTTTTTAGTTACAATTTGTAAACAATTATATTGAAAATAATCAAATGTTGTGTATAATTTATATAAAAGTAAGTTTATGGAAGTAGGTGTAGTATGAAAATAGGAAAATTTTTAATTCTTTTAGTATTAAGCTTATTATTATCTGGATGTTATAAAGAAGATGCTGTTAATACTATGGAAAGTGGAGTTAATACTGAACAAAGAAATGAAAATAATAATGATATGAAAAATGTTATAGTTGAAAAAAATGAAATTAATATTGATGATAATTCTAAGAGTATTATTGACTTAGAATTAAGAAATAGTTCATTAGTAAAAATATACTCGCAATCAATTAACTTAATTAAAGATTTTTCAGTAAGTAATTCGTTAGAATTAATATTTGAAGAACCAATACAAGATAGAATTAGTAGAATGGACAATGTAGGTAATCGCTCTAAATTATTAGAAGATTTACAATTAGCAGGTGCAGAAACAGTAAGTTACTTTACCAATGAAGACATATTGAATGTCGAATTAAGTATTGTAGAAGAAGATTATACTTATTCACATATAGTTTATAAAGCATCAATTACAAATATAAATGAGAATTTTAATTTTAAAGAATCTAAGATAAATGAATTTAGAAGTAT
>NZ_ASRV01000234.1 GCF_000401215.1 Clostridium sartagoforme AAU1 | reverse complement strand
CCTATACTAGCAAATACTCCTGCCATTAATAAGTAAAATAATTGTTCACTATTCATAGGTACATATACTGACATCATAAATGGAAAGATTACTATTAAAGAAAATAATGAAAAGTAAAATACTATTGTATAATGATTTTCTTTTCCTCCAAGGAACCTAAGGCAAGTATATGCCCCGGCTGCAAAAACTGCACCCAATACTCCCATAATAGCAGGAATCATGTCTAAATTAAAACTAGGTTTTATTATAAATAATGTTCCAATAAATGCTACAATAATTGCTAAGAATTGTTTAAAATTAATTTTTTCACTTAAAAATAAAGCAGAAAAAATAATTACAAAAAATGGACTTAATTTATTTAACATATTTGCGTCTGATAACACCAATTTATCTATTGAATAGAAATTTAATACTATTCCAATTGTTCCTAAAGCTGATCTTAATATTAACATCTTCTGATTTTCTCTTTTACCAAAAAAGCTTTCTTTATTTTTTACAATAAAAAATAAGGCTATTATGCAAGATACTAAATTTCTAAAAAAAGTCTTTTGAAATGATGGTAAATCACCTGCTAATTTTACAAATGCAGACATTACTGCAAAACCAAAGGCTGAAAAAACTAAAAATAAAATTCCTTTAGTTCTATTACTTAAATTATTCATATAATCACTCCTTTTTGATATAATATCATATTATTTTATATAAGTTATAATGAGCACATATATTATTGAACTATTAATTTATAGTTTAATGAAAAATAACAATATAAAATAAAATAAAATTAATTAAAAAAACTCCCGTAGGAGTTTTAAAATTAAAATAAACTAATAGTTAAATTTAATTTTTAATTATTTGTCTTTAATTTGAACATCATCTTAAGATATTATTAATTTTCTATTTCCTTCATAAACTCTTCTTCTGTTTCAGTTTCGATATATTTTCCATTAGCATATCCTATAATAAGACCATCTCTGCCACCACATTCTCCAATGCATCCTACTTCTATATTATCTTCTCCAAACTTTTTTTCTAATTTTTCTATATCTATTCCTGAGCATACTGGACAAACTGATATCATTTTCAAATCTCCTTTTATATTAAATTATTATTATTAATTTAATTATATTAATAATAATTATTATTTACAAATGCTAATTATTTAAATAGATTTTATTTAGCTAATAAAATCTTTAACTTTCTTAAAAATAATCGAATTTTTACAGTTTTTAATTTTATAAAATTAAATTTTCATCAATAGTATTTAGCAAAATACTATTCATATTTCTTATTATTACTACATCTCCTAACTTATTACTATATATATATAATTTATAATCACATACAGATTTTTTCTTTTGAAAAGGATTTTCTCTTATTTCTACAGATTGTAAATATTCTTGTTTAATTAGTGTTGTAACTTTTTCAATACTTCCGCTACTAGCTACTACTAAATCCTTATAATAGACAATGATGTATTCTTATAATTTAAAAATCCTAAAAATATGTTTAAGATAATTAATATAATAAAAAATATTAATTTAAGTGTAAAATAAACTTTTGGAATTATAAAAAATAAAGGAATTATAAAAAAACAATTAATATAACTGTTCTTTTTATTATGAATCTGCTTAATACGTGTTTAGATGGCTTATTGATTTCTCCATCAAATTTAAATGTTGGTAATACTGATTTTAATATTAAATTTATAAAGTTCTTGTTTCCTACTGGATATAGTATAGCCTGCTCATTCTTTTCATCTCCATATCCTACCGTCACAACTTCTATCTGAAATATTTTAAATAATTGTTGTAATAAATTCTGCTTATATCTTATTGCATATATTTTATTTCTTGGAATTGAATACTCTTTTACTGTTAATAATCCATATCTAATTTTAATATCATTCTTACCAGCAATTAAAGTAAAATTATAAAGCCTAATTATTTCAAATATGATAAATATAATACTTATAAGTATATATATTCCTATAATCGCTAATATTATTAAACAAATAGATTTAAATAATCCAATAGATAATAAACTTTTTACTTCAACATTTTCTACAATATC
>NZ_ASRV01000233.1 GCF_000401215.1 Clostridium sartagoforme AAU1 | reverse complement strand
TATATCACTTGCTATAGAAAGATTAAATTTTTCCTCTAATTTTTGTAGAAAATCTCCTATTAAAAAGATTCCTCCAAATGCCCAAAATATCTTTGATTTACTTATTGAATATAAGAATATTTCTTTAAATGATATAGTTTTTAAAAATTCTTGTTCTTTTCTATTACTAATTCCTTCTAGGTTTTCATATATTTCTTCATCATTTGATTTATTTATAAAATTTCTAATTTCATAGGCATCTTCTTTTTTTACTTTTATTCTTATTTCCTGTCCAACCTCTTTTAAAGCACCGGTATCAATTTTTAAAGTACAAACATTAAATATTCTATCAATAATATTTTTATTTATATCTATGGTATTTATTTTATCAAAAGGTATCTCTAATTTCTTTGAATTTATTATTCCACTTTTATATATTAACTCACTATCTTTAATGTAGAACTTTATAGTTATCCATTTTAATATCGAAACTATAATAGATAGTACTACTAAACCAAGTGTTACATAAATTCCCCCTTCATCAAATTTAGCAATTGATAATGCTATAAATATAACTAATCCATTTACCAATTTTATAATTTCTTCTAATATAAAACTTATATGATTTTTTTATATTTATCTTGTTTCATCATAACTATCTAAGTCCTTATCTGATAAAATATTTTCTTTAGAAATTTTATTTTTTATTACTTCCTTTAAATACTCACTTATCTCTTCTGCTCTTTCACTATCAATATTTGGGATTTTATGTTGTCCACCAGCGGTAAAAATGCTTATATCATATAAATCAAAAAATTTATTTATTGGTCCTTGATTTAATTGAATATGTTGGATTCTTATTATAGGAATTATGACTTTTCTTACAAAATATATACCTTCAATAAACTCAATTTTATCATTTGTTATTTTATACCTCCATTGTTTGTATTCAATTGTTGGGGATATAAAAGAATTAATTAGAAGTATAATTACTAGACTGATAATAGAAATCGTAAAAATAAACCTTACTTTATTAAAATCATCTATTATTCTTGAAAAAAATATTTCACCTGCTATTAAAACTATACTAGTAATAAAAGCACCTATTAATCTTGATATAGTCCATGACTTTATAGCATTTTTATTAAGTTTTTGATATTCCTGCATTATTACTCCCCCTTGATATAATAGAAATTCTTTATTATTATATCATTTATCTAAGTTACTTTTAAGCAAAATATGTAAATTATAACATTTTTAAAATTTAATTTCTTATATTTAGTTGAAAAGCTAAAAAGCAGTTCTTAATAAAGTTTTCCTTGTTTATAGTAATAGTTTATTTTAACTTTCTATAATAAAGGATTTTTCTTAATAAGATCTGCTTTTAAAAATTATATTTAATTTGGACTATTTATTTATTAACTTTACTGTATCTCTAGCAATCATAAGCTCTTCATTAGTTGGAATTTCATAAACTTTTACTTTTGAATCTTTAGTTGATATTTCTTGAATTTCACCTCTTATAGCATTTTTTTCATCATCTATATTAAATCCTAAGAACTCAAGACCATTTAAACATTCTTTTCTTGTTAAAGAAGAGTTTTCTCCTATGCCAGCAGTAAATACTATAACATCTACTCCTCCCATTATACCTGCATATGCTGCAATTTGAGCTCTAACTTTGTAATGGAATATATCTAATGCAAGTTTTGCTCTTTCATTTCCTTTATCTGCTGCATCAATAACATCTCTAAAGTCAGAAGAGACTCCTGAAATACCTAAAACTCCAGATTTTTTATTTAATAATTCATCTATATCACTAATTTTATATCCATGCTGTTCTGAAAGGAAACTGATAACTGATGGATCTATACTTCCTGATCTTGTGCCCATCATTACGCCTGCCAAAGGAGTAAAGCCCATGGACGTATCTATTGACTTTCCGGCTTTTACTGCTGCTAATGAACATCCATTTCCTAAATGGCATGTTATAATCTTTAAATCCTTTATATCTTTTCCCATTACCTCTGCTACTTTTTGAGATACATATTTATGTGATGTACCATGGAATCCATATTTTCTTATTCCATACTTTTCATATAATTCATATGGAAGAGGACATATGTAAGCTTCTTTTGGCATAGTTTGATGGAATGCTGTATCAAACACTGCTACCATTGGCGTATTTGGCATAAGTTCCATACAAGCTTCAATACCAACAATATTTGGCGGATTATGAAGAGGTGCAAGTGATATACACTCTCTAATTGAGTCTAACACAGTATCATTTATTATAACTGAATGAGAATATTTTTCTCCGCCGTGAACTACTCTATGTCCAACAGCACTAATTTCGTCCATAGATTTAATAACACCATGATCTTCATTTACTAAAGCTTCTAAAACCAACCTAATAGCAGCTTTATGGTTTGGCATAGCTTCTTTAATAATATACTTGTCTTTTCCTTCAACTTTTTGAGTTAATATAGACCCTTCAATTCCTATTCTTTCTACTAATCCTTGTACTAATGAATTTTCTGTTTCCATATCAATTAGTTGATATTTTAAAGATGAGCTTCCGCAATTTATTACTAAAGTCTTCATAATTATTCTCCTTTACATTCATTTGTTTCATTATTTATATAATACACTAAAAATCTATATATTCAAATTGATAGATTCTTATATATTTTACAATAATCTTAAATAAAAGTAAAAAGGGCTGTTTATTCAGCCCTTTCCTCTATTTTCCTGAAATTTGTATATTGTTTAATTTTATACCTACTTACAATTTATAAAATCTTAAACTTTGAATCTCTTTCTCTATACCATCAATATTAGATACTATTAATTTTTTGCATTTTTTCAATAAAAATTTCTTATGAATTAATAAATCCCTATTACATTAATATTGTTGTAAAAATATTAGTGTTAAATATTAAATAAATACACATATTTTTGTTTAAAAATACAATTCTTCTATTGTTCTATATTAATTAGAGGATTTATCACTTATAAAAAGAATTAAACTACATATAACTTGATTTAGGAGGCTTATATATGTTTAAAAATTACATATTTGATTTATATGGAACCTTAGTTGATATAAATACAGATGAAAATTCACATCTGCTTTTTGAAAAATTATCTCTTTTTTATTCTTATAAAGGTGCATATTACTCTAGTTCGGATTTAAAAGATACTTATATTCAATTAGTAAATGATAAACTAAAATCAATTACTAATACAAACTTTCCTGATTTTAATATCGAAATTATTTTCAAAGAATTATTTAATAAAAAAGGTATTTTCCCAAGTAAAGATACAGTCAAAGATACAGCTCAGATATTTAGAGTACTATCGTTAAATAAATTATCTCTTTATAATGGTGTTGTTGAATTGTTAGAAACTCTAAAATTAAAAAATAAGAATATATATCTGCTCTCTAATGCTCAAAGGATTTTTACTCTTTACGAGATGAAGTTATTAGGTATAGATAAGTATTTTGATGGAATATTATTTTCTTCAGACTTTGGTGTTTGTAAACCAGATAAACTTTTTTATAACACATTAATTGAAAAATATAATTTAAATCCAATTGAAAGTATAATGATTGGAAATGATTATATTTGTGATATACACGGAGCAAAAGAAATAAATTTAAATACTTTGTATATTCATTCAAATCTATCTCCTGAGCTGCTTAATAATATAGATAGTACTTATTCAGTTTTAGATGGGGATTTCAATAAAGTTAAACCCTTAATATTAAAATAAAAAAGAAAACTTATAAAGCATTCTTAAACTTTATAAGTTTTTCTTTTTTTATAAATAATTATATTAATATATTAGAAAGTCTATTTTTTAATTCTGCTATATTTGAGTTATTTCTTTTTGAATAATCTTCTAATTGGTTAATATCTATTTTATAAACGTCAAAATATTTAGCTTCACTACTAGCAAAATATAACCCACAAACTGATGATGGAGGATCTATCATATTGCTTTCCGTAAAGCTTGCACCTGTTACTTTTTCTCCATTTAAAAGTTTAAATATTTTTCTTATTTCCTTTTGATCCTTTATTGATGGATAACCTACAGCAGGTCTTATTCCCCTGTACTTTCCAGAAAGTAATTCATCATAACTTAAATTTTCATCACTTGAATAGCCCCAATAATTTTTTCTAATATCCAAGTGTAGCTTTTCAGCAAAGGCTTCTGCTAATCTATCACAAACAAAACTTAAAAGCATAGAGTTATAATCATCTCCTTTTTCCCTCAACTTTTTAGAGTGTTCTCTAGCCTCAGTTCCACTTGTAACTAAAAATGCTCCAATATAATCATCAATTTTTAATTCTTCAGGAGCTATATAATCACTTAAACAAAGATTGATATTATTTTTATTTTTCTTTTGTTGCCTAAACATATTAAAAGTTTCTATTAAATTGTTGTCCTTATCAAAAATATTTATATCATCTTGAGCAGAACTTGCTTTAAACAATCCAAATACGCCCTTAAGCTTTACTATTTGATTATTTTCTAAATCATCTAATAACTTATTTGCTTCTAAATAAATTTTCTTTGCTTGTTCCCCATAAGTACTATCTTTTAGAATTTGAGGGAATCTCATTTTCATTCCCCAGGCTGCAAAAAAGAAGCTCCAGTCTATAAAAGGCCTTACATCTTTAATAGTATAATCATATATACCTTTAACACCTAAAAAATTTGGTTTTTTTATATTTGTACTGCTCCAATCTATTTTCAATTTATTTTCCCTTGCTTCCTTTAGAGAAATAAATTCCGTTTTAACATTTTCATAATTTTCTCTTTGAATTTTATAATTTTCTTTAGTTTCCTTTATAAATTTAAATTTTTCTTTGGATACTAATATTTTGCAAATTTCAACTGTTTTAGATGCATCATATCCATATATTACTGGACCACTATAATTTGGGTCTATCTTTAATGCTGTATGGATCTTAGAAGTAGTTGCTCCACCAATTATAAGTGGAATATTTAGACCTCTCTTTTCCATTTCCTTAGCCACAGTTATCATTTCATTTAAAGATGGCGTTATTAGCCCACTTAATCCAATTATATCAACATTTTCCTCTATTGCTTTATCTATTATTTCTTCACAAGGAACCATGACTCCTAAATCTATAACTTCAAAGTTATTACAAGATAAAACAACACTTACTATATTTTTACCTATATCATGAACATCACCTTTTACAGTAGCAATTAATATCTTTCCATCTCTTGTAAACTCTCCATTTTTTTCAGTGTCTATATATGGTGTTAAATATGCAACTCCTCTCTTCATAACTCTTGCTGATTTTACAACTTGAGGTAAAAACATTTTTCCATCACCAAACAATGTACCTACCTTTTTCATGCCATCCATCAATGGGCCCTCTATTATATCTAAAGGTCTTTCATATAAAGTTATGGCTTCCTTTAAATCTTCATCTATATAATTAGTAATTCCCTTAACTATTGAATACTCTAATCTTTTTTTACAAGCTAGACTTCTCCAATTTTCTTTATTTTCTTTATCTTCTTTTAAATTGTTTTTATATAAAATAGCTTCTTCTAATAGTTTCTCGCTAGCCCCTTCAAATTTATTTAATATAACATCTTCAACTAACTTAAGTAAATCTTTAGGAATATCATCATATATTTGTATCATACTTGGATTTACAATTCCCATATCCATACCATTTTTATAGCATGATATAAAAAGACTGAATGCATAGCTTCTCTTATCTTATTATTACCTCTAAAAGAAAAAGATAAATTACTTACTCCTCCTGAAACCTTAGCATATGGTAAATTTTCCTTTATCCATTTAGTTGCATTTATAAAATCTACAGCATAGTTATTATGTTCATCAATTCCTGTTGCTATCGCTAAAATATTTGGATCAAATATTATATCTTCTGGAGGAAAGTTAATTTTATTTACTAAAAGCTCATAGGCTCTTTTACATATATTAATCTTTTTTTCATAACTGTCTGCTTGCCCATTTTCATCAAAAGCCATTACTACAACTGCTGCTCCAAAATCCTTAATAATCCTTGCCTTATCTAGAAAATCTTTTTCTCCATTCTTTAAAGAAATAGAATTTACTATATGTTTTCCTTGAATCACTTTAAGTCCATTTTCTATAACTTCCCATCTTGACGAATCAATCATTATAGGCTTTAAAGAAATATCTGGTTCTGAAGCCAATAGTTTTAAAAAATATTCCATTTCTTTTTCACTATCTAAAAGTCCATCATCAAAATTTACATCTATTATTTGAGCTCCATTTTCAACTTGTTCTTTAGCAATTTCAAGAGCTTCTTCATATTTCTTTTCTCTAATAAGTCTTGCAAACTTTAAAGATCCAGAAACATTCGTCCTTTCTCCAATGTTAACAAAATTAGATTCTCTATTTGATTTTGTTATTTCTAATCCACTATACACACTTTCTCTTTTAATTTCTTTAACAACTCTTGGTCTATAATTTTTAGCTACATTAGCAATTGCTTTTATATGCTCATAAGTAGTACCACAACAGCCACCAACAATATTTAAATACCCAGCTTTCAACATTTCTTCAATACACTTTGAAGTAATTTCAGGTGACTCCTCATAAAATCCTAATTCATTTGGTAATCCTGCATTTGGATAAACTGATATAAATAAATTCTGTGTTTCTGCTAACTCTTTTATAAATTGATTTAAATCTTTTGCTCCAAAAGAACAATTTAGTCCTATTGAAATTATATTTTCATTTTTCATTGAAACAGCAAAGGCTGAAAGGTTTTGTCCTGATAAAATTCTCCCTGACTTATCTGTTATAGTTCCAGATATCATTATTGGAAGAGTTATATTTTTTATCCTAAAAGCCTCATTTGCAGCCATAATAGCAGCCCTTGCATTTAAGGAATCAAAAATTGTTTCAATTAAAACCAAATCAATGCCACCATCAATTAAAGCATCGATTTGCTCTATATATGCCTTCTTTAATTGATCAAATGATATATTTCTATAACTTGGATCTTCAACATTAGGAGATAGCGATGCCATTCTATTGGTTGGACCTATAGATCCGGCAACATATCTCTTTTTGCCGTCCTTCTTATAAAATTCTTCACAAGCATCTTTAGCTAGCTTAGCACTTTTATAATTTAAGTCATAAACTAAACTCTCAAGACCAAAATCACTTTGTGATATTTTATTAGAATTTAATGTATTAGTTTCAATTATGTCTGCACCAGCTTCTAGAAAACCCATATGTATTTCATATATTATTTCTGGCTTTGTAATACTTAATAAATCATTATTACCCTTTTGATCTAAATAAAAATCTTTTAATAACTTTCCCCTATAATCTTCTTCCTTTAACATAAATGATTGAATATTTGTCCCCATTGCCCCATCAATTACTAATATTCTTTTTTCTAAATCCCTAATTATTTCGAAGCCTCTTTTCATTACATAACCCCCTTGTATTACTAAAATAATAACTCTTATTATTATATCTAAATAAAAATCCCTTCTAAAAGTAAGAAGGGATTTTATATAAAGTATATAAAAACTCTATTACTCTTATTTTCCAGAAAAATCTGTAGGATTTAGCACCACACTATAAGCAGGTTGCTGGGTTTCAAAGGGCCAGTCCCTCCACCACTCTCAATAAGATAATTATTATATTTTTTATAATTATATATTTTTATAATTTTTTGTAAATATATTTTACTAGTACACCTCATATATTTATTTAATAATTATTATTAAATTAGATATTATATAATTTAAATAAAAAATACCTTCTCAGAATATTACTATCAATTTCGCCATTATTTGTAAATAATATATTTCATAAATAGTGTAGTATTATTATTTATAAAAAATAGTAATACTACACTATTATTAAAGTCTTATACTTTTCTAAATACTAAAATACATTATTATTGCAACAAGAATTATTATTATTTCCGCACCAATTATTTGCAACAACTGTATTAGAGCCTAGATATTGACATCCCTCATAGATAGTTTGATTAGTAAAATGATATATATTACAGTCACGTAAGAAATCTTTTATATGATTACAATTATTCACATAAATATGATTATATCTAGTAAAATATCTATTATAAAAATTTCTATTAGTTATAACATAGTTCCTACCATTTATATTATAAAATGAATTATATCTTCTTACTTGTCCTGGTCTTTGAATAATATTTTGTCCACCTTGATTTTGACCGCATTGATTTTGAATTCCTCGTGCTCCACCTAAATATTGATTATTATTTTGAAAGTTTTCTGCTCCTTGAACTCTTTGATAAGCTCCATAACTTGCTAAATTACCTTGTTTAACTTCTGATACATTATGAAAATCATAATCTGCATTTTCTTGCCAATTATTTTGGCAACTATTTTGAGGATAATTATCCTTATTATTCATACCTTTATAATATTCTTCATAATTTGAGTTTTCATATTCATTGTTATAATAGTCCATTCTAAATACCTACCTTCTAAACATCTTTTGTTATATTGTTTTATATAATATATTATTCTTAATGTACTATAATGTTTCCTATTTATTTAAATATCATTTAAGAGTATATTACATTAGTGTATTATTAAAGCATCTTAAAGATTGACTTTTAAGATGCTTTAATATGTTAACCTGTTAATAATTTGTATAATTCTCCTTCTTTATTGATTATTTTATCTATATTTTTAAGAGGTATAGTAAAGGTTATAAATCCCATTGATTCAGGTGCTATTTTTTCTGGATGATAATAAATATATAAATTGTCATTATCTATATAAAAGTCTTGATTTTCAGTTATACCTTTAAATGAATCCGGAAATATAAAATTATAATTTGGTTCTTCATTAATTATTTTTAGTATATTATTATTAATCTCAATATCCCAGTTTGATCCTTCATTAAATAAATCTTTAATTTTATATAACTTTCCTGTTAGCAAATTAATACTACAGGTTTTTCTTACTTGTAATATGGATTCTTGATTTATTTCTGAATAATATCCAACTAAATCTAATACAAGTAAATTCTCTTTATAGAATAATATTTTAAAATTACCATAATAATTATATGGCAATATTTCTTCATCTGTAATTATGAGTTGCGTTTGAACATATATATCATCACTTGGCGGATCAAAAATTGATAATCTCCTCAACTCTAAATTTATTTGATTCTCAGCATTTTTATCATTCATACCATAAATATTAGGTATATATATTAAATAATTTATATTCGGTCTATATTTTTCAATAATAATTGAATAGGTTTCACTTAAATTTATTGTTTTATTAGGTCCATAAATCATCTTATTATTTTGAGCTAAATAATAGATATAATAATCTACATAAGCTTGTACTATATCTCCTAGTAGATCCAATTTGCCACTTCCTAAAAATATAGGTAAATTATTAAGTTCCTTTCCATCCTTATTTATAAAGAAAGTTTTTCTTGAGTCTGATACTGACGCCATTCCATTTGAAAAGTTATTTACTTTAAAAAACTTGAATTTAGTAAAAATAGTTCCTTTATCATCTCCAATAGCATAAATGCTTCTACTTTTTGATTTAGTTTTACCTATTGGTAACCCTAAAGCTAGTCTTCCCTCTCCTAAATATTTAATATCACTATATATTTCTCCATAGATTGGTCGCCCTAATTTATCTATTACTCCATATTTATCTATTTCATTAGATGTACTAACAATGGAAATTCCATCAATAAATTCTCTAGCATATGAGTAAATTGGATTAATAACTATTCTATCCTCTTTACTTATATAACCATAAGGGCCTCCTAATAATATAGAAAATACCATCATATCATTTCCATATGAACCTACATATTCGTACTTATAAGTATTTACAATATTACATTGATTATCTATTAATGAATATTCTCTATCTTTAATTTTTACTAATGCATAATCTCCATTAAAATCATTTGCTTCAATATATTTTGTTTCACAAGATTCTCCTCCCTTTAAGTTTAAATAACCATATCTATATTTATTTCCATATGTTTTTCTTATTACTGCATATCCATCTTTATAATTACCTATATAGTCATATACTGCATCCGTTAACTTATGTCCTTTCTCATCGAATACCCCCATAGCCGTATTTTCCACATAAATACTTCTTCCTTCTGAATATTGATTTATTAAACTATATTGAGCATTAACTATATAAATACCTTCTGAATTAATAATTCCATAACGTCCGTTCTCATTAACAATAGCTAATCCATATTCATTAAAATTATATGCATTAGTAAATTTAAAAGGAATAATTTCTTTTCCATATTTATCTATATACCCATATTTATTTCCATTTATAGTGATTCTAATTGCAGGATACAATTCAACTTTTCTATTTTTATCTTCTTCTTGTGGTTTATATTTATTTTTTTCATGCAACCCCTCTGGAATATATTAATAATATTTATTATATTTGTACATTTAGGTATTCGATACAATAATTTTAAACATTTATTTTGAATAAACCACATTTAATATTTAATATAAAAAATTCTACTAACCTATATAATAATTAGTAGAATTTTTATTAAAGTATATTTATAAACTTATTTTTCTTTTTATAAATCTTCCATTACCTTTTTTGCCTATGAAATTACCATTCTTAACTATAATATCTCCTCTTAAAATAGTATATATAGGATAACCTTTCACTTTAATTCCCTCATAAGCAGTATAATCAACATTTGAATGTAAATCTTTAATTGTTAATACTTTTTCTATTTTATGATCAATTATAACTATATCTCCATCAGCTCCAACTTGTATTGAACCCTTTTTAGGATATAATCCAAAAATTTTAGCTGGATTTGTACAACATACCTCAACAAATTTATTTATACTAATTTTTTCTTTCATAACACCCTCTGAAAAGATTAAAGGAATTCTTTCTTCAATTCCTGGTGCTCCATTAGGACATTTTGTAAAGTCATCTCTTCCAAGCTGCTTATCCTTATTAAATGCAAAAGGACAATGATCTGTTGCTATAGTTTGTATATATCCATCCTTAATTCCTTTCCATAAGGAGTTTATATCTTCTTCTTTTCTTAAAGGAGGACTCATGATATATTTTAAGCCTTCATTATTTTCTAATTCATATTTGCTATCATCTAAAACCAAATATTGAGGACATGTTTCGGCATATATATTTTCATTTCTATCCCTTGCCATTTTTATATAACTTAATCCTAAATTTGAAGATAAATGAACTATATATAAAGGTGCATTACCTGCTATTGATGATAAATTTATCATTCTATTTACAGCTTCACCTTCTGCTTCTACTGGTCTACTTAAAGGATGATATTTAGGAGTTTTTAATCCATTTTTCACATAATAATCTTTTAATACTTTTATGCTGCCATGATTTTCACAATGAACAGTTGTAACTCCGTTAAGCTCTTTTAATCTATTTAGTACTTTTAATACTTCCTCATCATTTACCATATAATCATATGTTAAATAAACCTTAAAACTTACTATTCCTTCATCTTTTACTATACTCTCCATTTCCTTAAGTATTTCTTCATTAACATGTTGAATTACTCCATGAAAACTATAATCTACTACTGCATTTTTATCTGCATAACCATGATATACATCAACTTGATGCTTTAAAGTGCATCCCTTTGGTCCAAAGCCCATATGATCAACTATAGTAGTTGTTCCTCCACATGCCGCTGCAACTGTTCCAGTATAAAAATCATCATTAGCTACAGCAATTCCTACATCTAAGTTTAAATGAGTATGAACATCTACCCCTCCAGGTATAACATACTTACCAGCAGCATCAATTACTTCTTTTGCTTCTTTATTTATACAAGTCCCAATTTCTTTTATAATGCCATCTTCAATATATATATCACCTGTATATGTTTCACTTGCTGTAACAATAATTCCATTCTTTATTAGTAATGACATTAGCTTCACTCACTTTCTTATATTTGAAAGAATATATATTTTCTTTACATTATTTATTATACATAAGCAATGAATATGCCAAACTGTATTTATGTTCTATAACATACTTTTTAATATAATTTTATATCATTTTGATAATTTTATATCATTTTGATAAGCAATTTATATTATGATAACTTAATTTTGTTTCAAACACATATAAAATGATAAGACTCCTCAAAATTTAAATATTATAAGATTCATATTTTATTTAATACTTTTTATTACCTTAATATCGATTGAGCCATTCTTCTATAAGTATGTCTAATTCCTCTTATTGTTACTGAAAGTGCCATGATATTTTCAGGCAATGCTATTCCAAAAGTTCCACAATCTCCAATATGTTGAATATCAGCTCCTGCCATTTTTGAATTTAAAGCTATTTGTTCTATTATGCTTTTACTTGAACCTTCTTGTGATGTTCCTATTGTAGTCATTGCAAGAGCATTATTATCATGAACAAGAGTAATTATTTTCTTTGCTAAATCTAAATCATATCCTGGAACTGTTCCTGGGGCTGGGATTAATATAACATCTGCACCACAGTCTATAAAACTTTTTATAGACTTTTCATCATATATATTCCCACTACCTGCTCCATGCATTTTTCCTGCTATTATTAAAGTGCTATCCCCTAATACTTCCTTAGCAAGCTTTATTCCATCACAAATAGTTTTTTCTGTAACTCCTGTATTAGGATTACCTGTTATAACTATATAATCAAATCCATATTCCTTAACTTTATTAAGATTTTCTATATTCAATCTATACCCTCTTTCATAAGTACTTCCTTCTGGTACAGGCTCTAAGTTTACTCCTATCATTCTACCAACTAACTTTTTAATATTCTTTATATAATCTTTATTAGTTAAGTTATCTCTAATTTGCTCTCCAATTTTATTAGCTAAATTATCTATTGATGAAAGTAAATTAGCTCCACCATCTATACCAAAAATAAAAGGTTTTTCAAAATTAAATGTATTTAAAGTAATCATATCAGCTCCAAAACTTGCAGCAAGTTCTAAGTTAGATACCTCCCTTATATATGGAGTATAGCTAATAATAGTTTCAGACATAACAGTTCTTCCTTCAGATTTACTTATTATATCCTTTAGCTTGTTTTTATTTAGATTTTCAATATCACTTGTTGTTAATTCAAATATTCTTTTCATAAACTTATCCTCCCTTATGATTATTATATATACTATTATATAGCATTTATTTTATAAATGAAAACGTCTAACAAAAGAACTTTATCTTAATAATCTTAATACTATTTAGTAATATGGAGAAAATACATATTATATGATATTCTAATAAATATAAGGGGTAGATATATTATGAAAAAGCTAACTTATACTTTAATTTTATTATTTTTATTTACAATTCCCATTACTGTATCTGCAGATACTAAAAATTATTCAATTGATAGGTTACTTATAAATGCAGAAATACAAAATAATGGGGATATTATTGTAAATGACGAGTTTTCTTATACTTTTAATGGTGATTTTAATGGTATTTATTTGAATCTAAATTTAAATGGATCCAGCGGTTATTCAATTAATAACGTAACTGTCGAAGATAAGAATGGAACTTATGCTTTGAAAGAAAAAAATGATGAGTCAAATAATAGCTATGAAATTATAAATTCTAATGATAAGCTTCAAGTTAAAATTTATTCTAAAAGTAGTAATGAAGAAAAAAATTTAAAGTTGAGTACTTAATAAATTCTGCTGCTATAAAGTATGTAGATTTTAGTTCTTTAAATTGGAGTTTTTACACTGCATCAAAAGAAAATCCTGTTAATAATATTGAACTAAATATAAGTTTAAATTCAGCTAACTTTAATGCTAACAATTTATATTATACTGTTTACGGTGATGGAAATTTTAATACTGAAACATCAGAAAATAAAATTAAAATTGCTGGTGAAAATTTAACTTCCGATTTAGGAATTGATTTAAAATTTCATCCTGAATTTCTTACGATTCCAATAGCAGAAAAAAATAGTGATTCAAATATTTTTGATGGTAATATACAAAATTATGGAGAAAAAGATTCTCCTAATGTATTATTGCCGATACTAATTCCATCTTCACTAATTATTATAATAGCTATAACTTTTTATCTTTCTAATAAACGATCAAAAAGAATTTTCAATGAAGCTTTAAATGAATATAGATCAAATTTTATTTTTACATCAGATGATGTATTGCCTTATCCGCCTTCTAATACAAGTCCTGCTTTAGTATCATATTTATATGATAAAAATAATATTGATTTATCTATAGTTCCTTCTACTTTAATGTATCTTGCAAATAAGGGATTTTATAAGTTAGATAGTACTTTATCAAATGGAAATGAACTTGTTACTGTTAAGTTTAAAAGAATAAAAGATAGTTCCAAATGTGAATATTCACATTTAAAAGTTTTAATGGATTGGTTTAAAACCTATGAAGATAATAAAAACGAATTTTCATTTGACTCTATAAAAATAAAAGTTGATGAAAGTAAAAATATAGCTAAAAACTTTTATAATTCCTACTGGGATTTTATAAATGAAATAAGACTAAATGGAAAACTCCATAATTACTATATAATTATAAAAAATAAAGAAGTATTAAGTAACGATGCTTATAATGAATATCTTCAATGGTGTGCTTATAAAAAATATCTATTATCATTAATAGATAATAAAGATACAAATAATATAAAAGAATCAATAATATATGCTTCTGCATTAGGAATAAGTAATTATGATTTAGAAATGGATTTAACTGATTCTAAAGAAAATTATTCTTATGACAATAATTTTAATAATACTTTTTATAGCTATTATATTACTAATGCATTTCTATTTAATGAAATACACAATATTGCAGATAATAATCATAACAGTAACTCTAATTTTAATAATGGGCTGGATTTTAGCAACAATAGCTTTAATGATTTTTCATCTGGAGGAGGCTTCTCTGGTGGTGGCGGCGGAGATTCAGGAGCCTTTTAAATTTAATTATTTTATCTTCTTTAAATATATTATAAAAGATATGGGATATTTATACATAATTAATAATCCCATGTCTTTTTATTTTAATTTTTTGTTAGTAAATTCTTAAATAAATCTTAAAGGTCTTCTATTTTCTAACTTTCTTTAATAATATTAAAGTAAAGTATTTTATATTTTAAAAGGAGATTTTTATGAAAAAGAATATACTAAAGCTAATTACATCATGTACTATTGCTTTTTCTTTATTTAGTTTTACTGTACAAGCTCAAAATAAAGAAAGAGTTACTTTTGGGATTGACTTAACAGATGCACAAGAAGTTCAAATGCTTAAAGAATTTGGTGTTTCAGAAAATGAAGTTAGTGTAGATAGAATAACTAATGATGATATAATCAAACAGTTAGGTCTTGATCCTAACGATAAATCAAATTATGAAGGTGGTTGTTACTCTTCTTCTTATGTTAAAATTACTAATAACGGTGGAATACAAGTACAATCTAATAATTTAACTGAAGTTACTTCTCTTATGTTATCAAATGCATTGGTTACTTCTGGGATAACTAATGCTGAAATAAAAGCAGGGTCACCTTTTCCAGTCACAGGTACTTCTGCATTATCTGGAATATTAAAAGGTTTTGAAAGTGCTAAAGGTGAAGAATTATCATTAAAAAACAAAAAAGCAGCTCAAGAAGAAATTGAAACCACTTCAGCTCTTGGAGAAGAAATTGGATATGATGAAGCTGCTAAAGTTATTAATGATGTAAAAACAAAAATAATAAAGGAAGCTCCAAAAAATAGTGAAGAAATTTCTAAGATAGTTGAAGGTATTACAAATAACTATACAGTAGAAATATCTGATGAACAAAAAGAGCAAATAAAAGCTTTAATGACTGACATAAATGATTTGGATATAGATTATAGTACTGTTAAGGAAACTTTAAAGAATATAGGTAATCAAATTTCAGAAGTTCTAAAAAACTCTGGTAAAGATATTCAAGATAGTAGCTTTTTCCAAGGAATCTTTAATGCAATAGGTAATTTTTTCTCTAAGCTATTTGATTCAATAAAGAATATAGGTAATAATTAATTAAGCTTTTCACTAAAATAAAAGGATATATCACTAACGTATTTTAAATGCGCTAATGATATATCCTTATTATATTAATTCTAATACAAAATTTCTAATACCCTATAATGATATTTTATATTTATATTTCAAATAAATCTTATAATTAAATTATTTATACTAAATCGGCTAACTGAACTCTAATAACCTTCTTAAGATCATCTAAACTTAATTCTACTTGATATCCTATTTTACCAGCACTAAAAATAAATGTTTCAAGATCTTTAACTGATATATCAATCGTAGTAATAAATTGTTTTTTTGTTCCGATTGGTGAGCATCCACCATGAACATATCCAGTTAGAGGTAATAAATCCTTTGATTTTATCATTTCAATAGATTTTTCACCAACACTTTTAGCCGCTTTTTTTAAATCTAATTCTTTTTCTACAGGTATTACAAATATATAATAGTTTTTTGATTTACCTGCTGTTACAAGAGTTTTAAAAACTTGTTTAGGGTCTTGCCCTAGAACACTAGCTACCTCTACTCCACTTATAGCATCTGTATTTACATAAGAATAACTGGTATATTTAATTTTCTTTTTATCTAAAATTCGCATTACATTTGTTTTTTCATCCATAAAGTATCCCTCCAAACAATATAATTATATCATTTTATAAAAATATTACCATTTTCTTATAAAATACAACTTTTTAATAAAAATAACTTAATTAAGTTATTAGATTAAAAAATTATTTCTTATAAATAGTAAAAT
>NZ_ASRV01000232.1 GCF_000401215.1 Clostridium sartagoforme AAU1 | reverse complement strand
GTATATCTTATTAAAACGTTTTCCTGTATGTAATTTCATGTTAAAATATCAATATACTAGTAAATTTAAAATACTATTTTTTATTTTTAACTGTATAAACTATATTAAGTAAACATATTTTATGTTTACTTAATATTTATTAAATTATAAGGGAGATTGAAATTTATGAAAATACAAAAAGAATTACCTGAAATTTTTGAAACCTTTGGAGAAATTAGAAGGAATTCATTCATTACGGCAAAAGAACAAAAAGAAAAAGATATACCTCTTATAGGAGTATTTTGTACCTACTTTCCTCAAGAAATAGCTTTAGCAATGGGAGCCTCAACTGTCTCTTTATGTGCATCTTCAGACGAAACCATTCCAGATGCTGAACAAGATCTACCACGTAACTTATGTCCATTAATAAAATCTAGTTACGGGTTTGGTAAGACAGATAAATGCCCATTTTTCTATTTTTCTGATTTAGTTGTTGGCGAAACAACTTGTGATGGAAAGAAAAAGATGTATGAATATCTTTCTGAATTTAAGCCTGTTCATGTTATGGAACTTCCAAATTCTCAAAGTGAAGATGGTCTTAAGCTTTGGAAAAATGAGATTATAAAATTAAAAAATACTTTAGAAAAACAATTTGATACTGAAATTTTAGAAGAAAATATAAAAAAAGCCATAAAAATAAAAAATAATGAAAGAAAAGCTCTTAAAGAATTTTATGAATTAGGAAAATTAGATCCTGTACCAGTAACTGGAGTTGATATTTTCAAAGTCTTAAATGGGACAACTTTTGCTTTTGATAAAGAAGCAATACCAAAACAATTAAATGAACTAGTTTATAAAATTAAAAATGAATATGCAAGTGTAAAGAAATATGAATCTAAGCCTAGAATTTTAATAACCGGTTGTCCCCTTGGAACAGCAACTGAAAAGGTTATTAAAGCTATAGAAGAAAATGGTGCTTATGTTGTTGCATTTGAAAATTGTAGTGGTGCAAAAGCTATTGAGGACTTAGTAGATGAAGATAATCCTGATGTATATGATGCATTAGCAAAGAAATATTTGTCTATTGGCTGCTCTTGCATGACTCCTAACCCAAATCGTATTAAACTTCTTGATAAGATGATTGATGAATATAAAGTTGATGCAGTAATTGACGTAATCTTAACCGCTTGCCACACTTATAATGTTGAAACCTTATCAATTAAAAGATTTGTTAATACTAAAAAAGATATTCCTTATATGAGTGTAGAAACAGATTTCTCTAATGGTGATATTGGACAACTAAATACAAGAATGGCAGCATTTATTGAAATGCTTTAGGATATATTATGAATATTTACACTTTAGGAATTGACTCGGGTTCAACATATACTAAGGGAGCTATATTTGATGGCGAAAAAATAATCAACACCTATAAAATAAGAACATCGGCCAAGCCAAAGGAAAGCATTTATTTAGTTTATAATAAACTTTTTAGTAAAGATATTAAATATACCATTACTACTGGTTATGGAAGAAATTTATTAAAGGAATCTAATAAAACAGTTACTGAAATAACTTGTCATGCTCAAGGTGCAGCATTTTTAAATGAAAAAACTAGAATTATTATAGATTTAGGTGGACAAGATTGTAAAGTAATACAACTTGATAATTCATTAAATGTGATAGATTTTATTATGAATGATAAATGTGCTGCTGGAACAGGAAGGTTCATCGAAGTTATGATGCGTATTCTTGAAGAAGATATTAGTAATATAGATGAGTTTGTTAAGGATAAAAATAAAGTTAATATTTCTAGCATGTGTACAGTTTTTGCTGAAAGTGAAATTATTAGTCTTTTGTCAAAGGATGTAGCTAGAGGAGACATAGCTTTAGGCGTTATTGATTCAATTGCTAAAAGAACCGCAAACTTTGCTAGAAGATTAAAATTACAAAATGATGTATTTTTTACGGGTGGACTTGCAAATTCAAATTCATTTAGAAATATTTTAAGCGAGCATTTAGACCTTGATGTAGTAACCGATGAATTAAGTCAATATGCAGGAGCAATTGGGGCAGCTATTATAGCCTATAAAAAATGTATGAAATCTATAAAATAAAAGAGAACCAAAATTTGGTTCTCTTTTATTTTAATTTTTATTCAAAATATATTGGAAAACTCAATATCCATTGTTTGAATCAACCTATTATCCATAAGATTCATATCTACTACTTTAGTTTCCTCTAAAACTTTTTTATCTGGAAGCAAAATTCTAAAATTACTACCTACTCCTTCATAACTAGTTAACTCTATTTTCCACCATAGCATTAACTAATAATTTTACCAAGCATAAACCTATTCCAGTTCCTTCTGACTTTCTCGTCAGATCATTATTTACTTGAGCAAATCTATCAAAAATAACTTTTTGTTTTTCTTTAGGAATGCCTACTCCTTCATCCTTTACATCTATACTTATAAATTCACATTCATAACCTATCTTAACAATTACCTTTTTCCCATTTTTAGTGAATTTTAGAGCGTTTGATAGTAGGTTTAGTAGTATTCGTTCATATTTTTCATCATCTATTGCTATAACTTTTTCATTAAAATCACATTTAAATTCTAAGTTTATATTTTTTCTTGTTGCAAAGCTCCTTACAGATTCTGTAATTAATCTTGACATACTTACAATATCATAATTTCTTAAATTTATGTTTAAATATCCTGATCCTGCTTTTGTAATGTCTAAAAGGTTATTTACAAGTCTTAGTTGCTGTAAAACACTCAAATTTATTTTATCTATATAGTTTTGTACTTTTTCAGGTAAATCTTTCTTATATAGAAGATTTATTAGTTGAGTTGTTGAGCTCATCACAGTTAAAGGAGTTCTAAATTCATGGGCAATAAATGAAAAGAATTCCTCTTGAGTTTTTAAAATTGTTTCTAGTTCCTTCTGATATCCAATTTTATCTGTTATATCTATTCCTACTTTTACTACTTCACGAATTTTGTTATTATCATATATAAGCTGATAAAAAGTTTCTATATATCTTTCTTTTTTATTAATTAATGTTTTAATTGTACTACCACTAATCATAGTTTTCTTAGATTTTATTATATTTATTTTTTCTTATCATTATAAGGAATTTGCATAAATAATTTATCACTACATTTATCAATCTCTAATATTTCTTCCTTAACCTTTTTATTATAATGTATTATATTAAAATCTGGATAAGAAAATCTACAAATCAATAAATCTAAATTATCTATTATATTATAGAAGCCGTCTCTTTGTTTTTCTAGACATTTTTCGACTTTTAAGGAATCATTTAAACACCTTATACTAGATACAGATCCAATTATATTATTTTCTTTATCATATACAGGATTACTGCTTATATCTGTTTTTATAGTTATATCTGGTCTTTCAACTATAAGTCTCATACTTAATATCTGTTGACCTTGCAGTGCTTTAAAATTGGGTAAATCAATTAAAGAAATTTTGTTTCCCTTTAAATCATAATAGTTAGTATGTGCAAGAGTTTCTCCTATATAACTAACATTATTATTATATATAAATTTCCTTGCAGCTTTATTAAAGTATTCTATTTTGCCATCTTTATTTGCTAAAATATACCATCACTAATATTATCAATTATATTTTTATATTTATTATTTTCCTCTTGTAACTCTTCCTTCTCCTTTTTAAGCTTTTCTATTTCTTTTTCCATCCTTGTATTGTTTAACACATCTTTATTTACATTTATAAAAGTTATTGTTAGATATTTTATTGTATTATTTTTTATTATTGGATTTACTATACATTTTAAATATTCGGAACTTCCATTAATATTATGAAAATATATATATTCAGAGCATTGCATTTCTTGGGTTTCAATAGACTTTTTTAGAAGATCTATTAAAATATTATCTGCTCCTATTTCTTTTATTTCCTTTAATTTAAATTCAGAATCCTTTTTTATTTTTATACTACTATTATTTAATATATCTATATAAATTTGATTCGATTTTATCAATTTTAGTTCTGGAAAATTATAAACACCTACTGCTATCTTATTATTATTTAATAAATTATCTATAAAATATATATTGTCTACATTATCTAAATTTATATTAGAACTTTTTAAACAAAAATCAATTAAGTTACTCATATTTAGCCCACCCTCTATTTAATAATTAGTGTGAAATAGAAATTTATATATAATAACCAATATTATGATATCATACGCAAACATTTTTTACCATATTTTCTCAAGAAAATGTAATTTTTTTACTATATCATATAAAT
>NZ_ASRV01000231.1 GCF_000401215.1 Clostridium sartagoforme AAU1 | reverse complement strand
GTTTTATATGATACTTTATATGATACATAGTTAAATATTAAAAAGCATATTTAGATTTTATCTAAATATGCTTTTTAATTCTTTATGAATTTACTATTTCTCCACCATTAACATGAATTGTTTCTCCAGTTATGTAAGAAGCTCCATCACTAGCTAAGAAAACATAGCTTTCACCTAATTCTACTGGTTGTGCCGCTCTTTTCATAGGGCTTTGTTTGCCAAAACTTGAAACTTCAGTCATATCAAAAGAAGCTGGTATAAGAGGTGTCCATACTGGCCCTGGAGCAACTGCATTTACTCTTATATTTTTATCTGCTAAATTTAATGCTAATGATCTTGTAAATGAAGTTAAGGCTCCTTTAGTCATTGAATAATCAATTAATGTTTTATGTCCATGATAAGCCGTTACTGATGTTGTGTTAATAATACAATCTCCAGCATTTAAATGCTTTAAAACTTCTTTAGTTATATAAAAAGCTCCAAACACATTGGTTTTAAATGTTCTATCAAATTGTTCTTTGGTTATATCAGTTAATGCATTGCATACATGTTGTTCTGCTGAATTATTAACTAATATATTTATTTTATTAAATTCTTTTATAACTGTATTTACAGCATTAATACAAAAGTTTTCATCTCCAATATCTCCACTTATTAAAATACATTCACCATTTATATCTTCTATAAGCTTTTTAGTTTTTTCTGCATCTTCATGTTCATTTAAATAAATAATTGCTATTTTCGCTCCTTCTTTTGCATAAGCTAAAGATACAGCTCTTCCTATTCCACTATCACCACCTGTTATTATTGCAACTTTATCTTTTAATTTATTTGATCCTTTGCATAATTCTTCTATTTTATAAATAGGATTAGGATTCATTTTTTCTTCTATTCCTGGTTGTGCATTTTGATGTTGTGGAGGAAACTCCTTTGGAAAATTATTAATCATCTTTTTTCTCCTTAATACTATAATTATTTTTGAAATTTGAATTGCTTTCTATAGTTTCTAAGTAATTAGTTTTACTTATTATATTGTTTTCAAATTCCTTTACAGCATTTTTTGTAAAATTACCAATATTATTTAAATCATTGTAAACTTCCTTCATAATCACTTCTCCTTTACTTATTTATATACTTATTTTTTATTATTTAATCGCTAAATATACTTTTAAATAAATTTAAATTCTTCATATATTTGTAAAGTAGTGCTATAATAATTTTATTACAAAAATTACTTGAGGTGGAAGCTTATGCATTTTAAAAAAATTGAGGAAACAAGAGAAAAAATTAAAGATGTAATTAATAAAACTCCTATTTTATACAGCCCAACTTTTTCAAAACTTTCAAATTGTTCAGTTTATATGAAATGTGAGAACTTACAAGTTACTGGAGCTTATAAAATACGAGGGGCTCTTAATAAGATACGCTCATTAAGTGATGATGAAAAGTCTAAAGGAGTTGTTTGTTCTTCGGCTGGGAATCATGCTCAAGGAGTTGCTTATGCTGCTGAATTATTAGGAGTTAAATCAACAATAGTTATGCCAAGGACTACTCCTTATCTTAAAATACAATCTACTAAAGACTTTGGTGGTGAAGTTGTATTGTATGGTAATTGCTATGATGATGCCTTTTTAAAGGCTAAGAGTATTGAAGAAAATAATAATTCAGTATTTATACATCCGTTTAATGATATAAATGTTATTTACGGACAAGGTACAATTGCTTTAGAAATTTTAGAAGAAATGCAAGATGTAGATGTAATATTATGTCCAATTGGCGGTGGTGGATTAATAAGTGGTATTTCATTAGCTGCAAAAGAAATTAATCCTAAAATAAAGATAATAGGAGTTCAAGCAGAAGGTGCAAATGCTATGGAACAAAGCTTTAAAAATGGAAGTTTAGTTTCTTTAAATTCAGTTAATACCATTGCTGATGGTATAGCTGTTAAATGCCCAGGAGATTTAACTTATAGAATAATTCAAGAATATGTTGATGATATAATTACTGTTTCTGACAAAGAAATTGCTGAAGCATTTTTAATATTGTGTGAAAAACATAAGTTACTTGCAGAAGCTTCTGGAGCTGCTTCTCTCGCTGCATTAAGAAAACTTAATATGAAAGATAAAAAGATTGTTCCTATAATTAGTGGCGGAAATATAGATATGATTACTATCTCTTCTTTAATTAATGACGGATTAGTTGAAAGAGGTAGATTATTTTGTTTTTCTATAGAGCTTCCTGATACCCCTGGACAATTACTTGAAATATCTAAAATTCTTTCAGAACTTAATGCAAATGTAGTTCAGCTTGAGCATAACCAATTTAAAGCCTCAAATAGATTAAAGAATGTCTTGTTAGAAGTTACTGTTGAAACTAATGGTATTGAGCATATAAATTTAATTAAAGAATCTTTTACAAACATGGGTTTTAAAATAAATCAAATGTACTAATATAAATAAAAAAACAACTTAAGTTAAAGCTATACTTTGTTTCTTAAGTTGTTTTTTATTTGATTATTTAAATTTTCTTTTAGCTTTTTTCATTTTCTTATATAATTTAGCATTTTGAACAACATCCATAAAATCTTCTGCCATCTCCATTACTAAATTACTTTTCATTCTTTTTCTTTTAAAATTTCTTTTCATCTTTTTCATTAGTTTATTCATATTTAATCCCTCCTAAGGTTTTACTTTACACTTATAGTTTGCCCTTAAGAGTCAATTTTATTATAAAATTTAAACTATACTAGTTACTATAGCATTTATAAAATCTTCCTTTTTAGAATTTAAATATTCACCATAATAATCATTATTTATATCATTATTAATTTTAATTATACTAGATAATATAAAATTATTTATATCTATTTCATATCTAAGTTCTATTTCATTTTTAATACTTATAAATTCTTTTATGCCACCATTTTTTCTATATTTTCTAATTAAGGAATCTAAATAAGTATTATATTCTTTAATTT
>NZ_ASRV01000230.1 GCF_000401215.1 Clostridium sartagoforme AAU1 | reverse complement strand
TTAATTTTAAAAGCTATTTTTTGAACATATTTTTTCTTATCTTTTATATAGCTTTTTTCATATTCTAATTTTAATTTTAGTAATTCTAAAATAGAATACTTTTTCCCTAAAACTTCTATACATGAATATTCATTTTGAAAAGCACTTTGCAGTATAAAAAGTGCCAATTCATTATCACTTCTTATACTTTTTAAAAATTCTTTTCCCCCTGCTATTTCAATAGCCTTTTTTAGCTGCTTTAGCTTTTCTTCTATAAGTTTATTATCAATAGTTATCATAGTACTCCCCTTTGTTATATTTTGCAAAGCAAAATAGTAAAAAGTGAAAGAGTTAAGAGAGAAAAAAGTTAATGAACATCTACTTCTGGTAAACTTCAGTAGATGGGCTTTCATACTAAGTTCAGTTATCGTTACACTCAACCTCACTAAGTATTCGTCAAATGAACATCTCCTTCAGTCAATCTTCAGTAGATGGGCTTTCATACTAAGTTCAGTTATCGTTACACTCAACTTCACTAAGTATTCAATGCCTTGCAACGACTAAATTTAAGTTTTGCACAGCAAAACATCCTTACCTTTTCACTCTTTCACTATTAACTTTTCACTTAAAAATTGCTTCGCAATTTATAAAATGTTTATGCAATTTATATCTAAATTATAAGTTACATCTTTACGTTCTACAATGATTTTTATCTTTTCTTTTATTTCTTCATCTTCCATAACTTTGCTTAAGAGTTCCTTTGTTGGATTTATTGCATATGGTATACCTACTGATTTGAACATACTTATATCTCCGGATGTGTCTCCATAGGCATAGCTTTTACTTAAATCAATATTATATTTTTGTTGAAATTCATTAATTGAATTTAACTTACTTTCATGATCCCACATAGGAATTACATCACCACTATACTTATTATTATTATCTAGTTCATAAACTGTTCCTTTATAATCATCCATATTATACTTCATAGACATTTCTTTTACTAATTCACTTGGAGAGCCTGATATTGCAATTACTATATGTCCTTGATCTTTGTGCCACTTTATTCTTTCTCTACTAAAAGTGTACACTCTATCTCCCTTTTGTTCTATAACTTTTTTAGCTATATAATCTATATGATACTTATCTATTCCTTTTATTGCTTCAACATAAACATCTACCATTTTTAGTAGATAGGTATCGTAATCACCTTGTCTTTTATCCCATTTTATGTATGAAGGTCTTACGTCTTTATACCATTTATTTTCGCTGACTAGTTCATATTTTATTATTTTTTTAAATACTTCTGTAATTAAACCTTCTCTGTATATAGTCCCATCAATATCAAAAAATGCTGCTACGTTTTTCATAAAACCCCTCCTATTTACTTTTTAATATCTATTATATATATGATTCAATTAAAAATCTACAATAATATTATATTAAAATAACTTATTATTGTAGATTTTTATCTTATATTAAATTTCCATAATTATTGGGATTATTGTAGGCCTTCTTTTTGTTTTGTCATAAATATATCTTTCTAAAGCTTTTTTAACATTTGTTTTAATTAAGTACCACTCTATAATTTTATCATCTAACAATTTTGAAGTTCTTCTGTTGCAATTTGTTTTAACTCCTTAATTAGTTCTTCTGATTCTTTCACATATACAAAGCCTCTTGTTATTATATCTGGTCCTGCAATTATACTGTAACTTTCTTTTTCTATTGTTACAACAATATTTACTAATCCATCTTGTGCTAAATGCTTTCTATCTCTTAAAACAAGACTTCCTACATCTCCTACTCCTAATCCATCTACCAAAACAGTTCCACTAGTTACTTTGCCGCATATTTTAGCAGATTCTTGCTTTATCTCTAGTACGTTTCCAACTTCTAATATGAATATATCCTTAGATTCCATACCAAGACTAATTGCTAAATCTTTATGATGTTTTAGATGTCTATATTCTCCATGAACAGGCATAAAGTATTTTGGCTTTATAAGTGTGTGCATCAATTTTAACTCTTCTCTATAGGCATGCCCTGATACATGGACTTCTTCTAAATCTTCATAAATAACATCCGCACCTTTTTTAAATAACTGATTTATTACTTTTGAAATTAGTTTATCATTACCTGGTATTGGGGATGCTGAGATTATAAATAAATCATCTCTTTCTATTTTTATTTTTCTGTGGTTTCCAAAAGCTATTCTTGCTAAGGCTGCCATAGGTTCACCTTGACTTCCTGTTGTAATAATTGTTATATTTTCATTTGAATAATTTTTTATATCGTCTATTTCTACTAACATATCATCTGGAATATGAAGATATCCAAGTTCTTTTGCTGATTTCGAAATATTTTCCATGCTTCGACCTGAAAAAGAAACTCTTCTATTATTTTCTATTGACGCATCTATTATTTGCTGCATTCTATGTATATTAGATGCAAATGTCGCTACAATTATTCTCCCCTTTGCACTTCTAAAGATTCTTCTGAATGTGTTTCCTATTGATTTTTCTGACATTGTATATCCTGATCTTTCAACATTAGTACTGTCGGCCATTAATAAAATAACGCCCTCTTTTCCTATACTTGAAATTCTATTTATATCTATGACTTTTTCATCTATAGGTGTTAAATCTATTTTAAAATCACCAGTATGAAATATAACCCCAAGTGGGGTTTTTATAGCTAAACAGCAAGATTCTGCTATACTATGTGTACTTTGGATAAACTCAATGCTTATATTTTCTAAATCAACATTTTCTCCTGGATTTACACTAATCAAATTACTGGTTTCTATTAAGTTATGCTCTCTTAATTTATTTTCAATAATAGCTAAGGCCAATCTTGTTCCATATATGGGTACATTTAACTGTTTTAATATATATGGAATTGATCCAATATGATCTTCATGAGCATGTGTAATAAAAAATCCCTTTACCTTATCTTTGTTTTGAATTAAATATGTTATGTCTGGAATTATTAAATCTACTCCATACATTTCTTCATCTGGAAATGCAACTCCACAATCAACTACTATTATTTCTTCACCAGCTTCTATTGCTGTAATATTTTTTCCTATTTCTCCTACTCCACCTAAAGGAATAATTTTAACAGATAAATCATTATTCATTGAAAAACCCTCCTAATCTATTAAAAATAGTATTCCCTAAATTTTTAATTTAAATAATAAAAACCATCCTTTAAAAGATGGTTTTTATTACTAATTATTATAATATAAATTTTCACTTTGATATTCAGCATCACAAGTTATATCTATTCCAAGCCTTCTGAAGGTTTGTTCATCATTAGTTGGTATAATAGTTGTAGAGTGTGCTTGGCATCCCTTTAACATAGTCAGTTTTTCAAGGGCAACCTGTGCTGTAGGATTAGTTGCTGCACATATGCTTAAGGCTATTAATATTTCTTCACAATTTAAAACTGTATTATTTATTCCTAAAGTTTTCAATTTCAAATTTTTTATTGGTTCTAATATTACAGGTGAAATAAGATGAATTTCATCTGATATATTTGCAAGATGCTTTATTGAATTTAATATTACAGCTGCAGATGCATCCATTAATTCTGAGCTCTTTCCTGTTATTATATTTCCATCTTCAAGTTCTAATGCAACTGATGAGATCCCATCGTTTTTCCCTTGCAGCTTTCTTTGTTTAGCTAAATAATCTCTTGCTGGAATTACAACATTTCTGTCAGTTTCCTTTAAGCTTAGTTCTTCCATAATTAACTTAGCTCTATCTGATGTTTCTTTATCTATATATCCTTTTTTATATTCACAAGTAGTTTTAAAATATCTTCTTATTATTTCTTGCTTAGAAGCTTCTTTTATTACTTCATCATCTATAATTCCATAACCAACTCTATTTACTCCCATATCAGTAGGAGATTTATATACTGATTCCTCTCCAGTAATTTTCTCAATTATTCTTTTTAATACCGGAAAACTTTCTATGTCTCTATTATAATTTACAGCTACCTTATTATAAGCATCAACGTGAAATGAATCTATCATATTTACATCTTTCAAATCAACAGTAGCAGCCTCATATGCTATGTTTAAGGGGTGCTTTAATGGAACATTCCAAACTGGAAAAGTCTCAAATTTAGAGTATCCAGCAACATTTCCTCTTTTATTTTCGTGATATAATTGACTTAAACAAGTCGCAAGCTTACCACTTCCTGGGCCTGGTGCAGTAACAACTACTATAGGCTTAGTTGTTTCTATATATGGATTTTTTCCATATCCTTCTTCACTTACTATAGTATCAACATCAGTTGGGTATCCTTTTGTAGCCTCATGCTTATAAACTTTTATTCCTCTTCTTTCTAGCTTATTTATAAAAACAGTAGTAGCTGGTTGTCCATCGTATCTTGTTATAACTACACTATTTACATCAAGTTCATATGTTCTTAAATCATCTATTAATCTTAATACTTCTAAATCATATGTAATACCAAAATCTCCTCTTATTTTATTTCTTTCTATATCTCCTGCATAAACACAAATAACAACTTCAACTTTTTCTTTTAATTTTTGAAGAAGCTTTATTTTAGCATTTTCATCAAATCCCGGCAAAACTCTTTTTGCATGTAGATCAAACATAAGTTTTCCACCAAATTCTAAATATAATTTATCATAATTATTAACTCTTTCTAGTATATATTTAGATTGTTCTTCAAGATATTTTTTATGGTCAAATCCTATTTTCATTTTATTGCCTCTCTTCTTTTATTCTTTATGTTCTTCACTAAAAACTAATTATACATTAAAAATTTTTATCTTTCTATAATAAGTTATATTAAAAGTATATGTTAATCTTTTTTATTAAAAATTATAGTTATATATTTTATAATGAATTATACAAAAAGCATGATGCTTATTTTA
>NZ_ASRV01000229.1 GCF_000401215.1 Clostridium sartagoforme AAU1 | reverse complement strand
CTTATTGTAAATCATTATCACTTTTCCTTTTATATTACATTCTGGTTTTTTAGGAAGAATTATATTATTTTCTTTTAATACCTCTAAATATGGATCTATTGAATCTATTACTTGTTGATAATATTCTTCTTGTGAAGTCTTTCGTAATAAGCTTATACATTTATTTTCATCTTCTTTTATCATCATTACCTTCCCGAATACTTTGCAAGAACAATGAACCAAATTAAACATATGTGCATGATTACTTAAAAAGTTATTTTCATTTATTGTTAAAAGTAATGATATGTCTTCATTTTGCATTAGGAGATCATGACTTCCTCTTGAAGTTATAGACATTCTTAATCTTTCTAATAACTTACATATTATATTAAAATTTAAGTTTTTCAAGTTCTTTTTTTCTAATAAAGTGTTTAAAAAATCTGCCCCATAGCAGTTTATGATATAAATCAAGGTATCTATATAAAAAGGGAGTGATGTTTCTTTCAAAAACCCATCAACTTCTACATATTCCCCTTCCTTAATATTTCCACTTTCCATATCTTTATAGCTTATTTTTTTTACGTTTTTATTATCATACATCCTATTTAATAAACTACCATGAAGAGTAAAGATGGTACTAATTTTTTTAATTTCTTGTTCATTTCTATCAAAATCACGGCCTTCAAAACCTAAACTCCTATCACTCCCATTTTCATAATGATCATCACATCTTTCTTGTTTGGTTTTATAACCCTCTATCTTATCTTTTTTACTTCCAAAATCAGAGCCATTTGATTCCCTGTCACCTATCTTAATATTTCCTCCAATAGTTCTATCTTTAATTCTCCTATATGTTCTTATATCTATATATCCATTTAATATTACTGAATTTAAATTTTTTATTAGAGCTTCATCTAAATATACCAATAAGTCTAACATCAGTGTCCTCCTAAGATTATTATACTTTTACACCATATTATATTAGACTAGTAAATATTTAATAACTTAAATATTATTTTTTATTTTTTGATAAAATACTTTTTATTTCATTTAGTATATCTTTTTCATCTTCTCTTAATACAAGAGTACCTTTTTTATTACTTTCTATTATTTTTAATATAGTTACTTCATCTTCTAGTTCTTTTATTTTCTTATTTATTTCCTTTTTATTCTTTTTAGATAACTCTGATGAATATACTTCATTATTACATACTGAGCATTTTCCATATAACTTATTATAAGCTACTTTTCCTATGTTAAACTCTTTAATTTCTGTACAACTATCAACTTTAATATTTTGAATTTTATTGCATTTTTCACAAAAACATCTGTTTTCAAGCATAATTTCACCCCTAATATATTGTACCATATTAGAATATTATTTTTATCATAAAATTTTATCTAAGTCTTTATTATATATTTATATATATATTCTTCCATTTATTCTTTTGTCAAAGTCACTCCAACTTCCACTTTCTAAATCTTCGCATATTATATTTATTTTATTTAGAGTTGCATCAACATAATCTGCATAATGAACTATATATGCTTCCATTGTATTAGGCTCCTTTGGTGATCCAAACTCTTGCTTTCCATGATGTTGAACTACTATTGCCTTCAATCTATTTATAAAATCACTAGAGTATATTTCTTTATTACTATTAAAGGCTTCATCTAACATACTTAACCCTATAACTATATGGCCTTCTAGCTCTCCTTCTAAGGTATAACTAAAGGGTTTATCATAATTCATTTCTCTTATTTTTCCTATATCATGTAACTTTGCTCCTAATATTGCAATTTCTTTATTTCTGCAATTATATCTATAAGCAAATTCACGTGCAAGTGAAGTTACTGCTAGTGTATGCTCTGCTAATCCCCCGATGTAATTATGATGGTTAAAAACTCCTCCAATTGCTTTTTCAAACTTATTCAAAAATTCTGAGTTGCTAAAAAAATATTCATCAATTGTCTTTGCTTCTAAGCTTTTAAATTCAATTTCACTTATTTTATTTAATTCATTCATTATTTTATTAATAGGTCTTTTTACTGATGGTAAATAATCTAAAATATCTATTTCTAAAACTTTTTTTATAAAATTAACTTTAAACTTTGGAGCTAATTTCCCTTTTACTAATATAACATCTCCTATATTTATTGATGCATTTATATTTTTTATATAAGCTTTTATTTCTCCAGAATTATCTCCAATAATTGCAATAAAATTATCAACTTCATAAGATATTATTTTTATTACTATAAAAGTACTTTCAATATTTTGATGCATTTTAATATCTTTTAAATATATCTTTTTCATATGTATCACCTCTATTTAATGCTTGTTTATAAATTATTATTAACTATATTTTTATAAAAATTCTATTTTACTAAACTCATATGCTTTAATTTTTAGTGTTTATGGAAATATAAAATAAAAAATTCTATAAAGTAATAAAAGGATGCCAAAGCACCCTTTTATTATTATTTTACTACCAACAAAAACCTAGTAATAATAACCATATTAATGGTGAACATCCGCAGCCACATCCGCCAAATCCTCCACCGAAGCCTCCACAGCCGCATCCTCCACAGCCTCCACCGAAGCCTCCGCAGCCACAGCCACAATTAGAGTAGTTACCGCAGCAGCCACCTCTGTAGCCACCACCACAACAGTTATTTCTACTATAACAAGATCTTCTTGACATGTTTATCAACTCCTACTCTTTCGTATAGTACATTGTATTCATTACATATTGTTTATGTTCTGTAATATTTTTTATATTTTAATAATCATTTACGAGTATATTATTTAAATGTACTTTTTCTATTTCTTATGATAAACTATTATTAAGGAGGTGTTTATATGGAAAAGAGAAATAGATTGGTGGCTCCAAGAAATGTTGTAAACACAAAAATGCTTTATAGTTTTTATATATTAAAAGAATTATCAAAAGGAAATACTATATTTGGTAATAAGGTTCTTGAAGAATTTAGAAATAGATTTTCAGAGACTTCTCTCCCTTTTCCGGTTTCTTCTAGTACAATATACGAAACTCTCTATGATTTAGAAATGAAGGGATATGTAAAAAGCTCTTGGACAGGTGATGAATTTTTAAATAAAAGAAGTAAAAAAATATATTCTATTACAGATAGCGGCGTTGAATATTATAAATATCATATAGCAGATTATATTAATAATCTAAATAAAACTAAAGCCACTTTAGATATTATGATAGATATGCTTATGAAATAAGATACACAAATTTGTAAAATATATTTATTAAATAATATAAATTTAATCATAGGAATATCTATAAATATAAAATTT
>NZ_ASRV01000228.1 GCF_000401215.1 Clostridium sartagoforme AAU1 | reverse complement strand
GATGAGTATAAATATTATCTAAAAGACTATGTTGGAAGACCAAGTTCTTTATATTATGCTGAAAATATGACAAAAGATTTAGGTGGAGCAAAGATATATCTAAAAAGAGAAGACTTGAACCATACTGGAGCTCATAAAATAAACAATTGTATTGGACAAATACTTCTAGCAAAAAGAATGGGAAAAAAGAAAATTATAGCAGAAACAGGTGCAGGTCAACATGGTGTTGCAACAGCTACTGTTGCAGCAAAATTTAATATGGAATGTAAAGTTTTTATGGGAGAAGAAGATATAAGAAGACAAAGTTTAAATGTAAAGAAAATGGAACTTTTGGGAGCGGAAGTTGTGTCTGTAACTAGTGGAACTGGAACTTTAAAAGATGCAGTTAATGAAGCAATTAGATATTGGGTTGAAAATGTTGAAGATACTTTTTATATTATAGGATCAGTTGTTGGGCCACACCCATATCCAACTATGGTTAGAGATTTCCAAAAAGTAATAAGTTATGAGCTAAAAGAAGAAATTTTAAAAAGAGAAAATAGATTACCAGATTATATATTAGCAGCAGTTGGTGGTGGAAGTAATGCAATGGGAGTATTTTATGCTTTTCTAAATGATAGTGAAGTTAAGCTTATAGGAGTTGAAGGGGCTGGAAAAGGTTTGGAGACAGGAATGCATTCAGCTACAATGAGTGATAAACAAAGGGGAATAATACATGGAATGGCAACTTATCTTTTAAGAGATGAAATGGGGAATATAAAAGAAGCCTATTCAATATCAGCAGGATTAGATTATCCAGCAATTGGACCAGAGCATGCATATTTAGATGAAACTAATAGAGCTCAGTATGTAAGTGTAACAGATAAGGAAGCAGTAGATGCATTTTTATATTTGACAAAAGTTGAAGGAATAATTCCAGCTTTAGAATCATCACATGCAATTGCATATGCCTTAAAGTTTGCAAAGACTTTAGATAAAGATAAAATTTTGGTAATAAATTTATCAGGAAGAGGAGATAAAGATTTAGATACTATATTAGAGTATTTGGATGATGAAAGTGAATAGATATAGAATTTGATAAAATATAGAAAGTTAATTTAAATGATATAAAAGAATTAATAGAAGAGCTTGATAAGTAGCTTTATAAATAACTGGATAAAATTAATACTTCTAGGTAAAAATAATATTTGATATAAAAATGTTATAAAAATAATATTTAACATTTTGTAGAAATCCTTTTAGGAGGAACTATGAAAGAATTAGAATATATTGTTTCAAAATTATTTAAAATAAGTATGAGTAAATACTTAATTGCAGTTATAGTTATAGCATTAGCTATAATTATAAACAAATATATAATAACAAAAATATTTGATTATATAATTAGAGCTGTAAAAAAAACTAAAACTTATGTTGATGATACTTTATTTAGAGCACTAGAAAAGCCTATTAAATTATATCTAACATTGTATTCTTTCTATATATCATTAAAAATTATAGATTTTGATGGATTAAACATTAATACAGTTACAAGTGATAGATTAAAAAAGATATTTTTAGTAATAGTGTTGTGCTATTTTTTATACAACTTAACTTTAGAAAATTCTTTTTTATATACAAGGATGCATAAAAATGGTGGAGGAAACACTATAGTATTTCCTTTTATTTCCATAGTAATAAGATTAATTATTATAGTTATTGGAATAAGTATAATAGCTAGAGAATTTGGGTTTACTGGATTTATTACTGGGCTTGGTATTAGTGGAGTTGCCTTTGCTTTAATGGCACAAGATGCCTTTTCGAATTTATTTGGAGGGATGATAATAGTACTAGATAGACCCTTTGCAATTGGAGATTGGATACAAACATCTCAAGTTGAAGGAATAGTTGAAGATATAACATTTAGGAGTACAAAAATAAGAACATTTTCTATGGCTGTAGCAACTGTACCAAATTCTAAGTTAGCAAATGAAAATATTATTAACTGGACTCAAAGAAAATTAAGAAGAATACATTTTAAATTCACTATAAAGTTTGATACAGAAATAGATAAAATAAAAAGTTGCTTAAATAAAATTGAAGAGTTACTTAATAATCATGAAAAAATAGATAAAGATTTAATTATTGTAAGCTTTAATGAATTATCAAGTTATGGGTTTGGAATTTTTGTTTATTTTTATACAAATGAACTAAATTACACATATTATGAAAAACTAAAACAAGAAATAAATATAGAGATATTAAGAATACTTAGAGAAGAAAATGTGGAACTAATGTTTTTAACATTTAATTTTACCAATGGATTAGAGCATAGAGGCGCTAATTGTGAAACTGAATGTACAGAGTTAGAATCTATAAGAAATATAACTGAAGAGGAAAGAGGAAAATAGATAGAAATACCTATCTATTTTTTTCTGTAAATTTAGTGGTATAATTTAATTATTAAGTAAACTATATTATCATTATTAAGTATTTTGCTTAAATGTTAAATTTTTATTGCAATTTATATAAAAGCTTAAAGAATAATATAAAAATAGTGTATGAGGTGAAGATATGAACATAAATAATAAAAAGCTTATGCAGGTATCAAAAAGATGTGGATGTGCTGGTAAGTTTACTCCAGAAGAATTGGCAGATGTATTATCCAATATAGAGGCTAAAAAGAAGATAGAGATCCTAATTTAATTGTTGGATTTGATAAATCTGATGATGCAGGTGTTTATAAGATATCAGAAGATCTAGCTTTAGTTCAAACTGTAGATTTTTTCACACCAGTTGCAAATGATCCATATACATTTGGGCAAATTGCAGCAGCAAATGCTTTAAGTGATGTTTATGCCATGGGAGGAAAACCTTTAACTGCATTAAATTTAGCTTGTTTTTCAGCAACTATAGGAGCGGAAATATTGGCAGAAATATTGAAAGGTGGAGCTGCAAAAATAAGAGAGGCAGGAGCTACAATTGCTGGAGGGCATACAATCACAGATGAAGAAGTAAAGTATGGAGTATCAGTAACAGGTATAGTTCATCCAAAAAAGGTAGTAACAAATTCAGGCGCAAAAGAGGGAGATGTACTTATCTTAACTAAACCGCTAGGCTCAGGAGTTTTGACTACAGCTTTAAAAATAGATTTTATTGAGGAAGAAGAATTTTTAGAAGCATCAATCGTTATGTCAACCTTAAATAAAATAGCTTCAGAAGAAATGCAAAAAATAGGGGTTAATTCATGTACTGATATAACTGGATTTGGCTTTATTGGACATGCATATGAAATGGCAAATGGGAGTGAAATTGAATTAGAGATATATAGTAAAAAAATACCAATAATGAATAAAGTAATGGATTTGATAAAAGAATACTGCCTTCCAAGTGGAGCATATTCTAATGAAAAATATTTTGAAAAATGGGTTAACTTTAGTGAAGAGATTTCAGAACAGTTTAGATTAGCTTTATTTGATCCGCAAACATCAGGTGGACTATTAATTTCTGTTGAAGAAAGCAAAGCTAATGAATTATTAGAAAATATAAATAAGAGAAGTCAAATAAAAGCAGAGATAATAGGTAAGGTAGTTAAAAAGGGAAGCAATGGAAAAGCGATAACTGTCAAATAGTAATAAAATGCGAAGCATTTTTCTAGTGCACAGTTAACAAAGCACAATTCACAGTTATGGAAATAATTCAGCTCTGCTGAATTAAGAAATTCTTATATCAACAATCAAAGAGTTGATATAACTTAAACTTCAGAAACTACGAAGTAGTTTCATCATAAACTGTGAACTGTGAATTGTGCACTGTGAACTGAATAAATTAGGGAGTGGCTTTGATTGAAGTTGAATAGTATTTTAGAGATCGAAGAAAAGTCTATTATTTCTATAGTTGGTGCAGGTGGTAAAACTACATTAATGTACACTTTAGCAAAGGAACTTAAAAATGAAAATAAGGTTATGGTATCAACTACTACTAAAATATACTGTCCATCTAAAGAAGAAGTAGATTTTATAGCTATAGGAGAAGAATATAATACAATAAAGAATAATAAAGCTAATGGTATATATGCTTATGGAAAATTCATTAATGATGAAAATAAACTTATAGGTATAGAAAAGGAGGAAGCTTCAAAATATGTAGATAATTTTGATTATATATTAATAGAAGCTGATGGATCTAAAGGAAAACAAATTAAGGGATGGAATAGCACTGAACCTGTGATTTGTAATGAAACCAATATAACAATAGGGGTTTTAAGTTTAGGGGCTTTAGGAATGAAAATAAATGATGAAAATGTTCACAGATTAAAAGAATTTCAAAAGCTTACTAATTGCAAAATAGGAAATGACATAGGTATTGAGGAATTTATAAATATCATATTTAATGAAAATGGATTATTTAAATATTCTAAAGGAGAGAAAGTGTTATTTTTAAATAAATTAGATAAAGTAAATGAAGAAGATTTAAGGCTACTTATTTCTGAAATAAATAAAAGAAATAATAAGTATATAAATAAAATTATAGTTGGAAGTTTAAAAGATAAATATTATAAAATTATAATTTGAAGAAAAGAAAGAGGGGAAAACTATGGATTTAGGGACTGTAGTAGTAAGAGGTGGAGGAGATATAGCATCAGGAACAATACAAAAGCTATATAGAAGTGGATTTAATGTATTAGTTTTAGAAATAGAAAAGCCTACAGCTATAAGAAGAAATGTATCCTTTGGTGAAGCTATATATAGTGGAGAAAATACAGTAGAAGGAATAAAAGCTATACATGTTCATAATTTAGAAGAAATAAATAAAGCATTTGAAAATAAAGTTATTCCAGTAGTGATAGATGAAAATGGGGATTTCATAAAAAAAATTAATCCAATAGCAGTTATTGATGCAATATTGGCTAAAAAAAATTTAGGCACCAATAAATATATGGCGCCAATAACAATAGCGCTTGGACCAGGATTTAAGGCTGGAGTAGATGTAGATATAGTAGTTGAAACAATGAGAGGTCATAATTTAGGAAGATTAATATTTAAAGGATATGCAATGCCAGATACTGGGTCTCCAGGAGAAATTGCTGGTTACTCAAAAGAAAGAGTAATATATAGTCCATCGAATGGGAAAATAAAAAATTTAAAAGTAATAGGGGATATAGTGAAAAAGGGAGATGTTTTGGCTTTAATTGATAATATAGAGATACCATCACCTATAGATGGATTATTAAGAGGACTTATAAAAGATGGTAATTATGTTTATGAGGGGTTAAAAATAGGTGATGTAGACCCAAGGTTAAAGGAAATAGAAAATTATACTACAATTTCAGATAAAGCAAGAAATATAGGCGGGGGCGTATTGGAGGCTTT
The DNA here is from genome assembly GCF_000401215.1 of Clostridium sartagoforme AAU1. Taxonomy (GTDB): domain Bacteria; phylum Bacillota; class Clostridia; order Clostridiales; family Clostridiaceae; genus Clostridium; species Clostridium sartagoforme. The sequence goes on along the minus strand of NZ_ASRV01000228.1, from coordinate 19,700 downwards.
ATTAATTATGAAAAATATAAAATTAAATAATTAAAATATAAAATAAAAAGTTATTAAATAATTTTTTAATGAGAAGTGACTTTATAAAAGAAACTATGAATTGTTCATGGTTCACTAAATAAAGAAGTAGCTTTATTATTAACTTTCAATTAAAAAATATATTAAAATTATAAAAAGAGGTGTAAATATGAATATTATAGACTGTAAAGGCTTAGCGTGTCCTATGCCTGTTATAAAAACAAAAAAATATTTTGATTTAGATGATTCAAAGGAAACTTTAGTTATAGTAGATAATGAGGTAGCTAAAAATAATATACTAAGATTAGCTAAAGGATTAAAGTTAAATAGTAGCTTTGAAGAAGAAAATGGATTGTACAAAATACAATTATCAAGAGGCGAGTTTACAGAAATAAATGAAGAGGTTTATGAAGAATTAGTAGTTAATAAAGCTTCAGCTCCAACTATATTAGTTTCATCAAATTTACTTGGAAGTGGAGATGATAAACTAGGTGAAACCTTAATGAAAGTATATATTAATACCTTAGCAGAAGCAGAGGTATTACCAGAAAATTTAATGTTTATAAATGGTGGCGTAAAGTTAACTTGTACTGGTTCAGATGTTTTAGATAGCTTAAATTCAATGAAGGAAAAAGGAGTTAACATAATAAGCTGTGGTGCTTGCCTTGATTTTTACAACTTAAAGGAAGAACTTAAGGTTGGGGAAATAGGAAATATGTATCAAATTATAGACTTAATGAACAAAAGTGGAAACACTATAAAACTTTAAATTGCAAGACAATTTTCTTAGGTGAAAGGTAACAGGTAGCAGGTGTTATATTTACGGATAAATGTGACACTTGCTACCTGTTATCTAAGTATTAAAATAGTATTAAAAAGCTGAAAATTATGTACTGAACTGATTAAATTTATTAATAATTTTCTTTTATTTTTTTATTGAATTTTTCATAAAGTACAATCATATCAGCTTCTGTTGAATAAACTCCAACTTCATCGATTGGAATCCATTTTACTCCACTATTTTCATCTTCTTTGACAATAAGTTCATCATTTTCATCAGCTTCTAAAAGATAAGCCACTGATAAATGTAAATGAGAAGCTATATTTTTACCCCTTTTAATATGAGCAGGTACAGGTAAAACATCTAATGAGAAAATTTTATTATCTAAGGCCTTGATGTTTTTAATTCCTGTTTCTTCTTTTGCTTCTTTTATAGCAACATAAAGCAAATCACTATCTCCATCTGCATGCCCACCAGTCCAAGACCAAGAATTATAGATATTATGATAAATCATAAGTACTTTTGTTTTATCTTTATTTACTATATATCCAGAACTTGTTATATGAGCAAGGGGGTTTTCTCTGGTTAAAAGATTATCAAAATTATCTGTTGAAAATAAAATAGCTTCTTTATCAGCAGCTTCTTGCTCATTATATGGTTTATATTCTTTAATTTCTTCTATCCAATTCATAAAATAAATTCTCCTTAATTTTAATGTATAGTTATTAGTATTAATATTTTAGTTTTACTTATCAAAACATAGTAATGTTAGTTTACATAGTTCTGACAAAGGTGTTTATTTCTTATGGTTTAATTTTATCTTATGTCATATGGGTATGCAAGGTAATCCAATTTGATTAGAATATGAATCTGAAAAATTACCTTTTTATATGATGAATATAGGTAATATATGGATTTGATATGATATAATTGTAAGTATATTAAAAATATTTAGAAGTTAATAATGCAAAATAAAGACAACTATGGAGGATAAAATGGGGAATAATTCAGAAATTGTAAAAAAAATAATTGACAATATTGAAAAAGTTATAATTGGAAAAAGAGAAACTGTTGAGTTAGTTGTTATTTCTTTAGCTTGTAGTGGACATGTTCTTATTGAAGATATACCAGGAGTTGGAAAAACTAGTCTTGTTTCAGCTTTAGCTAAATCAATAAGTTCTACATTTAAGAGAATACAGTTTACTCCAGATATACTACCATCAGATGTTACTGGATTTACTATATATAATCAAAGATCAGGAGAATTTGAATATCGCCCTGGTTCAATAATGAGTCAAATAATACTTGCAGATGAAATAAATAGAACCTCTCCAAAAACTCAAGCAAGTCTTCTTGAAGTTATGGAGGAAAATCAAGTTACAGTTGATGGAATAACATATAAAGTTCCACAACCTTTTATGGTTCTTGCAACTCAAAATCCAGTTGAATACTTAGGTACTTATCATCTTCCAGAAGCACAACTGGATAGGTTTTTTATGAAGGTATCAATAGGATATCCATCACCACATGAAGAAAGCAAGATATTATCAAATCTTAAATTTAAGAATCCAATAGATTTACTTGACCCTGTAGTTGATAGTGAAGAAATAATACTTGTTCAAAATGAAGTAAGAAATGTTCATGTAGATAAGCTTTTAAGAGATTATATAGTTAATATTATTGGAGAAACTCGTAATCATCCACAAATATTACTAGGATCAAGTCTTAGGGGTTCTATATCTTTATTTAAAGCTTCACAAGCATGGGCTTATTATAAAGGGAGAAATTATGTTATTCCAGATGACATTATGAAAATGGCAATACCAGTACTTTCTCACAGAATAATATTAAAACAAGAAGCAAAGATTAAAAAAATATCTACTGAAGACATATTAAACTCAATAATTAACGATATTGATATTCCAATGGTGAAGTAAATGAAATTAAATAGAATTTTATATTTAAGTTTACTTATTATAACATTTACTTTTGTATATTATTATGGTGGAAAAGTACCAAATATGTTTTTTTATACAGTGTTAGTCCTTCCTATAGTTTCTTTTACATATATGTTAATAGGCTATTTTATGCTAAAGTATGAGCAAAGCCTTGATAATGATTTAATATTTAAGGGAGATAAAGTAACTTTTACAGTAAATATAACTAACAGAAGTTTTTTTATTCTTCCATATATAAGTATTAGCTTCTTAAATGATAAAGGTGGAGTTATACAAAAACATAAAATAAATAATATATCACTACAACCTTTTTCTAAGAGGGAAGTTTCTATTGATTATATATATAAATATAGAGGAGATTTTAAGCTAGGGGTAAGTACCATTGAAGTACAAGATTTTCTTGGGATTTTTAAGTTCACTCTAAAAAATAAAACCCCACTTTATATAACAGTGTATCCGCAAATTATAGATATTGATGAGTTTTATTTAAGTTCAGGTTACCTTTCAGATAATGTGTCAAGTATTGGAGGGGGACAAGAGGATATATCCACAATTGAGGAGATAAATAAGTATAATTATGGTGATAGTTTAAGGAAAATACATTGGAAGTTAACAGCTAAGACAAATGAGTTAATGATAAGGGAATATGAAAAAGTTGGTTCTAGAAGTGCAATACTTATACTTGATTTACAAAGTAATAATTTTGAAGTAGAAAAGAATGCTGCTATTGAAGATAAGTTGCTTGAAACTACAATTGCCATATTAAGATATTGTATATACAATGATGCAGAGGTAAAGCTTATATATGATAGTAAAGGCATTAATGCTATTAATTACAGTAATTCTTTAGATTTTCAAAAAGCTTATGAAACCTTAGCGAAAATTGAATTTAATCAAAAGACAAGTTTTAAGGATATAATTGAAAGTGAAGTTAACTGCAATATAGGTAAGGCAGATATAATAATTGCTACCTTTAATATTAATTATATTCTTTATGAAGAATTAAATAAGGCAATATTATTGGGGTGCAATATAACCTTAATTTATATATATGGTAACGAAAAGATAGAGAACAACAAAGCAGAGGATAAAGAAAATCTAAGTAAAGTTCATGAGGATAATGAAGCAAAAACTATACTTGTTTTATTATCAGAATTAGGGATTAAATTATATGCAATTAATATAGAGGAGGATATACAAGCAGTATTTAAGCAAGGAGGTAAAAGAAATTAGATGGAGAGTTTTGTAAAGAAGGGCTTAAGCTATGCTATGGATTTAATACTAGCAATAACCTTAAGTTTTAGTTTAGTTTATGCTTTTACTTCCACTTTTAAATTGGCTTATAAAGCACAAAATGTATTTATAGCTGTTTGTATTGCTTCAATTATATATTCAATTTTATTTATTAATAAGTTATCTTTAAAGATTTTTGCTATTTGTTTATCTTTTATTTTAGTAGGTATGTTAGTTACTTTTTTTACAAATCCATTGGAGCTTACTTTATTTATTAAGAATATAAGCTCATTAACGGCTTTAATTGATAAGCAAGTAAATGGTGAAATAGTTCTTAGCATAAGATATCAAAGGAATATATTTATAGCTTTAAACGCTATTATTCCATTAATTGTGTATATATTTTCAGTAAAGAAATTTAAATTTTACATCCTATTAATTGGTGGGGCAAGCGTATTTGTGGGACAATGGATAGTTGAAAATTTTAGAATTTATTTTTCCTTTTATATATTTTTATTTATTATTTTAATATACTATTTAAAATATATTTACTTAAGAAATATTAAATTAAGTAAAGAAAATAATAAAGTTCCAATAAGCTTTTTAATCTCTTGTATTCCAATTTGTGCAATAGTATTGATTTCATCTTATTTCTTATCATCTAGAGATAATCCTATAGAACTTAGTTGGATAGATTCCAAAGCAAGACATGTTAGTAATAATACTAAAAAGGGATCTAATACTGGAAGTAATAATTATTTCAAAATAAGTTCTACTGGTTTTGGAGATGATAATTCAAGGCTAGGAGGGAATGTTTCTATAGATAATACACTCGTAATGAAAGTGGAGGCGCCTGAAAGTGGAATATATTTAAGAGGAGCAGTTAAAGAAATATATACAGGTTATTCATGGGAAAGCAAGAAGTTCGGATCAATTAAGTTAGGCAGTATGCTTGAACTTAATAATTTTGACGATGATTTATTTGAACTTCTTCAAGGGAGTAAGATTGTGTCAAATGAAACAAATATTTTAGAAGAAGGTTTTGATAAAAGCTTTATAGATATTACTTATGAAAATTTAGATATAAAAACAATATTTATACCATCAAAGGTAAGTAACTTAAGTTTTGAACCAGAGAATTCCTTATATGTTGTTAAGGATCTTTATGGAATACTATTTAGTGAAAGTATAATGCAAAAGGGATTCAAATATAATGCAGAATTATATAAGATAGATAAAAATAATGAAGATATTTATAATTTATTGAGAAGAAGTAAACAAGGTCTATATAGTGAATACATAGAACATAATTATATAGGCTCTGAAGGTAATGAAGGAAGTAGAGATTATGTTATAAGTTTAGAAGCAAAGTCAAAGGATATTTATAATGAATATCTTCAGTTACCTAATGAACTTCCTAAAAGGGTTTTTGATCTTGCTTTTGAAATAACTTCATCAGTAAACAATAATTATGATAAAGCAAAAGCTATAGAATCTTACCTTTCACAAAATTATAAATACACTTTAATGCCTGGAAGTGTACCAGAGGATAGAGATTTTGTTGACTATTTTTTATTTGACTCAAAGGAAGGCTACTGTACTTATTATGCTTCAGCAATGACAATACTTGCTCGTTCAATAGGCATTCCAACTAGGTATGTTGAGGGATATGTTTTGCCAGAGAGATCTATAGATGGAATATATGAAGTTACAAATAAACAAGCACATGCTTGGGTTGAAGTATATTTTGAAGGATTTGGATGGATGACCTTTGAGCCTACTGCACCATTTTTAGAATCTTTAAATAATACAACTGAAGAACAGATTTTAAATACACAAAATAAAACACAAAAGGAAGAAGAAATCGATGATGAGGTTGAAGATAGTAAACCAAAGGATAACAATGAGACTTTGGAGGAAGAGGTATCAAACAATGTAAATGATATAGAATCAAAATCAAAATTATTTATAAGAATTACTATACAACTATTGGTCGTTTCATTATTATGGATATTTATTGTTCCTTATTTTAAACGAAAGATTGTTATTTATAGATTGAAAAAATATTCTTCAAAGCAAGAAATAATTAAAATATACAAGCGTCTTTTAAGAGGTTTTTCACTACAAGGACTTAAAATAAATATTGGAGAAACACCATTACAATATGCACAAAGGGTAGATGAAATATTAGATTCTAATGATTTATCCTTTAAAACTATAACAGATATTTTCAATAAGGCTTGTTATAGTAATGAACCTATTAGTAAAAAAGAAATTCAAAATATAATTGATTTTTATAATACAGTTCCTATTTATTGCAAGAAGAAACTAGGAAAGTTAAAATATTTTATATTTAGTAATATATTAGGAGTAATTTAAAATATAATATTAACTAAATCAAGGAAGGTTATTCTTAACCTTCCTTAACATTTGCATATATTTTATATTCATCTGATTCCTTCATATTCTTATAATTATTAATTGCTAACTTAAATATATGTAACATATAAAAATATAGTCGAATAATATGTATAGATATAGTATAAGCATTACTATATTGCTAGAATTTAAGTTCAGGATGTAAGAGAGGATACAAAAATGCAAATTGGTATAAGGGCATTAGACGAGAGTTTAAACTTGCAGAAGCAAAAAAAACCTCTTATACACTGTATCTCCAATTCAATTTCGGTAAGAGATTTAGCGCAAGGAATTTTATGCTATGATGGTAATCCTATAATTGCAAATTTTGTTGAAGAAGCACCAGATATAACATTTAAATGTGATTGTCTATTGATTAATTTAGAAGATTTAAGTGGGGCTAAGGTAGAAGCAATTGAAAAATCAATTAGGGTTGCAAGAAGAAAAGGTATTCCAGTTGTTTTAGATATAATGGGAGTAGATTTTTCATTTCTTAGAAAGGAAATGGCATTAAGATTCATAAATAGATACAATATAAGTGTTGTGAAAGGAAGAGTAGAGGAGTTTAAGATATTAACCAGTAGTGATGATAAATTAAAGAACAAAGATTTTAAGGATTTAAAATTAAAAGAAAATATAGAAGCTAGGGTTGATTTAAGAAGCTTTTCAAAAAGGCATAATATAATATTAGTTGTCCAATGTGAAGATTATTACTTAACTGATGGGTTTAGTGAATTTTATGTTGAAGGCTATCAAAATGAGTTTAGTAATATATTGGGAACTGAATCTATATTATGTGGATTAATTTGTGTAGGAATTGCATCTGCAAGCAATAATGAACAAAGATTTAGAGCCGTCTTAGTTGCTATTATGACTATAGCAGTAAGTGAAAAAATAGCTATACAAAAGAACTTAGAGCCTAAAAAGAATAGAAGGCTAAAGGAATACTTATTAGATGAAATAATTAATATAAATGCAGAGAAATTAAATAGATTAGCAAAAGTAGAATATTCATTTGTAAGATAAAATAAATATAAAAAGCTTTGGAAAATCCAAAGCTTTTTTGGTTGCGGGAGCAGGACTTGAACCTACGACCTTCGGGTTATGAGCCCGACGAGCTGCCAACTGCTCCATCCCGCGATATTAAGTTGCTGACCTCAGCCAGTAGGTTAAGTATAGTCTTATTATATGATAAAGTAAAGCAAAATATAAAAGAAATTTTTAAATTTTTTTAACAAACTACTTGAAAAACGTTTACAAATGATTTATTATATAGTTAATCGATTTAGTAAACCGTTTTACTAAAAATAATAATTAGGAGAGAGATTTATGAATAAGATATGTGTACTTGGAAGCATGAATATGGATTTAGTTTTAAAGGTTAAAGATATCCCTCAAGTAGGAGAAACTATTTTATCAAAATCTTTTGAAAAGATATCAGGAGGAAAAGGTGCCAATCAAGCAGTAGCAGCTAAAAGGTGTGGCTCAGATGTAATAATGATATCTAAGATAGGTAAAGATGATAATGGGTTAATACTTAAAAACAAATTAAAAGAAGATAATATAGATGTAAATTTTATATATGAAGATGAAAAAGAAGCAACTGGAATGGCAATTATAATGGTTAATGAAAATGGAAATAATTCAATAATAGTTGTTCCAGGATCAAATATGACAATGAATGAAGAAGAAATTGATAAATCAGAAAAGGCTTTAAAAGAAAGTGATATATTAATATCTCAATTTGAAACACCAGAAGAAATTACTTTAGAAGCATTTAAAAGAGCAAAGAGGCTTGGAAAAATAACTATATTAAACCCTGCACCAGCTAAAAAAATAGATGAAGAACTTTTAAAAGTAACAGATATCATAATACCAAATGAAACAGAAGCAGAAGTTTTAACTGGTATAAAAGTAGAAAATTTAGAGGATGCAAAAAAAGCAGCACAAGTTTTTTTAAATAAAGGAGTTAAATTTGTAATTATAACTTTAGGTTCAAGAGGAGCTGCGGTAATAGGAGAAAACTTTAATGAAGTAGTTCCTGCATTTAAAGTAAATGCAATAGATACAACAGCTGCAGGAGATAGTTTTATAGGCGGATTAAGTTCAAAATTAGATGTTAAAAACATTAATAAAGAAAATATTATAGAAGCAGTAACCTTTGGAAATAAAGTATCATCAATAGCAGTTCAAAGAAAAGGAGCACAACCTTCAATACCATATTTAAAAGAGGTAGAAGAGGTTTTTTAAAAAATTATAAGTAATCAAAATTATTAGCAAAATTGTCAAATAAATATTAATAAATTATGATATAATTCTATATGTAAAATTGCAATAAGGAGTGGAATTTATGAGGAAGATAACACTTCTAGACATAGCAAAATATGCAAATGTATCTAGAACTACAGCATCAATGGTATTAAATAATAAAGATATAAGTGTTTCGGAAGAAACAAGAAATAGAATTTTAGAAGCAGCAAAGGAATTTAACTATATACCAAATTCATTTGCAAGAGGTTTAAGTACCAAAAAAAGTTATACCATAGGTTTTGTTATTCCAGATATAGAAAATCCATTCTTTGCAGAAATGGCAAAAGCTATAGAGATAGAAGCTGAAAAGGAAGGTTATAGCATTATCTTATGTAATACTTTTAATAGCGGAAAAAGAGAAGAGGAATACATAAGGTTATTAATAAGTAAGTTAGTAGATGGGGTAATACTTGTAGCAAGTAGTAAGCAAAATAATTCAATTAATATGTTAAAAGCTAATGAAGTTCCATTTGTAATTGTTGACAGGCATATAGATGATATAGAAGAAGATATCAATGGTGTTTTTTGTGACAATGAACAGGGGATAAAAATAGGTTTAGACTATTTAATAAAAAAGGAATGTAAAAATATAGCCTTCATTGGTTCTAATAAAAATGAAATTATATCTAATTCAAGGCTTGGTTACTTTTGTAAAATAGCTAGTAAATATAATATTTTTAATCAAGAGTTAATAGAGGAAGATGAAATTTCATTAGAAGGCGGAATCAAAGCAACAGAAAGATTAATAGATAGGAATCAAAAAATAGATGCAATATTTTATAGTAGTGATGTAATGGCTATAGGTGGAATTAAATTTCTAATAAGAAAAGGTTTTAATATACCAAAAGACATAAATATATTAGGATATGATAATATTGGGATTTGTTCCTTTATAGAACCAGAATTGACAAGTGTTGCACAACCTATTTATAATATGGGAAAAGAAGCTTTTGTTCTATTAATGGATATTGCAAAAAACAATAATAACACAAAAAAAGTTATAAATTTGAAACCTTATTTAGTTGAGAGAAAAACAGTAAAATAGATTGGGTGGTGTAAGTTATGAATAAAGAAAACTTAATTTCTGTATCAAAGAATGTTAGAAAAAATATAATTGAAATGCTTTATGAATCAAAGTCAGGGCATCCAGGAGGATCATTATCTTGTGCTGATATATTAACATATTTATATTATGAAAAAATGAATATAAATGTTAATAAACCTAAATGGGAGGAAAGAGACAGATTTGTTTTAAGTAAAGGTCATGCGGCTCCAGCACTTTATTCAGTATTAACTGAAAAGGGATTTTTCCCTAAGGAAGAGTTAAAGACATTAAGAAAAACAGGTGGATTACTTCAAGGACATCCAGATTCTAAACATGTTCCTGGGGTTGATGTATCAACAGGTTCACTTGGTCAAGGAATATCTAATGCTGTAGGAATGGCATTGGGATTAAAAGCTCAAAAAAGCAATTCAAAGGTATATGTAATACTAGGAGATGGAGAGCTTCAAGAAGGTTTAGTTTGGGAAGCTTCTATGGCAGCAGCTCATTATAAATTAGATAATTTAGTTGCAATAGTTGATTTTAATGGATTGCAAATTGATGGGAAAAATGAAGAAGTAATGGGAATAAATCCTTTAGATGAAAAGTTTAGTGGTTTTGGATTTAATGTAATTAAATGTGATGGACATGATTTTGATTCAATAGATGAAGCATTTAAGAAAGCTGAAGAAGTTAAAGGAAAGCCAAGTGTAATAATAGCTAAGACTGTAAAAGGTAAAGGTGTTAGCTTTATGGAAAATCAAGCAGGATGGCATGGACAAGCACCTAACAAAGAGCAAACAGAACAAGCTATAATGGAAATTACTAAATAGGAGGTATTTATAATGGGAAAAGCAACAAGAGAATCATATGGCATGGCATTAGTAGAATTAGGAAAAGACAATGAAAAAGTTGTAGTACTTGATGCAGACCTTTCTAAGTCTACAAAAACATGTGATTTTAAGAATATGTTTAAGGATAGATTTTTCAATGCTGGTATTGCAGAACAAAATTTGATGGGAATGGCAGCAGGTTTTGCTAATGTTGGTAATATACCATTTGCTAGTACCTTTGCAGTATTTGCTACAGGTAGAGCATTTGAAGTTATAAGAAACTCAATATGTTATCCAAAGATGAATGTTAAAATAGCTGCAACTCATGCAGGAATAACAGTTGGGGAAGATGGTGGTTCACATCAATCTGTTGAAGATATTGCACTTATGAGTGCACTTCCAAATATGACTGTAATAGTACCAGCTGATCATAGAGAAGCTATGCAAGCTACAAAAGCAGCAGCTAACTTTGAAGGTCCAGTATATTTAAGATTCGGAAGATGTAATACAGAAGATATATTTGATGATAATTATAAATTTGAAATAGGAAAAGGTGTAACTCTTAGAGATGGAAATGATGTAGCTATAATTGCAACTGGAATGATGGTTCAAAAAGCAATCGAGGCATCTGATAAGCTAAAAGAAGAAGGAATAAATGCAAGAGTTATAAATATATCTACTATTAAACCAATAGATAGAGAATTAATAATTAAAGCTGCAAAAGAAACTAAAGGAATAGTTACAGCAGAAGAACATTCTATAATAGGTGGACTTGGAGCAACTGTTTCTCAAGTTGTAACAAGTAGTGAACCAACAAAAGTAAAATCTATAGGAATAAAAGATACTTTTGGTGAATCAGGAACTCCTGATGAATTAATGAAAAAATATGGTTTAACAAGTGATGAAATTATAAAGGCTGTAAAGGAAATATTATAAACAAAAAAATACCTATGGTTGCATAGGTATTTTTATATAGATTCTTATTATAAATATTATATCTTAAAAATCTGACTTAAAAATAATGTTATAGATATATGAACTTCTTTTAATTGTCAATAAAAATATATAATAAATTTTATATAATACAATTTCAAAATTTGCAATATTATGATAAATTATAATTATAGGAATTATTTAGGGGGACAATCGTAATGAATGTTATAATATATAGACTAGTTTTAAATTACTTAAATACGAAAGTAACAAATAATCTAAAAGATGAATTTATAAATGCATCTCTACATTTTAATATAAATAATGATATTTATAAAAAATATTCACCAGTACAAATTGAATATATGATTAGCAAAATATCATCAGATGAAATAATAGACTACGTTGAATTATGTTCTGTTTACGGCTATATATTATATAGAGCAATAGAGCAAAATGAACTTAATGACGAAGAAAGAATAGAAGGTCTTCAAATAGTTTTAGAAATAAGTAATTCCATAACTAGTTATTTAAGAAATTTGATAGGAGAAAATGAACTTTTCGATAAACTATTAAATGTAACAGAAAAACTTAATTTGACAAAAGATCAAAATGAAAAAATAATTAAAATGTTAAATCAATAAATGTAATATTTTGCGAAGTAAAATTTCTAGTTCGCAGTTCATATGGCACAGTTCACAGTTGTTCTCATTTTATAGGTAACAGGGAACAGGTATCAGGTAACAAACGTAAACATAATCAAAAATAAGATGGAATTTATTTTAAAATAAATTAAGATTATATATTTAGTCAGTATTTCGTTTAAAAATCTACCATCTTATACTTGTTACTTTATCCAAGAAATTGTGAATTGTAAATTGTTAACTGTGCACTGAATAAATTATTTCGCAATTTTTTTTTATTGCTGTTTTAAGAAGTGAAAAATATGGTAGAATCTTAAGGAGAAAGGAGTGATTAACATTATGAATAAAGCAATGAAGATTTTAGAAAAATATTTTGGATATAACTCCTTTAGAGAAGGCCAAAATGAGATAATATCGAATATTTTAAGAGGAAGGGATAGCCTTTGCATTATGCCAACAGGTGGAGGTAAGTCAATTTGTTATCAGATTCCTGCTTTAATTTTTAATGGAATTACTTTAGTTATATCTCCTTTAATATCATTAATGAAGGATCAGGTTGATTCAATTAATGATATAGGAATAAAGGCTGAATATATAAATAGTACTCAAAGTTTAGATGAAATAAAGGAAATATTAAAGAAATGTTATGATGGAGACGTCAAACTTTTGTATATAGCCCCGGAAAGATTAGAAAATGAATATTTCAATAAAATGTTAAGAAAACTTTGGATAAGTCAAATTGCAATAGATGAAGCGCATTGTGTTTCAATGTGGGGACATGATTTTAGGAAAAGTTATAGGTATATAGCTCCTTTTATAAAAAGTTTAAATGTAAGACCAGTAGTTACTGCATTTACGGCAACGGCAACAAGTGAAGTCAGAAAAGATATTTTAGAACTTTTAGAATTTATTAATCCATATATATATTTAGGAAGCTTTGATAGAGAAAATTTATTAATATGTGTGCATAAAGAAGAAGATAAAGCAGAGTTTGTAAAAGATTATGTACGGAATCATGAAGAAAGCTCAGGAATAGTTTATTGTGCAACAAGAAAAGAAGTTGATGCTTTATATTATTATCTAAGGGAAAGAGGAATAGAAGCAGCAAAGTATCATGGTGGATTAAAAGATGAAGAAAAAAGTTATTATCAAGAAGAGTTTTTAAAAGATAATTTTAATGTAATGATTGCTACCAATGCATTTGGAATGGGGATTGATAAATCTAATGTAAGATATATAATACATTTTACATTATGCAAAAATCTTGAATCTTATTATCAAGAAATAGGTAGGGGTGGTAGAGATGGAGAAAAAACAGAGTGCCATCTTTTGTACAATAGAGAAGATATAAGAACATTAGAATATTTAATATATACCACAGCTGGAGATACAAGAAAAGAAATTGAAATAAGAAAACTTCAAAATATGGTTGATTTCTGTGAGTATGATAAATGTTATAGGAATTTAATTTTAAACTATTTTGGAGATAAAAAGGTAAGACCATACTGTAATAACTGCAGCAATTGTTTAAATAATGAAGAACTTAGAGATTTTACAGTAGAATCTCAAATGATTTTATCATGTGTCTATAGGACAAGAGAAATGTATGGAATTTCTGTATTAGTTGATATTTTAAGAGGATTTAAAGGCCCTAAAATTATTCAAAATAAGTTAGATAATTTAAGTACATATGGGATAATGAAAGAGTATAGTAGCAAATTTATAAGAGATTTAATTAAGACATTGTTGGATTTAGAATATGTAAATTTAAAGGAAGGTACATACTCAATGTTAAAATTAAATCCTAAATCGATAAGAGTACTAAAATCAAAAGAAAAAGTAATTTGTAAGTTAAGCGAAGATATTGAAGAAAAAATGGAAAATAAGGAATTGTTTAATAAGTTAAGATTATGGAGGAAAGAAAAGGCAAATACGCTAGGAATCAAACCATATATTATATTTTCAGATTCTACTCTTATTGAGCTTACTAATAAAATTCCGAAAAACAAGGAAGAATTACTTAATATTAGAGGCATGGGAGAAAAGAAATTTGAAAAATACGGGGAAGAAGTACTTAGAGTAATTCACAGTTTATAGAGCAAGGGCATAACAAAGTGACAGGTAACAGGTGTTAGGGAACAGGTAACAAAAAAATATAGCTTAATAAGATGTTATATAAAGAAATTTATATAACATCTTATTTTTTTGAGACTAATACAAAAATACCCACTAAATTCAGTGAAAAATGTAGAATCATAAACAAATAAGTGATATAATAAGAAATATAATATTAAATAAAATATAATAAATAAAAAAGGGGTTTTATGGTAGAAAAGCTAATATATAGGTTTGTAGAGGATTTAGGCAAATATAATAATTATAATAATGACCAAATAGAACAAGCTAAGTATGCTTTAAAGATTCTTGTATATGAAATTATAAAATTTTCACTAATAATTTTTATATTTTCTTTATTAGGATATTTTAAGGAAAGCTTACTTATAATATTTATAATGTCAATTACAAAACCATTTATAGGTGGATATCATGAAGACACTCAAATAAAATGTTTTATTGCTACATTAATAGTAGTTGCAATAATAATAGTTTTATTTGAAACTAATAAGTTAAATTTAATTGGTTGCATTATATTAAATTTAGTAAGTATATTTTCAATATATAATAAGGCACCAATAATAGATAATAGAATGCCAATCACAAGAGAAGATCTTATTAAAAAAAATAGGAAGATAGGAATTATAAATTCTTTAGCATTAATTTTAGTGTCAATTATTATTTTTAAAGTTACATGGGCTTCTCAAATAATAGTTTGGACAATTTTGGTACAAGCTATATTAATGTTTAATAAATATCAAGGGAAACCTATCTAGAATGGTGTACTATTAGTTTGCACAATAAAGAGATTTACAGTATTTAAAATATGATAAAAATAGAGAGGTGGAACAATGAAAATAAAGAAGTATTTAGGATCATTTACATTATTATTAGCAGCAATGTTAATAAACATAGGTCCATCATCATTAGCAGGAATAGGGGCAGAAGAAATGCCGGAAGCAATTAAAAAATTAAGATAGGGGACGTTAATCTGTATAAGCAATATGCTATACGATATAAAGAGAAGCAACTAAAAAGTAGATAGGGGACCCTAGATATGTACACTGGTTTTTTTGATATTATTAATAGTATTATCCAATGTTCAATGTTTATGATAACAATAAATTATTGCATTGAGCATAAATATAAAAAAAATAAAATACAAATTATTGCATTAATAGCAATAATATCATCAATAATAATAATAATTACTTCAGCTATGGGAAACTATAGTTTATCAATAATAATATTGCATATAATATCCCTTATGTTAGCAATTTTACCTTATTATAAAGATAAACTAACAGCAACTATTGGATTTAGTATGATATATTTTATAATTTGCATAATTTCAATTGTAAGTTTTATTATATTTTCTTTATTTACAAGTATTATAAGTATAGATAATAAGTATATAAGCTTAGTAATGATATTAATTATGTATTTACCATCATATATTATTTCATATCTTATTATGAGGAATATGAAATTTATATATAAGGTGTATTTAATGATTAAATCAAGGATCTCATCAATAATTGCTTTTATAATAATAACAATAGTATGTGACTTTATAATATCTTTTTCATATATTGTAAATGGTACAGATAATCCTATTTTTATGGAAGTAATATTTGTATTACTAGGTATATTTATTATTTCAGTTACTTGGTATTTTGCAATTGTAAATAAAAAGTCAAATGAAATATATAATTTGAATAAAGAATTAGAAAAGAAGATTAATGAATTAAAAAAGATAAAGCATGATTATGGCTCTCAAATTTCATATTTATATGGAGCATACCTTATGAAAAATTATGATAAGTTAGGAGAGCTCTTTAAAAGTGTAATAGAAGGGAATAATATTTCAACACAAGTTAAGGTTTTAAGTTATGAAAATTCTCTCATATCTAGAATAGTTAATTCTATTGATTTAAATGATATAGATATTTTAATAGATGAAAAAGCTAAATTAGAAGATGCAAAAATAAATGAAATTGATTTACAAAGAATAGTTTCTAATATATTAAGAAATTCTGTTGAAGCATTAAATGGAAAAGGATTGCTAATGATTAAAAGCTTCTATAACTATAATAATATAGTTGTGAGTATTCAAAATAATGGACCTAAAATTGATAAAAATAATATTGATAAAATTTTTGAACAAGGATTCTCAACTAAGGAAAACAAAGATAGAGAAAATGGTTTTGGTTTATACATAGTAAAAGAATTGATTGATAAATATAATGGTAATATATATGTAAAGAGTAATGAAGATTTAACTGAATTCATTATAAATTTACCTTTAAATCTTTAACTTATATATAAATTAAAATAATATAAGCCTATGGAGTGGATATAAAAATCTAATCTATAGCTTATATTATTTTATATATTTAATATGATAAAAGTTAAATTAATCTAGATACAAAAGAAAAGGTTTTCAAAAAATAAATCACTTATGATGACTTTTGATTAAAAATAAAATTGAATTAAAAATTTACGAAAAAGAAGATTAAATAATTAAATAATAAGTAAAAAACATAGCATATTATACGGAAATATTGTATAATTTAATAAGTTAACAATAAAATATAATTATGAAATAAAACAATAAAATAAATTCAATCAATTAAAAAATTTAGATAGGGGAATATAGGATATGTACACTGGTTTTTTTGACATTATTAATAGTATTCTTCAATGTACTATGTTCATTATGACGATAAATTATTGCATTGATGAAAAATATAAGAAAAGTAAAATACAAACCTTTTCATTAATAGGGGGCATATCTTTAGTAATAATATTAATTACTTCTATTATGGGAAATTATAGTTTAGCAATTATAATAATGCATATAGTATCATTAGTTTTGGCGGTTCTTCCCTATTACAAGGATAAGCTATCAGCCACTATTGGATTTAGTATAATATATTTTATAATTTGTATAAACTCAATAGTTAGTAATATTATAATTAACTTCGTTAGTAATGTAATAACTATTGATAGCACTAATATAAATTTATTACTGATATTAGTTGTTTATATCCCTTCATATATTATTTCATATTTTGTTTTGAGTAATATGAAATTTATGTATAAAGTCTTTTTAACGATTAACTCAAGAATTTCATCTATAATTACTTTTATAATAATAACAATAATACTTGATTTTATAATATCTTTATCATTTATTATTAATGGAAAAGACAATCCAATATTTGAAGAAATAGTATTTTTACTATTAGGTGGATTTATTATTTTAGTTACTTGGTATTTTGCAAGTGTAAATAAGAAATCTAGTGAAATATATAATTTAAACACGGAATTAGAAAATAAGATTAATGAATTGAAAAAAATAAAACATGATTATGGCTCTCAGATTTCATATTTATATGGAGCATATCTAATGAAAATTATGATAAGTTAGGAGAATTATTTAAAAGCGTAATAGAGGGAAATAATATTTCAACACAAGTTAAAGTTGTAAGTGATGAAAATTCTCTTATATCTAGAATAGTTAATTCTATTAATTTCATAGATATAGATATTTTAATAGATGAAAAAGCTAAATTAGAAGATACAAATATAGATGAAATGGATCTACAAAGAATTATTTCTAATATATTAAGAAATTCTATAGAAGCTTTAAATGGAAGAGGTTTGTTAATGATTAAAAGCTTTTATAACTATAATCATATAGTTATAAGCATACAAAATAATGGTCCTCAAATAGATAAGGATATAATTGATAAAATTTTTCATCAAGGATTTTCAACTAAAGAAAATAAACATAAAGAAAATGGGTTTGGTTTATATATAGTAAAAGAATTAGTTAATAAGCATAATGGAAATATACAAGTAAAAAGTGAAGAAACATTAACTGAATTTATAATAAATTAGTTACATATTTAAATATAAAATATAGAGATACTTAAATATATTAGGCATCTAAAAATGAGAGAAGTTGTACAAGCTTCTCTCATTTTTATGTGAATTATTAAAATAAAATTTAATGTATTATAATGATCTCTATTTAATAAATATCAATATTAAGATTTACCTTGATAAAATATATTATAAAGTAAGAAATATAGACTTTAATAAAAGTACACCAAATAACAAAGCTATTTTATTAAGTAAAGGTTATAATATAGGAAGAAAAAATAAATGAAGTAATATAAAATAATATATAATATTAAGTAAGCTTAAAAGGGAGGGATGTATATGAGCATAAAGGCTATGATGAAATCACTGTTAAAGTTAAGTTCTAGTATTTCAAAGAATAGCGGAATAGCTTTATTTAAGAATGGGTTAGTATCTAAGGTTGTAAGTAAAAAGATAAATGATACTTATCATATATATGGAAGAGTTTTGGGAAATAAGAATGAATATAATACTCATATAAAGTTTGATTTAAATAATAATGTAATGGATGTTAAATGCAGCTGCAGTCAATTTGAAGAAAACAGCAAGCAAACAAAGTATTATATTTGCAGCCATTTAGTAGCTACTATATATAAGTTTTATTATGCGGCATTAAATAACAAAGAAAAAGAAGGCCATAATAAAGCAAAATCTGAAATTAATAATAAAATATTAAAATTAGATATAAAGATAAAGCAAGTTAAGATAAATAAAAATGAAGAATATCATTTAGAGCTTAGATCGGGAGAAGAAAATACAATTGCAGTAGAATCATTAGGTAAATTTTTATTTGATGAAAATAATAAGTTTAACAAGAGTAATACTGTAATAATAGATTTTTTAAAAGCGAAATTTAAAGAAGGTAAAAGTAGAATTGTAAATGCTAGAAGCTTTATATTATATAAAGATGAACTTAGGAGTTTTTTAGAACTAATAGATAATGATAAAAATATAGTTTTAACTTATGATTATATGAACTATAACTCAGTTATTTATAAAGAAGATATTCCTTTAATTTTTACTTTAAAGAAGAAAGGTGAAGCTTTAATATTAAAATCTCAAAAGAAGAGTATAATACCTATTGATGACAAAAAAGAGACTTGGATATATGATAAGAAAATATATTTGCCTACAAAAAAGCAATTAAAATATTATAAAGGAATATATGATAAATTGGATGGAAAAGATAGTTTGATTTATAAAAATACAGAAAGTAATTTAAAGAAATTATTGTTTATAGTAGGTGAAATTTCAAAGGACATAATTATAGATGAAACTGTAAAAAATGAAATAAATAAAGTTAATACTCCAAGATTTTATATAGAAAAAGAAAATGACAATATATATTGCAGCATTGATATAAACTATGCTAATAGTTTAAATGGATTAAAAGATAGTAGGGCAAAAGAAAAAATAGAAATGGAGCTTGAAAGATATAAGTTTATAAAACATAAAGATAAGTTTATATTTATAGGGAATGATGAG
>NZ_ASRV01000227.1 GCF_000401215.1 Clostridium sartagoforme AAU1 | reverse complement strand
TGAGGATAAATATATATTATTAAGTGAAGGGATAGATAATTTAAGTAAAATTGGAGATGTAACTTTATCTAATGAGTTTAGTGAAATAAAGCTTATAAAATCTAATGATATAATAAGTAAAATAGAAGAAATAGATGATTATTATAATTTTGGTTATAAGATAGATAAAGTAGATTATAGTGAAATAGCGTATATAATGGAAAGAATAAAAAGTGGAAGTTCTTTTTATAAAACAAAAGAAAATAACTTTTTAGATTTAAAGGACACGGAAGTAGTTGAATTTTTTAAAACTATAGAAGAGCTAAATTTATTTAATAATGTATATAAAGAAGAAATATATGTTGATAAATTTAGCCTAATACATTTAGACAGTAAAATAAGAAATAAAAGGATCCCATTTATAACTGGAGAAGAAAAAATAAAAGAACTAGTAAATAAATTAAATAATAAAGAAGAAAACTATGCTGTTCCAAAAGATTTAAATGGCAACCTTAGAGAATATCAAATTAAAGGATATAATTGGCTGAAGTCAATAGAAAACTTAGGCTTTGGTGGAATATTAGCTGATGATATGGGGCTTGGTAAAACTATTCAAACAATAACTTTACTACTTTCAAATAAGAATAAAAAGAGTTTAATAATAACGCCAACTTCTGTAGTATATAATTGGAAAAGTGAATTTGAAAAATTTGCAGATACTCTAAAAGTAGGAGTAATTCATGGAAGTGTTAGTGAAAGAAAGAAAGTTAAAGAAAATTATAAAGAATATGATGTACTTCTAACTACCTATGGAACTTTAAGAAGTGATTTTAAGTGGTATGAAGAGAAAAGATTTGATTTTTGTATAATAGATGAAGCACAAAATATTAAAAATAAAAAGTCTAAAATCACAGAGTTAGTTAAATCTATAAAAGCAAATTGTAAACTAGCTTTAACTGGAACGCCAATAGAAAATAATTTACTAGAATTATGGTCAATATTTGATTTTATAACTCCAGGATATTTGTATAATGAAGAAAAATTTAAATATAAGTTTTTAAATGGAGATGACAAAAGTTTAAAAGAACTTAAAGAACTTATTTCTCCATTTGTATTAAGAAGATTAAAAGAAGATGTATTAGATGAATTACCAGATAAAATAGAAAAAGAATACTTAATACCAATGACTTTTAGTCAAAAGCAAATTTATAATTCATATATGAAAGATATTAAAAAGAAACTTAAGGAAAATAAAAAGATTAAAGATAATAAAATAGTTATTTTATCTTATCTTACAAAATTACGTCAGCTTTGTTTAGATCCATCTTTATTAATAGATGATTTTAAAGAAGAAAGTGCAAAGATAAAAGCAGTTAAAGAAATAATACAAGAAACTATAGATTCAAATAAAAAAGTAATTATATTTTCGCAATTTACATCTGTATTAAAGAATATTGGAAATAAATTAAAAGAGGATAATATTAGTTATTTATATTTAGATGGAAGTATTAAAGCAAAAGAAAGAATAAATTTAGTTAATGAATTTAATAATAGAGATAAAAATATATTCTTAATTTCTTTAAAAGCTGGTGGAGTTGGATTAAATTTAACTTCAGCTAGTGTTGTAGTCCATTTTGATCCTTGGTGGAATCCAGCAGTTCAAGATCAAGCCACAGATAGAGCTCATAGACTTGGACAAGAAAATATAGTTGAAGTAATAAAACTTATATCTAAAGATACTATTGAAGAAAAAATAATAAAGCTACAAGAAGAAAAGAAAGAATTGATAAGCAAAATAATAGATGGAGATACCTTAACTGGAGAAACTTTAAATACAATAACAGAGGAAGAACTACTAAAACTATTTACCTAATTATAAAATGAGAATTAAATATAATGATATGAGGTGAGTTTTAATGGATATATATACAATAGGACATTCAAATTATACAGTTGAAAAATTAATAGATATGTTAAGATATTATGATATTGATACTGTTGTTGATATTAGAGGAACACCTTATTCAAAGTATAATGTTCAATTTGATAAGGAAACTATAAAGTATACTTTAACTAAAGCTGGATTTGTATATATTTATATGGCTAAGGAACTTGCAGCAAAGAGGCTTAATAAAATCTCTTACAATGAAGAGGGATATTCTGATTTTGAAAAAGTTATTCATGAAGAAGATTTTATTAAAGGGATTGAAAGGCTAAAGGATGGTTGTAATAAGGGCTATAGAATTGCCTTACTGGGGGCTATGCAAGATCCTATAAGATGTCATAGAAGTATATTAGTTGGAAGAACTTTACAAGAATATGGATTTAACGTAAAACATATTTTAGATGATTATTCTATAAAAGATCAAGAATATATTGATGAAAGATTGCTTGATAAATATTTTCCAGAGAGATTACAAATAACTATAGATGCTTTATTAGGTAATGAAATGAGTAGGGAAGAAATGATAAATAAGGGCTATAGAATGGCTAATAAAGAAATTGGGTATAGAATTGAATGTTTACCTATAGAGAAAAAACATTAATATAAAATAGGATATCCATTAAATTAAAAAAATCAAATTCTTTAAAAATATAGTTAATTATTGCTTAACTATGTTTTTAAAGAATTTTTGTGAAAGGAAATTTATCTTTATGAGATATGTTATAGTTTGCGTTGTAAAGGGAGAAGCTGGTAACTTTAATGATGAAATGAGAAAAGATATCTTTGAGAAATTTAAAGCCAAATCATCGAAGCTTCCTGCGCATTTTACAATTAAAGCACCATTTGAATATGATAAAAGTATAAAAGATTTAGAAGATGCCTTATATAAGTTTAGTAAAAAAGAAAAAAAAGCAGAGTTTAAAATGAACAAGTATAATCATTTTGATGATAGAGTCATTTATATGAATGTTAATATGTCTAATGAAGGTAAAGTTCTTCATGATAAATTAATAGATGTTTTAAATGATTTTGACTATATTGAGTTTAATAAAAAAGACGGAAAAGATAAAATTCTTCATGTTACATTAACTTCAAAGAAAGTTCCACCAATATATAACGAGGTATGGGAATATGTAAATAAATATTCATTTAACTTTAATTGTTACTTTGATAATATAAGTATATTTAAATGGGTAGATAATAACTGGAAGTTACATAAGGAGTTTCTTATAGAAAATTAGAAATTTGAAAATAAACAAATATGAGTAATATTAAAAGTAATCATCTTATTAAATTATGAGATGATTATTTTTTACACCTTTTATGACATGTA
>NZ_ASRV01000226.1 GCF_000401215.1 Clostridium sartagoforme AAU1 | reverse complement strand
ATATTATATATTTAAATATTAATAAGTTACGTAAGTTATGACTTTATAAGGGAGCGATTTTATGGAAGAAAATAGAGAACAATGGGGATCAAAATTAGGATTTATAATTGCTGCAATAGGTTCAGCAGTAGGGTTAGGAAATATTTGGAGATTTCCATATATAGCATATTCTAACGGAGGAGGAGCATTTTTAATACCATATTTCTTTGCAATATTTACAGCTGGTATTCCGTTATTAATATTAGAATATGGATTAGGGCATAAGTTTAAGGGTTCAACACCACTTGCAATTGCTAAAGTAAATAAAAAGTGGGAATGGCTTGGATGGTGGCCAACTATAAATGCATTTATAATATTAACATATTACTCTATGATTTTAAGTTGGGCAGTAAATTATCTAAGATTTAGTTTAACTAAAGCATGGGGAAGTGATACAAATACATTTTTTCATGTTGATTTTATAAAATTAACAGAATCACCATTTAAATTTAGTGGAGTTATTTTACCAATACTAATAGGAATAGCTGTAATTTGGTTTATAAATTGGATTATATGCTATAAAGGAATAAAGGGTGGAATAGAAAAAGCTAATAAAATTCTTTTGCCAGCATTAGTAGTAATAATGATAATAATAGTAATAAGATCTGTAAATTTAGAAGGAGCTACAGAAGGCTTAAATACTTTATTTACACCAGATTGGTCAAAAGTTATGGAGCCCAAGGTATGGATTGCTGCTTATGGACAAGTATTCTTTTCTCTTAGTTTAGCAATGGGAATAATGATGACTTATTCTAGCTATTTACCAGAGAAAACAGATATAAATAATAGTGCATTTATGACTGCTTTTGCCAATTGTGGATTTGAATTTTTATCAGCTATAGCAGTATTTTCTATATTAGGATTTATGGCAACATCAAAAGGAGTACCTATAAATGAAGTTGTATCAAGTGGAGTTGGTCTTGCATTTGTAGTATTTCCAGCAGTATTTACGGAAATGGGAACACTTGGAGTTATTTTAGGAGTATTATTCTTCTTATGTTTATTATTTGCAGGAATAACATCTTCAGTTTCTCTTATAGAAGCGGTATCTGCGCCATTTATAGATAAATTTGGATGGGCAAGAAATAAAGTTGTTGCAGTTATATGTACAATAGGATTCTTAATTGGAATATTATATTCAACAGGAGCAGGGTTATATTTATTAGATATAATAGATAACTTTATAAATAACTATGGAATAGTTGTAGTTGGCTTATTAGAAGTAATATTGATAGGCTGGATATCTAGTCCTGACACAGTTAGAAATCATACAAATGAAATTTCATACTTTAGAATAGGTAAGTGGTGGAATATTTGTGTAAAATTCGTAACACCAGCTATACTAGTATTTATGTTAGTACAAAGTATCCTTACAGAAGTAAAAACACCTTATGGAGGATATGAGTTATCGGCACTATTAGCATATGGTTGGAGTATAATCGGCTTTGGAATAATTTTAGCATTAATAATAAGTAAAAGACATTGGAAGAGTAAGAATGTAGTAGAGTAATTGAAAAAAGGAGGATTTATAATGACTGGAATAGCAACTTCATTTTTTGCATTAGGTGCAATTGTTCTATGGGGAGGATTAGCATTAACTCTTGGAATAACAATGTATAATGAAAGAAAAGAAAAATATTTATAAATAAAATTAGAGGTATAGAAATATGCCTCTTTTATATTTTATATAATATTCATCACAATAGATATAATCATATATAAGCAATATAAGGTGTAAAAATTGACAGCAAATATTTACTAATGCTATACTTAAGCCCATAAGCAAGTAGAATAGAGGTGGTTACATGTCTACAAAAAGAGTTACTATGAAAGATATAGCTATGGAAGCTGGAGTTTCAACTGCTACTGTTTCATATGTATTAAATTATTCAAGTAAGGAAAATATAAGTCATGAAACTAGGATGCGTATATTTGAAGCTGCCAATAAACTTAAATACGTTCCAAATATGAATGCAAAATCTTTAGCTAGTAAGAGAAGCTATATGGTTGGAATAATAATTAACATGGAAGCAAAAAACAAAAAAAGTAAATTGTATCAGTATTATGATTTATCAAGGGAAATACAAAGAAAATTAAATACTTTAGGATATGATGTACTTTTATTGCCTACAAAAGAAATGACAAAAGATGTAACAATAGGACAAAAGCGATCTCTTGATGCAGTATTTATAGTAGACTTAGATAAGGAAAGATTTAAGGAAATTGCTAATCAATTTTATGTGCCTGCGATTTTTATAGATGGGTATATAGAAGACGATATTTTTTGTAAGATTCTAACTGATTTTGATGAAGTTTTAGATATGGCAGAGGAATACTTAGGCAAAGAATATTATGTTATTATGGATGATTATTCAAATAAAAGAATTTTAAATACTGTATTAAATAGGATATCTATGAAAGATATATTTATTAATAAATATGAAGATAATTTAAAAGAGTTCTTAAAAGAACGGAAAGACAAAAAAGGCTTAGTTATTGGAGAAGTATTAGGTATGCAGGTAGAAAATTATATAGATAATAAAAATATTTGCGTAGTTGTAAATTCTGAAAGAGACATTATGTTATTATCAGATACTAAAGTAATTACTGTAAGTAATAAAGAAAAGGCAGAAAAAGCTATAGAAGTCATGGAAAAATTATTGAGACTTGAAAGTACAAAAAACATTAATCATGTTTCATATATAAAACCATTAAAAAATAAATAAATAAAATATTTAAGAAAATTGTACAAATAAACAAAAGTGCAATTTTCTTTTT
This sequence comes from Clostridium sartagoforme AAU1, assembly GCF_000401215.1. Lineage (GTDB taxonomy): Bacteria > Bacillota > Clostridia > Clostridiales > Clostridiaceae > Clostridium > Clostridium sartagoforme. Next base: position 9,226 of record NZ_ASRV01000226.1, on the reverse strand, counting down.
TTATTAATATAAAATTTTAAGTAATTAACAAAAAAATATTATATCTAATTAGAACTATAATTGCTAAGCTTTAGCTTTTTCAAATTTACTTAACAAAAAAAGTTAAGTAAGTTAAATTTTAATCACATAATATGGGAATTGTTTAAATTTCTGAAATTGTTTAAATAGAGAAAAATCAATTGATATTACTAATTAATAAGGCTATAATTTCAATAGGTTAAACGCATAAGTAATAATAAAAATTAACTTAACAAAAGATGCTTTTGATTAGATTATAGTGGAAAGGAAGATTAGGATGAAAAGAAAAAAGTCATTAATCTTATCAGTTTTTCTCTGGGGGAGTGGTCAATTTTTCATTTGTAAACAAAGATTAAAAGGACTTATTATTTTTGCATTACAAATATTAATGATAACCATTGAGTTATTTAGTGGATATTGGCTTGAGTATTTTATGGGTCATGTAAATGATTTCTCAATTAGGCTTCATGGTGGTTTTTTTGTAAAGGGATTTTGGGGAATAGTTACATTAGGGGAAAAGGTAGGAGGAAAGTATGGGGATCATTCTACCATGCTATTAATCAATGGTGTGATAGCTATATTTACTTTAAGTCTATTTGTAGCTATTTATATATTTAACATTAGAGATGCATATATAACAGGTAAAAAAATTGATGAAACAGGAGAATATGTAACTTCAAAGGAATATTTCAGCAAAGTTAAAAATAGAAATTTTCCTTATATGTTACTAATACCTATAGGAATCGCATTCTTATTTGTAGTCATTATGCCAATAATATTTTCAGTATTAACAGCATTTCTAAATTATAATAGAGACCATTTACCACCAGGAAAGCTATTAGATTGGGTTGGGATCTCTAATTTCAAAAAATTATTTACAGTTCCTATTTGGTCGAAAACTTTCATTAAAGTATTACTTTGGACAATTATTTGGACTCTCGTAAGTACATTATCATCATATTTTATGGGAATGTTACAAGCAATATTTTTAAATCATAAATCAGTAAAATTTAAAAGATTTTTTAGAACAATTTTAATATTACCTTGGGCAATTCCTCAAATGATATCACTTTTAGTATTTAGAAATCTTTTAAATGGACAATTTGGACCACTAAATAGTTTGTTATTAAATTTAGGAATTATTTCAGAGAATATTCCATTTTTATCTGATCCTTATATGGCTAAAGTTACTGTATTAGTAGTTAATCTATGGCTTGGCTTTCCAATGTTTATGGTTATGATGCTTGGTGTATTTTCAAACTTAGATCAAAGTCTTTATGAAGCGGCTTATATTGATGGAGCAGGAAAGTTTCAAGCTTTTAAGAAAATAACCTTACCATTAGTATTTCGTGCTACAATTCCAAACTTGATCATGAGTATGGCAGCTAATTTTAATTCATTTGGTGCAATTTATTTCCTTACTCAAGGGGGTCCTATAAATGAAAAAATGCAGTTTGCAGGTGATACAGATATTTTGATTTCTTGGATATACAAATTAACATTAAATCAGCAAATGTATGATATTGCAGCTGTTATGAGCGTTTTACTATTTATTATTATAGGTACTGTCTCTTATTGGAACTTTAGGAGAACTGTATCCTTCAAGGAATTATAGGAGGAATATTATGAAAAAGAAGATAACAGGAATTTTAGTGAATTTAGAGCTTATTGTTATGTCTTTAGTTGTAATTGTACCAGTTTTATGGATTATATTATCTTCATTTCAAAAAGGAAGTGGGCCATTAACAAAAATTAATTTTGCTAATTTAACTTTAGATAATTATAGAAGGCTCTTTGCAGAAACGAATTATGCGCTATGGTTCTTTAATACATTAAAAATTGCAGTTGCTAGTACAATATTTTCACTAATATTAATAATGCTAACCTCTTGGATTATGTCAAGGTTTAAATTTAAGGGCAAAAAAGCAAGTCTTATGACAATTATGATTATTTCTATGTTCCCAACATTTTTATCAATGACAGCTATATATACTTTATTTCTATTATTAGGGTTAGTAGGAAATCCAATTAGTATGATAATTGTATATTCGGTAGGGGCAATCCCTTATAATACATGGCTAGTAAAGGGATATTTAGATGGAGTCCCATTTGCAATAGATGAAGCAGCATATATTGATGGATGTACTAAATTCCAAGCTTTTTATAAAATAATACTTCCTATGTCTAAACCAATTATTACTTATTGCGCAGTATCTCAATTTATGCTTCCGTGGATGGACTTTATTTTGCCTAATATCTTACTATCTAGTGATAAATCTAAGACATTGGCAGTTGGATTATTTGCATTAATAAATGGAAAGGAGAGTATTAATTTCACAATTTTTGCAGCAGGAGCAATACTTATAGCTATACCAATTACGATAGTATTTATTATTTTTCAAAAATATTTGGTTCAAGGTGTTTCAGCAGGAGCTGATAAAAGTTAATTTGGAGGGGAATGAAAATGAAATTTAAAAAAATAATTAATTTACTTTTAGTATCATCAATGTTTATTAGTGTTATGGGTGGATGTGCTAAAAAAGAAATTCCAGTTGAAGATGATAATAAATCTAAGGAAACTAGTGATCTTACACCTGAAGAAGGAGCAGAAATTACCTTTTGGACACTATCTGGAGATGCTGAATTTGGAGGTGCTATAGCAGAAGCCTTCCAAGCAAAATATGGTGTAAAAGTTAATGTTCAAGAAAATGGTCTTGATTCCGTTAATAAAATGATGTTAGATGGACCAGCAGGGAATGGAGCTGATGTATTTATGGCAGCTCATGATAAATTTACAACAGCTAAGGATGCAGGCATTTTAGCAGAATTAGATGAAAAAGTTTCAAGCATTATAAAAGATGAAGTTAATGAAGTTGCTGTAAAGACAGTTACAGATGATGGAAAAGTTTATGGAGTGCCAGTATCTATTGAAACATATGCATTACTGTATAATAAAGATTTAGTTAAGGGGGAACCTGCTAAAACTATGGAGCAAATTGGAGAAGAAGCACTTAAATATAATGATGCTAGCTCAAATAAGTTTTGGTATTTAACAGTTCCAACAGATGGGTATCCTGCTTATCCTTTCTTAAGTTTATATGGTTTTGAGTTATTTGGATCTGATGGAAAGGATGGAGATAATCCAGGATTTAATACAACAGAATTTACAAAAGGGTTAGAAAAAATTGCAGAATTAAAAAAATATATACCAATTAAGTCAGAAGATTTAAAAATGGAGACAATGTCACTTCTTGAGCAAAATTTTAAAGATGGTAAAACAGCTTATTATCCAATAGGGCCATGGTTAATTAAATCATTAAAAAATGAGAATGTGAACTTTGGTGTTACAACACTACCTACTATGGATGGAAAACAAATGAAATCATTTAGTGCAGTTCAAAATGCATATGTTTCATCTTATTCAAAATATCCTAAAGCAGCAGAATTATTTGCTCTATTCTTAGCTTCAGATGAAGCAGCACAAATTCTATATGATAAATCATATAGAATTACTGCAAAAAATGATATATCAAATATAAAAGGATTAAAAGATGATGAAGAACTAAGAGTATATTCTGAAGCATTTAAAAGCTCTGTTCCTATGCCAAGTACAAAAAGAATATCATATTATTGGACAACAATGATAGGAGTATTAAATGCTGTATTTGATGGAACATTAACACCAGAAGAAGGAGCTAAAAAAGCACAAAGTGATTTTGAAGCATTAGTAGCAAGTGAATAATGAAAGGAGAATTACTATGAATTTTGCAGCAATTATACATGAACCTAAAAGTTCCTTTTCATATGCATATAGTAAAGACAAGCTTCATATAAGGATAAAAACAGCCAAAAATGATGTAGATAATGTTGAACTTTTAGCAGTAGATCCATTTAATTGGATTCCAAGAAATGATGGAAGTGGAGTATATGATTTTGATATAGATTCAGTATATAAAATTAAAATGGTAAAGGAACAAATTACAAGGGATCATGATTGTTGGTTTGCAGAAATTAGCGATATAAAATGGAAGAGAATTAAATACTGTTTTATAATTGAAAATAAAGATGAAAAATATATATTAGGAAGCCATTATAGGCTTCCTTATACAAAAGATAAAAGTAAATTATATGATTTATTTAATTACTTTAATTATCCATATATAAATGAAGAAGATTTATATATAGCCCCAGATTGGGTATCTAATACTATTTGGTATCAAATATTTCCTAAAAGCTTTTATGGAGGAAATACTAGTATAGAAGGGAATTTGATTGGAATTATAGAAAACTTGATTACATTAATGAAGCTGGGTTTAATGGAATCTATTTAAATCCTATATTTGAATCACCTAGTCAGCATAAGTATGATACCACAGACTATTTTAAAGTTGATGAAGAGTTAGGTGATAATGAGATTTTTGGTGAATTAGTTAAAGAAGCCCATAAACGTGGAATTAAAGTAATGTTAGATGCAGTATTTAATCATTGTGGATTTTTTCATCCGTATTGGCAAGATGTAGTAAGGAATGGAGAAAAATCTAAATACTATGATTGTTTTTATATACTAAATCCAGATAAGCCTATAGTAAATGGAAATTTGAAAAATGGTGTACCACAAGAAGTAGAAAGAGAAGAGTTAAATTATTATACATTTGCTTATACCCAATCTATGCCAAAGTGGAATACAAGTAATCCTATTGCAAGAGAATATCTTTTAAATGTTGCATGTTATTGGGTTGAAAAATATGATATAGATGGTTGGAGACTAGATGTTTCAAATGAGGTATCTCATGATTTTTGGAGAGAGCTTAGAAAAAGATTGAAGTCAATAAAGTCGGATGTATATATATTAGGTGAAAATTGGGATAATTCATATCCTTGGCTAAAAGGCGATCAATTTGATGCAGTTATGAATTATGAGTTTTCAATTCCTATTTGGTCTTATTTTCGCTTAAATAATACTGCTAAAATTAAATATAGCTCTAATGACTTTAAATTTGAGCTAAGTAAGTTATTAGTAGGATATCCAAAGCATTTAACTAAAAATCTTTTTAATCTTCTAGATAGCCATGATACAGAGCGATTTTTAGTATAGTAAATGAAAAGGTAGAGGTTGCTAAGCTTGCATACTTGTTATTATTTACTTATCCAGGTTCTCCATGTATTTATTATGGCAGTGAAGTTGGTATGTCAGGTGGAGAGCATAAAAATAGACAACCAATGATTTGGGATGAAGCCAAGCAAAATAAGGAACTATTTCTATTTATAAAAAAATTAATACAATTGCGTAAAACTTATGAAAGCTTTAGAATAGAAAACTTTCAGTGGATGAATATTGAAGAGGGAAACAATATTATAATGTATAAAAAGGAATGTGAAAAGGAAGTCTTATACGTAGTTTTAAATAATGATAGTATAAGTAAGAAAATAGCATTTCCAGAAGAAATAAAAGGGCTAAAAGTTAAAGAGTGTATAGAAGAAAAGGATATCTTAATAGATAAAGAAATTGAACTTTTACCATATAACTATAAAGTTTATTTGCAAAATAAATAATACAGTCTATTTAATAAGGGACGCCTATGCGTCCCTTAATTTACTATATAAAATAAGCTATTATGCATTATTTAAAGTATTCTCCAAGGTTCTTCTATTTTTTCTTGAAGAATTGTATAGTCTACTTCTTTAACGACTTCTCTAGGCAGTTTAAGTTTTTTTAATTTGATATGAAAGTTATTAGAAAATACTTTTAAAGATTTTCCTATTTGTTTAGTAGAAGAATTAAATATCTCTAAAGGGGTTAAAAAGTTTTTACTATCTCTAAATTCATCTAAGTACCTAGATGCATCTTTAACAGCATCATTTGCACATAAATTTATTTTATCTATTAATTGTTCATTAAATTCTTCAGGATATGTTAATTGAAGAACTATCCTATAATTAGTTATTCTTGTTTGTCTACAAGGAATCTTAGCGGTTATTTCTTCGCCATCTATTTCACCTAAGTAATTTATTAAGAAGTCGTCTCTTATTTCAGGAACTTCTATGGAGGTTAAAACTTTTGTATAAATATTTCTTACACCATTAGATGAATATTCTTTTTTTGTATTTCTAAAAGGATTGGAAATTTCTGCAGGTTCAATACTAGAATCATTTGTGGAATCATCTGTAGAATCATTTCGATAACAAATAAATGAATCTATTTTCTTTAAATCAACTCCGAAATAAACCCAAGTTCCTCTAAACCATCTAAAGCCAGAAACAGTTTTACTGTCAACATTTAATAAAAATGCCCAGTAATTTCTACCATTAGTTTCCCAAATATAAGTAAATTTAAATAAGCAAAAACTAATAGAGCCAGGACTTACAGCTTTAGTTTTAGAATCTTTTGATTTATTATCCTTTTTTGTATTAGTTCCTGAATTAAGTTTTTTAACCTCAGCACTATTTTTATTTGGCGTATAATTTGGTGGAGGACCTATATTCAAAGTACTACCACCAGGGAACGGAGAATTGTTTGCTGGAAAGCTAGGAAATAGGTTTCCAAACAGAGGAGGTTGAAATCTTGAATCATCTGGATACAAGATCGAATCATCATCATTAAAATTCATTGATACACTCCTAATATAGTATTTCTATAATTAGTATAAGTAAGTGAAGCTTAAATTGTTACTTTCATTTATATGATTCATTGGTAACAATCTCATAATATTCGTAATACAAATATTATGAGGTGATTGTCTTGGGATAGAAATAAGACATGCTAAATTAGAAGATTATAAATATATAAGTAAGATTTCAAAAGAACTACACACATTTCATATTAAAAATAGGCCAGATGTATATAAAGAAGTAAACAAGACAATTTATAAATCATATTTTAAGGAATTATTAAGTGATAATAATGTAGAAATCATAGTGATAACTAAAAATAAAAAATAGTAGGATACACAATAATAAGGTATATAGAGATTAAAAATATAGATTTATTACAAGATAAGTTCTTTGCTTATATAGATGAAATTTGTATAGATGAAAGTAATAGAAGAGAAGGGTTGGGAAGAATGTTATTTGACTATTCTTATGATTTAGTAAAGTTTAATGGGGCTGAGAGCTTGGAACTTGGTGTTTGGAGTTTTAATGAAAAGGCAATAGGATTTTATAAGGCTATGGGAATGGTGGAGAAGAACATAAGAATGGAGAAGAAGTGAAAAAATGAAAGAATGTCACATTCGTTGAATTATGAAAAGGAGACTGTTTGTAGGATAAATCTACAAAAGCGCAATAGGTAAATGATAATTGATAATGGGAATGCATACCCTATAGAATTTATAAAACAAGAGTGTATAAGAATTTTAAAGGGAGTCGCGTTAATTTTGTGACTTCCTTTAAGTTTTAAATAATAGTAATTACTATATGATTGACAATAATTAATATAAAATTTTTTATTAATTATATATCAAATAAATATATTTAGTAATAAATGTAAAAAAATATTGACTTTTCATGTATATACTGTATATAGTATACATATACAGAAAATACGGTTATGTGAGGTGAAATATGAAAATAATAGTTAGTAATTCATCTAAGCTTCCTATATATGAACAAATAGCTAATTCTATAAAAGAAGAGATTATAAATGGAACGTTAGAGCCAAATGAAAAATTACCTTCTATAAGGTCCTTAGCTAAGGATTTAAATATAAGTGTAATTACAACTAAAAGGGCTTACGAAGAGCTTGAAAGTCAAGGATTCATTGAAACTGTTGGGGGAAAGGGTTGTTATGTATCTTACTTTAATAAGGAACTTATTTATGAAGAAAAACTTAAGGAAATAGAAGAAAAGTTAGAAGAAATTATGCAAATAGCAAGAGCAATAAAATTAGAAAAGAAAGATATTTATAGCATGATAGATTTGTTATATGAAGGAGAATAGTATGATTAGGGTTGAGAATGTAAATAAAACTAGGGGTAAATTTAAACTAGAAGATATTTCTTTTGAATTAAAAGAAGGCTATATAATGGGGTTAATTGGGCCTAATGGTTCTGGAAAGACAACATTAATAAAAATGCTTCTTGGATTAACTAAAAGTGATAGTGGGGAAATAAAAATATTTGATAAGGATATTTTTGAAGATGAAATTTATATTAAAGATAATATTGGATTTGTTTTTGATAATTTAAATTTTTATTCTCACTTAAGTGTTAAAGATTTTAAGAAAATAGTCAGTAAAGCTTATTCAAAGTTTGATTCAAATCTTTTTGATTCTTATTTATGGCGATTTGGAATTCATAAAAAATTATATATTGGAGAACTTTCAAAAGGTGAAGAAATAAAGCTTATGATTGCTAATGCATTGTCTCATGATGCAAAGCTTTTAATACTGGATGAACCTACAGCAGGACTAGACCCTATCGTCAGAAAAGATATATTAAAGTTACTTCAACAAGAAATAGAAAATGGAAAAAGAAGTGTTATTATTTCTACTCATATAACTTCAGATTTAGATGGAATAGCAGATTATATAACATTTATTAACAAGGGAAAGTTAATTTTCTCACAAGATATGGAATGGATAAAAGAAAGATATAGAATTTTTAGAGGTTCAAAGGAAGAACTTGAAGAAAGTAAATTAAATTTTATTTCTATAAAAGAAACAAAGTATTATACAGAAGGCTTATTTATAAATAGAAAAGGATTAGATAGTGACAATATAAGTATTCCAAATTTAGAGGATGTAATGTTTCACTATGTAAAGGGGGAAAAATAATGTTTAAGCTTATACAAAAAGATTTATTAGTAGGATTGAAAATTAAGTCATTGAAAGCTACAATCATTACATTTATATTTGGATTATTTTTATTAACCACTTTTTCATATATATTTCCAACTTTACTTCCAATGATGATTACCTTTATTGTAGTGATGAACAGCTTTTATTATGATAGTCTAAATAAAAGTGAAAGTTTCATGGCAAGTCTTTCATATAAAAGAGAAGATATAGTTTATTCAAAATATATATTAACATTAATAATACTTTTTGTTTCATTAATTATGATTTATGTATTATATGGAATAAACATACTAAGCTCTGCAAGAGTAATGGTTTTACAAGATGTATCTGTTAGCATGGCAACTATATTATTAAGTTTTTCAATTATAATACCTATTATATTAAAGTATGGTTATAAAATAGGGAGGATTGCTG
>NZ_ASRV01000225.1 GCF_000401215.1 Clostridium sartagoforme AAU1 | reverse complement strand
GGAAAAATCAGTTTTTACAATTGTTATGACGGGTACTCCTATACCAAACTCATATGTAGATTTACATAATATGCTGCATATTCTATATAACGATGAGTATAAAGAATTTTTTGGATTTACAACTAGAATGTTAAAAAACTTATCAGAAAGTGAACGGAAATTGGTTAATAATAAAATTCAGCCATTTTTTTGTAGAACAACTAAGCAACAATTGTTAGTACCTTCAGTTAACGAAGATGAGTTAATAAAAGTTGAAACAACAGCAGAAGAAGTAGAATTATTTAAAATTATTAAATCAAAATACAGAAGTAATAAACTAGCATTATTTATAAGATTATTACAATTAGAATCTAATCCTAACATGCTTTTGAAATCGGTTGATTTAACAGCCTTTAAAGATATATTAGAAGAGACTGATGATATAGATAATGTAGATTTTGTAGATTATTCAGATGATGTTAAGAATCTAGTAAAAAATATTAAAATAACTACCAAAATGAAATCATGTATTAACTTAATAGAGACTTTAGTTCAAGAAGGTAAAATCATAATAGCATGGTGTATCTTTATTGATTCTATTAAACAAATTGAGCAATTATTGATTGATAAAGGCATTAGAGTAAAATGTATTTATGGTGAAATTGAATTAAGTGAAAGATTAGAGATTATTCAATCATTTAAAAATAAAGAATTTGATGTATTAGTCACTAATCCACATACACTTGCAGAATCAGTATCATTACATTCAGTATGTCATGATGCTGTATACTTTGAATATAGCTACAATTTAGTCCATTTATTACAATCAAAAGATAGAATTCATAGATTAGGACTACCTGATGGTCAGTACACACAATACTATTATTTGCAAAGTAATTACAGTTTTGATGGAAATGAATTTTCTATTGATAAACAAATATATGAAAGACTTATGGAAAAGGAACAGATAATGTTAGATGCCATTGAGAATAATGAACTAGAAGAAGTAACAAGCTCTGAAGAAGATTTAGAATTGATTTTTGATAAATTAATGTACTGAACTAAATTAAATATAAGAATTTTATTATAATTATGCTATGAATTTAGGAAAAGAAAAAGATAGTTATTAAAATTTATTAATGACTATTTTTACTTTAATACATGGAAATATAAGCTATAAATTATTCATGAATATTGATGAATGTGAACTAAATGAAAGAGTATTGGAACAATATATACAAAACCATGACTAATAATAAGCCAACCTACGACCTAGATATAAATATATCTTAGGGAAAAGTAAAGAAACCATAATAATTGATTTGAGATGTGGCTCAGGGAGGAATCTAATAAAAAGTTAGCAGAGGTTTTAGAATCTATGGGTAGAATACCTTTTAAGAGCTAAGAATAAAAAAATAAATCTACTACTAGTTAAATATTAGTAGTAGATTTATTTTAAAATATTTCTAATACACTCTATCACCATTAAAAATTGAATTTTTAACAACTACATAATCAACAGTTCTGATTGCATCTAGTTTTTTGCCTCCAGCATAGGAAATAGATGATTGAAGGTCTTGTTGCATTTCTATTAAAGTATCTTTTAGGGAGCCTTTATAGTCCACAAACATTTTCTTTCCTTCAACATTTTTTCTTTCACCCTTTTGGAATTCAGAAGCAGAACCAAAGTATTCCTTATAAAGCTTTCCATCTCTTTCAATAGTTTCACCTGGAGATTCTTCATGCCCTGCAAACAGTGAGCCTATCATAACCATAGAAGCACCAAATCTAATTGACTTAGCTATATCTCCATGAGTACGGATACCTCCATCTGCAATAATTGGCTTACTTGCAGCCTTTGCACACCAGCGAAGTGCAGCTAATTGCCAACCTCCTGTTCCAAAGCCTGTTTTAATTTTAGTGATACATACCTTTCCAGGACCAATGCCTACCTTTGTTGCATCTGCGCCAGCATTTTCCAACTCTCTTACTGCTTCTGGTGTTCCTACATTTCCTGCAATAACAAAACTTTTAGGTAAATGCTTTTTTATGTGATGAATCATATTTATAACTGCATTAGAATGGCCATGAGCAATATCAATTGTTATGTATTCTGGTGAAAGGTTTTCTGCTTTCAATTGTTCAATAAAGTTATATTCTTCACTTTTAACTCCAACACTTATAGAAGCAAATAATCCTTTTAGTTTCATATCTTTAATAAATTGTATTCTACCCTCTGGGTTGAAACGGTGCATAATATAAAAATATCCATTTTCTGCCAGATAAGCTGCAATTTTTTCATCCATAATAGTCTGCATATTTGCAGGAACTACAGGTAATTTGAAAGTTCTTTCTCCAAAAGTTATAGACGTATCACATTCAGAACGACTGTCTACTATACATTTTGTTGGTATTAATTGTATATCTTCATAATCAAATACATTATCCATTTTTACACCTCTATATACGAATAATTTTTACATATGTCAATTTAAAGTTCGTTTATTAAGTATATTATACATGTACTCTATAGATATGTCAAAACCAAATAAAGTATTTTTAAATACACAAGCTTATTATAGCCAGCACAATTTTCTTTATGTAAAACTATAGACTTCAAAATGCTTAAAGCCCCAAATATCAGGCTATAGGATATTGTAAAACTTATCTGATATTTAGGGCTATTTATTTTAAATTATTTTTCTAGTAAATTTCTAATTTCATCAATTTCTTTAGTTAATTCATTTATACGTGATTCTAATATCTTTATTTTATCAGTATCATCATAATTAGACTTTGAACTAGAATTTGAGCTTTCTTTTTTTTTGCTTGAATTTTTATTATCATTACTAGAAGTACTATTTTGTGAAGTATTTGTTGAGGTTGTAGTACAGAATGGATTATTTATATTATAATTTTCAGGGCTAAAATATCTTCCAGGCCCTATTTGAAAGTATTGTTGTTGAGCATTATATGTTAAAATTGCTTGACCAACTAGTTGAAGCCAGTTACCTAATGCATTTTGAACATTAAAAGGAGTACTTCCAGCTATTATATTTCCAAGTATTTCTCCTATTATTATAAATAACTCAGGATTCAAAGACTGAAATCCATTAGGTATATCATTACATCCTATATTAGAAGAGCTATTTGTATTGTTAGAACTACTATTACTATTAAAGTTATTTTTCGTAGAATCATTATCTTTATTAGAAATTGTATATCCACAAGCTTTAGCTAAGTCTTCAAAATTATTCCATCCATTAAAGTTCAAATTTTCCTCATAATATAATTGATTTTATTTATTATATTATTTTTTCTTTAAAATCGTTACTTTATATTAAGGTCTAAATGAATTAATATCATTTATGATTTGAACTATTTCTTTAGGAGATTCATTTAAATCATGTTCTAACCATGTTTGAATAACTGAAATAATACCACCAACAGAATATCTTATAAAATAGTCTAAAAACACATTATCAATTTTTGAACGGCTAAGTAATTTATCAATCTGAGCTTTATTAGCCACATAGAGAATACGGTCTATAATGTTGCTTTCCATTTGTTTACTAAATAATATCTTGCATAACTCTTTATTTTCACCAATTAATTCAATAACTTTAAGAAGTAAAATATCTTTATAGGCTTCAACTGGAGTTTCTTCAATATATATTAATATTTGATTAAATAATTCATCCTCTATTGATTTAAGTAGATGGTAGGCATCTTTATAATGAGTGTAAAAAGTTCCTCTATTAATATTTGATTTTTTACAAATATCAGTAACAGTAATTTCATGAATTTTTTTATGTTTAAGTAAGTCAATTAAGCTTTCTTTTATTATTTTTTTAGTATATAAAATTCTTCTATTTCCTTTAATTCCTGACAATTAACTCATCCTTTTTACTATTTATTAATCATTTTCAAAAGTAAATGTTATTAAATAAACAAAAATGGACAAAATGTATATTTAATAACACTATGAAAATATGTGATTATTGTAACTTATTTATATATTATTTATACTTAGAATTATAGCATTAACTAAACAAGCTGTCTATTTAATAACATTGAGGTAGATACAAACAAAGGAGAGCGAAATGTCATATATAGAAATAAAAGATGAATATAAAAGATATAAAATTGGAGATAACATTATTGCAGCAAACAACGGAATTAACTTTTCAATAGAAAAAGGAGAGTTTGTTATTATTTTAGGACCAAGTGGTGCTGGAAAAACAACTGTACTAAATATACTTGGAGGAATGGATACTTGTGATGAAGGTAAGGTAATTATTGATAATGTTGATATATCAAAGTTTAATAATAAACAACTTACCAATTACAGAAGGTATGATGTAGGATTTGTATTTCAATTTTATAATTTAGTTCAAAATTTAACGGCAAAAGAAAATGTAGAGCTTGCAACACAAATTTCAAAAAATGCTTTAGATGTTGATGAAACCCTTGAGTTAGTTGGACTTGGTCATAGAAAAGGTAATTTTCCATCCCAACTATCTGGAGGAGAACAACAAAGAGTAGCTATAGCAAGAGCAATAGCTAAAAATCCTAAATTACTATTATGTGATGAACCAACTGGTGCCCTTGATTATAAGACGGGAAAACAGATATTAAAAACACTGCAAGATACATGTAAAAATACAGGAACAACAGTAATTGTAATAACTCATAATTCAGCTCTTGCACCAATTGCAGATAGAGTTATACAAATTAAAGATGCAAAGGTTAGAAGTATTGAAGTAAATGAAAATCCTGTTTCAGTTGATTCTATAGAGTGGTAGAGGATAAAAATGAGAAATATAGCATATAAAAAATCAATAATAAGAGAAATATTATCTTCAAAAGCAAGATTTATTTCTATATTAGCAATAATATTTTTAGGAGTTACTGTTTATTCTGGAATAAAATCAGCTGGCCCAGATTTAAAAGATTCTATAAATGAATTTTTTAGAAAGCAAAACTTAATGGATAGCAAGATAGTGTCTAGTATAGGGCTAAATGATAATGATTTGAAGTTATTACAAAATAATGATAAAATTTTAGATTATTATGCAACTCATAGTATAGATGTAAACTTAACTAATACTAACAATGTGGTTAGGTTTATGGAGTATGATCCTAATGAAGTTATGAATAAAACTATTGTTACAGAAGGTAGATTACCTGAAAATAGTGGAGAAATAGCTTTAGATAAAAATGCTTTAAAGGAAAATGAAAACTTTAAAATAGGAGATGAGTACACAATAGAATCTGATGTAGACTTAGATGAGTATTTCAGTAAGAAAACTTTTAAGATAGTTGGATTTGTACAAAGTCCTATGTATATAGAAAATATATCTAGAGGTACAACGACTGTTGGAAAAGGAAGCATTGATTACTTTGCAATTATGAATAGTAGTGATATATCAATGGATGTATATACTGAAATATATGTACAATTTAAAAATGTAAAGGACATTGGATCATATAGTGATGAGTATAAAGAAAAGATGGAAGAAAATAATAAGTATCTTGAAGATTTATACTCAAATAGAGCTATAGAAAGAATTGAAGAAATAAAATTAGAAGCACAAAAAGAGCTTGATAAAGCTTATAAGGAAATAGAAGATGGAGAAAGAAAGCTTCAAGATGCTCAAAAAGAAATAGATGATGGGAAACTTCAGATTAGTGACGGTAAAAATCAATATGAAGAAGCTGTAGAAAAGTATAATCAAGAAATTAGAGATGGAGAATTAAAACTAATTGAAGGCGAAAAACAATTAATTAATGGACAAAATGAGTTAGATAAGCAAAAAGAACAATTTTTAAATGGAGAAAACCAACTAAAGAATGCTAAAGACGAACTTGATAATGTAAAACAAGAATTTTTAAATCAAGGCATAGACCCTACTCAAGATACAAAAGAGTATGAAAAGCAAATAGATAGTTTAAAGATGTTAATTACAACATATAATACACTTTCTAATGATATAAAAGAAACAGCAAGCAATATAAAAGATGGTGACAAAATTCGAAATGAAAAAATTCAATATTGGAAAGGTGTCATATCTAATCCTGGTTTAGGATTAGATAATCTAAGTAGCTTAGTAAGTAATCTAGAAAAAAATCCAAATGATATTTCTATAGCATTTAGTATTTCAAATGCAATAGATGGCGCCAGTAAAATAGTAGGTGAAAATAAATTCAAATTAGAAACTTTAGTATCTGGAATAACTAAGTATCAGCAAGGGATAACCGCTTATGAAGAGCAAGTTAAAGTTTTTAATGAAGGTAAGATAAAACTTGAAGAAGCCCAAAAGCAATTAAATAAAGGACAAGAAGATATAATAAAAGGAAAAACAGATCTTGAAGAAGGCAAAAAACAAGGGAAGTTAGAACTTGATAAGGCTAAGAATGATCTTTTAGATTCAGAGAAAAAATTACTTGATGGCGAAAAAGAAATTGCAGAAAATAGAGAAAAGTTAATTGATGGGCGAAAAGAATTAGATAAAGAAAAAGAAAAGTTAAATGATTTAGATGATAGTAAATATTATTTCTTTAACAGGGAAGATAATCCCGGCTATACAACTTATAAAGGTTCAATTGATAGCTTAGATAAAATAGCGTTAGTATTTCCTGTATTTTTCTTCTTAGTTGCAGCACTTATATGCTTAACTACAATGACTAGAATGGTAGAAGAAAATAGAGTAGAAATAGGAACATTAAAAGCTTTAGGCTATACAGATTTAGAAATATCAAGGAAATTTGTAGTTTATGCAGCATTGGCTAGTATTTTAGGAAGTATCATTGGTATAGTAATTGGAAGTAGTGTACTTCCATATATAGTTAGTAAAGCATATTCATCTTCATTTACTTTACCAAATGTAAATATATATTTTTATCCGTCATATATAATTCAATCTTTAATAGCTTCAATAGTTTGTACAGTAGGGGCAGCTTTAATTGTATTAAAAGGAGAATTAATGGATAGTCCTTCTAATTTAATGAGAACAAAGGCTCCAAAGGTTGGTAAGAAGATATTATTAGAAAGAATTACACCTTTATGGGAAAGATTAAACTTTAATCAAAAAGTTACATTTAGAAATCTATTTAGATATAAACAAAGAATGTTAATGACAATACTTGGCATATCAGGATGTATGGCTATGCTTGTTGCAGGATTAGCCCTTGAAAAATCTAATTCTTCAATTATGGATATTCAATTTGGCAAATTAATAAAATATGATGCTATGATAATATTTAATGATAAGAATATTGAAAAAGAAGATGAAGATTACAATGAATCTCTAAAGAATTTAAAGGGATATGAAAGCAGCTTAAATATTTATCAAGATTCAGTTACTTTTAGCAAAAAAGGTGTGAGCAAACAAACTGCCACTATGTATGTACCAGAAAATATAAATGAATTAAATAAGTATATATTATTAAATGATAGGGAAAGTGATAATGAGTTTAAACTATCAAATAATGGTGTAATTATAAATGAAAAACTTGCAAAACTTTTAGATGCATCTGTAGGCGATAATATAGTTGTAACAGATTCAGATAATAATAATCATGAAGTTAAAGTAGATAATATAGTAGAAAATTATGCTGGACATTATATATATTTATCACCAGAATATTATAAAGATATATTTAATAATGCTCCAATATATAATGCACAATTACTAAAATTAAATTCAGATAGGGAAGATGATGACAAAGTATCTACTACTCTCATGGATAATGATAAGGTAATAAATGTTACTCTTGCTTCAAAGATGAAGAAATTAAGTGAATCTGCTGATTTAGGATTGGTTATGATAGTAATAATAGTTGCATCAGGAAGTTTGGCATTTGTTGTATTATATAATTTAATAAATATAAATGTATCTGAGCGTATAAGAGAAATATCCACAATAAAGGTATTAGGTTTTTATGATAGTGAAGTAGCAATGTATATATTTAGAGAAAATATAATACTTACTATATTAGGAATACTATTAGGCACATTCCTTGGAAAGATATTATATGTATTTTTAGTAAGTACAGCAGAAATGGATAATATGATGATGATTCCAACTGTAGATATGAGTGGTTATATAATTTCTAGTTTAATTACAATGTTTTTTGCGCTATTAGTTATGATAATGATGCATATAAAACTAAAAAAGGTAAATATGGTAGATGCATTAAAATCTATTGAATAAAATATTTAAAATAACTAAGAATATTTATATATGTTCTTAGTTATTTTTTATTAAAGATTTAGCAAAATGATTTATAAAAGGAGTTGACTTAATGATGGGAAAAAGAATGAGTAAATTGATAGCATTAATAATAATTATAATGCTAACTAGTGCCAATATATCATATGCTCAGACAACTACTAATATATTATATATTCCATCAACTGATCCAATTTCACCATATGGACCTCAAATAGAAGACTTACAAAATAAAGAAGATATTCTTAAAAATTTACAAGATATTAAAAGAATAAGAGGAAACTTAATTGTTATTAATATAAATGAAAATTCAACAACCGAAGAGTTAAAAGAAATTGATAAGGATATAGATTTTTATATACAACAACTTGAAACTATTAAAAAAAATTTAGATAATCATAAGCTTTCATATAAAGATTCTTTTCCAGATTTATTTTTTTCAGAACAAATTTTACTTATAGTTGATAGTTATATTATAAGCCTAAGGCAGCAGCAAAATTTAATAAGGTCATTAGAAACTAATAAGGCGGAAGCAAGAAAGTTATTTTATTCAAGTTATCTAATACCAGTATATTACTATCTTACTTTAGGAGATCAGATGGTAGCCTATATTGACACTTATTTTACATTATCCTAAGAAAACTTGAAATTTTAATAATTATTTATTATTACTATATAAAAATCCACTAAAGCAATTTTGATTTTAGTGGATTTTTATAATTTTACAATGTATGCATACAATTGACAAAAATTAGCTTTGATTAATACAATATATGTAAAGATTTATAATTCAAGGGGGCAATTATTGTGAACAGAGAAATTAAATTTAGAAAATTAGTACAAGCAGCACTATTATCAGCATTATGCTTTGTATCATTTACTTATCTGCAAATTAGGATACCAACTCCAGGTGGAGGATCAACTTCACTTCATATTGGGAATGCATTTTGTGTCTTAGCAGCTTTATTGCTTGGAGGATGGTATGGGGGATTAGCAGGTGCGGTAGGTTTAACAATTGCAGATTTACTTGATCCCGTATATATATTAGTAGCACCTAAAACTTTTATTTTAAAACTATGTATTGGATTAATAACAGGATTAATAGCTCATAGATATGCCAAAATAAGTGCAAGCAATGATAAAAAATATATTTTAAAATGGAGTATCATTGCATCAATTGGGGGTTTAGCTTTTAATGTGATTTTTGATCCTATTGTAGGATTCTTTTATAAACAATATATATTAGGGCAACCACAAGAAGTAGCAGCAACTTTAGCAAAATTAAGTTCAATTGCAACATTTATAAATGCAGTAGTTTCAGTAATATTAGTAGTGCTTATTTATAATGCAGTAAGACCAATTTTAAAGAAAGCAGGGTTACTATTGCCTATTTAATATAAAAAATAAAAATTTTAATCTAATTTTAATCTTTCTTATATTTTAGATTAATCTTCTAAAAGTATTATATAACCATGATAAATGATTAAAAAATACATGGAGGTAAATCAAATGGAAAGAAATGAAATGATTGAAATTATAATTGCAAAGGCTAATATAAATCGTGAAGAAGCAATAGAGGTATTAGAACAGTTTAACTGGGATGTTGTAGATTCAATTATACATTTAGAAAGACAAGGGAAAGTAGAAAATAATGAAACCACTACAATAATTGAAGTTAAGGAAGAATACCAAGAAAAACAAGAAAATAATAAAAAGAGAGAAGAAAGCTATGGAGGAATTGGAACAATCATTGGCAGAATATTTAAAGGAATGGGGAAAGTTATAAAAAAGGCAAATGAGAACTTCTTTGAAATTAGAAAAGATAATGAAAAGCCAATGAGAATATCATTAATAATAGCAATACTTCTATTAATATTCTTATCTGTACCAACTATAATATTATTAGTGCTTGGATTATTCTGTGGATATAGATATTCATTAAGTGGATCTTACATGAAGTATGATGGAGTAAATGATGTGTTTGAAAAAGCATCAGAATCAGCAGATAATATAAAGAGAGATTTTAAAGAAGGCTATGAGAAATAATAAAATAATGAAAAATTAAGGTGAAAAATCCTTAAGGTATTTTAAAATTAAAGAGAGCTACTATGCTAAGAGTTTTGGGGAAACTTACTGTGCGGAGACGAACCAACAACCCTAAGGCATAGTAGTTTTTGCGTATTAAGATTATTCTTTTGTATCTTTACTCTTTCTTATTTCATCGATAATAGCATATGTACAAAGTACCATTGAGAAAACAATTATTGTAGTTACTACAATACCAATTTGATTCTCTTGAAACTTTAGTATTTGAAATAAAATAAGAAATCCAACAACAATAACAATTGATAATAGAAAAGCTTTAATCCTATTACTTTTCTTTATTAAATTTATTGATTTAATATTTTGTATATTTTAAATTTCTGTAGACAAAATAATCTTGAAAGGTGGTTGTTATAATGAAAAAATTTATTTCTACATTTCTAATTTCTCTATGTTTATCATTCTTTATATTTACTCAATCAGTATACGCTATAAATATATTTAATGAAGGAGTTTACCAAGTTTCTGATTTTAATTTATCACCAGGAAATAAATATATAGTGCAAAATATTTCTGAAAATCAAAGTATTTATTTACAAGTCTTTGATGAAAATCAAATAATTCTTCAATCCATTCGCCTTCCTCCTAAATCTGATAAATTCAATTTAACTACTTTGTTACCAGACTATAGAATTGTAATTGTTGGTAAAGGTAATGTTTATATATCTTAAATATTTTGTCAACAATAATACTTATATCATTCACTAATAGTGTTAATGCAAGTACAACATCTAATTACCAATATCCCTATTAAAATCATGATTCTTCATGAGTATATGAATATTCAATCTATTAGCTTAATACTATATAACACTAAATTTTATCTCCGTAACATTGCGCAAAAAAATAATAACAATAATTGGTGACGGAGAAGTAGCACTATCATTTGATAAAATTAGTTAACTTATACTGTAAAATTATTTAAATACTGTATTATATCAGAAATGAATATACAGTGTTTCTTTATTTCTCAATAATTTCAAATTACAAGCAATTTATTAATTCACAGTTATTTTCATTTTAAGTATCTCAATAATTCAAATTTTCTCTTCAAAATTAAATTATATATAATCAATAACCTACTTCTTATCATGTAAAAACCATAAAATTGCATCGTAATTTATTAAAAATGATATACTTATGACAAGTAAAATAGTAAAATTTATATATATTGGGAAGAATCTAAAAAGATGTAGCAAGCACATAAAAGTTTCATTTTAAACTTATAACCTGACACCTGTTACTTTTTACCTTTTACCTGTTCCTTCTTCCCTGATCAGATATGAACTATAAATTATAAATATGGAGGTTTATTTATGGATGAACTTAAATTAATAGATAAACTGCGTAAAAAAGCAAATATAAGTTATGAAGAAGCGAAAATTGCTTTAGAAAGTAATAATTGGGATATATTAGAGGCTTTATTATACTTAGAAGAGAATGGAAGTGTAGAAAAACCTTCTGTTAGTATTTTTTATACTAATGAATTAAGATATAGTGGAGCAATACAAGAAGTTAAAAATAATAAAGAATATAATTATAAAGCATCAAATGGATTTCAAGGAATTTTTGAAGCTATATGCAAATTTATAGATACATGTAATAATATTTTTTTAGAAATAAAAAAGAGAGAGCGTGTGTTTTTAAGAATCCCAATTACAGTAGTAATTTTACTTTCGTTTTTTATGTTTTGGATAATTATACCTTTAATAATTATTGGATTAATATTTGATATAGAATTTTATGTATATGCAAATAATGTTAATGCAGATAAGATTAATAAAGTATTAAATGAAATTTCAAGATATTCAAGGGATATAAAAGAAAAAATTAAAAGGGTGATTAAAAATGGTTAAGATTTTAATAGTAGAGGATGAAGAAAAATTAGCAAGATTTATTGAACTTGAGCTAAAGCATGAAGGCTATGAAATATTAAAAGCAAATAATGGTAGAGCAGGTCTCGAAATTACAGAAAAAGGCGAGGTGGATTTAATTCTTTTAGATATAATGCTTCCAGAAATAAATGGTCTTGAAGTATTAAGAAGAATCAGAAAAACTTCTGATATTCCAATTATAATGCTTACGGCAAGGGATGCAGTTATGGATAAGGTATCAGGTCTTGATGCAGGTGCAGATGATTATATAACTAAGCCATTTGCAATAGAAGAGTTACTTGCAAGAATAAGAACAGCTTTAAAAAAGAGGATAGTTACAATAAAAAAAGATGAAGATATAATAAAATGTGGTTTATTATCATTAGATAAAATGAAGCATAAAGTAATGTATGAGGATAGAGAAATAGAACTTACAAATAGAGAGTTTAATTTATTACAAATATTAATGGAAAACAAGAATATAGTACTAACGAGAAATACTCTTATGGAAAAGGTATGTGGGTATGACTATATTGGAGAAACAAACGTAATAGATGTTTATGTAAGGTATTTAAGAACAAAGATAGATGATGTTTTTAATGTAAAAATAATAACTACAGTTCGTGGTGTGGGGTACGTAATTAAAGATGAGTAAGAAAATTAAGACAAAAAATGTTACATCCATTGCAATAAAATTAAATTCTAGTTTTGTAAGAAACTTATTTTTTAAGTTTATTATTATTGATATATTTATAATTGCTGGATTTATTGGAGTCTGGTGTATTGAAAGTGAAATAAGCTTTTATGGAGAACTTGTAAGAAGCGCTAAAAGGTCATTTAACTTTTATCCTATAGAAACAGCAACTTATAAAGTTATTTGGGATAATGGAAAAGTTTTGATAAAAGAGGCTAGCACTTTTTTAAATCTTTTAATAAAAGTAATTGAAGCTATTGGAATCATAGAAGGAATAATACTATTAGATCAAATGATATTTGGTACTGCAAAAAATAGAAGAATTTTAAAACCACTTAATGATATAGCAGAAGCTGCAAGCAGACTTAGTGATATAGCTTTTGATGAACAAAAATTCCAAAGCCTTGAGGATGCGATATCTAAAATAAGTCCTTATTCATCTGATGAAAGAATTCATATTGGAGATAGTGATCTTCAGGGACTTGAGGAAGCAATTAATAACTTATTAGACAGGATGAGAGAATCTTATAGACAACAAGCAAGATTTGTTTCAGATGCTTCACATGAGCTTAGGACTCCTATTTCTGTGATTCAAGGTTATGCTAATATGCTAGATCGTTGGGGAAAAGACGACGAAGAAGTGCTAGAGGAATCTATATTAGCAATAAAAAGTGAATCAGAGAATATGAAAAATTTAGTTGAGCAGTTATTATTTTTAGCTAGAGGAATTAATGGTAAAACAGAGCTTAAGATTATAGATTTTTCACTTAATGATATGATGAAGGAAGTATTAGAAGAATCTAAAATGATAGATAAAAATCATATATATAGATATATAGAATCGGAAAACATAAATGTATATGGGGATATAGCTTTACTTAAACAAACAGCTAGAATATTAATAGAAAATGCAGTGAAGTACACAGATAATGGGGAAGAAATAATGTTAAAGGTAGGAAAAAATAATGAAAATGAACCTTACTTTTATATTCAAGACAATGGAATAGGAATAGATGAAAAAGATGTATCACATATATTCGAACGGTTTTTTAGAGCTGATACTGCAAGGGTTAGAAAAGATGGTGGTACAGGTCTTGGGCTTTCTATTGCAAAATGGATTATAGATAGTCATAGAGGTTATTTGAGTGTTTTAAGTAGAAAAGAAATAGGTACAAGAATAACAGTTTTTTTACCCAAAGAACAATAAATTATATTAAAAATATTACTGGAAATTTTGTTTCCAGTAATATTTAATAAATAAAAATCTTAATTACACAAAACTGTATGAAGTATTATTATAGTCCGCTAGCGCCATAATTTGATAGTACTCTAGCACTAGGATCATTTACTGCACAGCCTTCCCATTCCTTATTTGGCATCCAAAAGTCAACTATCATTTCTGCTTGATTTGGATAATATTTTTCAAATATTTCTCTATATAATAAAGATTCTTTTGTGAATGGTTTAGCATAATATTTATATTGATCACATAGTTTTTCAAATTCTTCATCACTATAAGACTTTTCTGCAAACTCCTTTAAATAATCAACCATGGAATGTCCTACTGCATCACTAAAGGCTGCCTTTTCGCGATATAAAATACTATTAGGAAGATAATCCCCTTCAAAAGAATGTCTTAAAAGATATTTTCCCATGTTATATTTATTTAACTTTTTTTCAGGATCAATAGCCATAACATACTTTACAAAATCTAAATCACCAAAAGGTACTCTTGCCTCCAAAGAATTTGAGCTTATACAACGGTCTGCACGAAGCACATCATACATAAATAATTCTTTAATCCTTTTTTGGGACTCTTTTTGGAATTCTTCTGCATTTGGAGCAAAATCAGTGTATTTATAGCCAAATAATTCATCAGAAATTTCACCTGTTAAAAGAACTCTTACATCAGAAATTTCATGGATTTTCTTGCAAATTAAATACATTCCAATACTAGCTCTTATAGTAGTAATATCATAGGTTCCAAGAAGTTTTATAACTTCATCAAGTGAATTTATAACTTCTTCTTTTGTCATATAAACAACCGTATGATCACTATTAATATAATCAGCAACTTCCTTAGCATACTTTAAATCAATAGCATCTTCAGTCATACCTATAGCAAAGGTTTTTATTTGTTTTTCAGGATACATCTTTTGAGCAATTGAACATACTAAGGAGCTATCTAATCCACCGCTTAATAAAAATCCTACAGGGGCATCAGCATCCATACGCTTTTCTATGGCAGTTACTAATTTATCATGAATATTACTGCAAATAGTGTCTAAGTCATCTGTGTAGTAATCATCTTTTACTTCTGTAATATCACAATAGCAGGTAAATTTATCATCAGCATAATAATATCCTGGTGGAAATGCCATAATCTTATTTGTAAGACCAACTAAGTTTTTTGCTTCACTAGCAAACATGATTTTACCTGTCTCAGAATATCCGTAAAATAAGGGGCGAATTCCAATAGGATCTCTTGCAGCAATAAAACTATCTTTTTCTCCATCATAAATAACAGTTGCATATTCTGCATCTAATTTAGAAAACATATCTAGTCCATATTCATAGTACATTGGAAGAAGTATTTCACAATCACTATTAGAAATAAATTTATGACCTTTAGCTATTAAATCTTCTTTAATTTTACGGAATCCGTAAATTTCACCATTACATATAGAGGCATCTCTTTTTCTTGTAAATGGCTGCATTCCACTAAAACTTAAATCCATAATAGAAAGTCTTTGAAAACCCAAAATACCAGAAGGTAAAGTTAGAATTTCAGTCATATCTGGACCCCTAGACTCAGTTCTTTGTAATGCCTCAGCAAATTTTTCATGTTTCATATCAGTTCCTGTATAACACATAATTGTACACATCTTAATATTCCTCCCCAATAAAAATATAAAATAAAAAAGCCTTTCATCCTATCAACTAGGACGAAAGACTTATACTTCCGCGGTACCACCTAAATTAGCTTATAAAGCTCTCTTTAATCAGTACGGAATTTTCTTGAATAAATTCGATACTGTCCAATCTATAACGGTTTGGCTCCGTCCAAGACTACTCTTAACAAATTTCGTTTGGAAGCTCCGGGATGTTCTTCATTATCAGCTTCGTATCAGTCTCTCACCAGCACTGACTCGCTTTAACTACTTCATAATAACTACTCTTCCCATCAAGGCTTTTATATTAATTATTTGAAACTTAACTTTAAATTTATTTTATTTTACTTTTTATTTTGTAATACGTCAATAGTTTTTTTAAAATTGCAAAACAATTTTTAGTGAAAAGGTAAATTGGGATTCAGAAGTGTATAAATTTAAGTGGATAAGAGAATAGAAGGCTGATATAATGTTTTTTAGAATGTTTATGTGAGGAGTTATTTTATGAAGTATTATTTAGCACCAATGGAAGGAATTACTGGATTTATATATAGAAATTCGTATAAAAAATTTTTTGATAACATAGATAAATATTTTACGCCATTTATTGTTCCAACTAGTAGTAAAAGTTTTAAGACTAAAGAATTAAGAGATATCTTACCTGAAAATAATAAAGGAATAAATATTGTTCCTCAAATACTTACTAATGATTCAGAAGGATTTATTACAACAGCTAGAAAATTGCAGCAATTAGGTTATAGTGAGATTAATTTAAATTTAGGTTGTCCTTCAGGAACTGTTGTTTCTAAAAATAGAGGATCAGGATTTTTAGCTAAAAGGGAAGAACTTGATATATTTTTAGATGAAATATATAAAATATATGATATGAAAATTTCTATAAAAACTAGAATAGGAAAAGATAGTCCTGAGGAATTTTATGAGTTAATAAAAATTTACAATAAATATCCATTAGAAGAATTAATAATTCATCCTAGAACTAGAGAAGATTTTTATGGAAATAAACCTAATTTAGAAGTATTTAAAGATGGATTATTATTAAGTAGCAATCCAGTATGCTATAACGGTGATGTCTTTACATTAGAAGATCATAATAGGTTGTCAAAGGAATTTTCAGAATTAAATACAATAATGATAGGAAGAGGAATATTAGCTAATCCAGGATTAATTGATGAAATAAAAAATAATATTTTTATAAATAAAAAAGTGTTAAAAGAATTTCATGAGGAAATTTTTAATAATTATAGAGAAATATTTAATGATGATAATATTGCACTTTATAGAATGAAAGAGTTATGGGGATATATGATTTACATATTTTCAGACAATAAAAAATATGCTAAGAAGATAAAAAAAGCACAAAGAGTAGATGATTACATTGAGGCTGTTTTAAGTTTATTTAATGAACAAGAAATTGTAAAAGGCGCAGGGATGTTTAGCAATTAAAATATTTTGCTTGCAAAATAGTGGAAAGGGAAAAGGGAAAAAGTTAAGTGAAAAATCCCAGTTGGATTTTTAATGAAACTATTTAGTAAATGGTTATTAATTTTTTCAATAACTCTTTCACTTTTTCACTCTTCAATCTTTAATTTCTCCCCCTATCCTTTAGGTTTAAATATAATTGCACCAAAGAATCCAAATACTATTGCTGCGGAAACCCCACCACTTACTGTTTTTAAAAGTCCAGTAAATATTCCTACAAAGCCTGTTTGTTCAGCTTCGGTTATCGCTGCAGTTACAAGAGCATTTCCAAAACTACTTATAGGCACAAATGCACCAGCACCAGCTAATTTTACTAAAGGATCATACAAACCAAATCCTCCTAAAATTGCGCCAACTACAACTAGTGTACAAGTTGTATGTGCAGGGGTAACTTTTAAAATATCTGTTATAAGCTGACCAATAACACAAATTATCCCACCCACTATAAAGGCAAATATAAATTTCTCCATATTATAAATCACACCTTCTTTTTACATTTCTATAGATACAGCATGAGCAACACAAGGTATACTTTCTTTTTGTTGAAAGGATATAGGGGACATTAGGGCACCAGTTGCAACAATTAGTATCTTTTTTAATTCTCCTTTGCGCATTCGATTAAGCAAATGACCATAAGTTACAGTAGCAGAACAGCCACAACCACTTCCACCAGAAAAGCTTGGTTGCTCTTTTTTATATATTAAAAGTCCACAGTCTGTAAATATATGTTGGGGCATATTTATACCATGTTTTTCAAATAAAGCATTTGCAAGTTCGTGACCAACTTTTCCTAAATCACCAGTTGCAATAAGGTCATAATGTGAAGCATCAATGTTTAAATCTCTAAAATGAGATTCTATAGTATCTACAGCTGCTGGAGCCATAGCAGCACCAACATTATATGGATCTGAAATACCCATATCTATAACTCTGCCTATAGTAGCAGAAGTTATTTTAGGAC
Organism: Clostridium sartagoforme AAU1; assembly: GCF_000401215.1. Taxonomy (GTDB): domain Bacteria; phylum Bacillota; class Clostridia; order Clostridiales; family Clostridiaceae; genus Clostridium; species Clostridium sartagoforme. The sequence goes on along the minus strand of NZ_ASRV01000225.1, from coordinate 30,845 downwards.
CATTTCCATTTTGTGCAATTACTGCAGCTCCAGCTCCAGTTACTGTCCATTGAGCACTAGGAGGTCTTTGCACACCATACTCTGTAGGGTATCTAAATTGTTTTTCAGCAGCAGCGTTATGACTACTTGCAGCAGCTAAGACATAATTAGCAGCTTTGCTATCTATTAAACGAGCTGCTAAAGCTAAGCCTTCCATTGAACTAGAGCATGCACCAAACACTCCTAAAAATGGAATTCCTAAGGTTCTAGCAGCAAAGCTGCTAGAGATGATTTGATTCATTAGATCTCCACTAAAAAAGAAATTAATATCTTCTTTTTGTAAATTTGCTTTTTGTATTGCTCTTTCACAAGCATGTTCAAGTAGAGCTTTTTCTGCTTTTTCATAACTATCTTGACCAACCCATAAATCTTCAGTGATTATATCAAAATCATCAGCTAAAGCACCATTTCCTTCAAAAGGTCCACCAACAGCAGCAGAAGCTAATATTGTAGGTTTAGAATTAAAAATCCAAGATTGATGTCCTTTAAGCATTTACATCGCCCCCAACCATAATATTATCATTTTTATTGTAGCCACTATAAAAGCCGAAAAAACTCCATAAACAATAATTGCACCAGCTAACCTAAACATATTTCCAGCTACCCCAAGAACAAATCCTTCACTTTTATGTTCAATTGAAGAAGAAGCTATGGAATTAGCAAATCCAGTAATAGGTACAGCAGAGCCAGCTCCAGCCCATTGACTAAGGTGATCATAAATTCCTAACCCCGTGAATAAGGCTGACAAAAAGATTAAAAGTATATAAGTAGGAGAAGTTGAAGTCTTTTCATCAAAATTGAAATAATTGATAAAAATCCACTGAAATATCTGAGCAATTAAGCATATTGTACCTCCAACCCAAAATGCATTAAAACAATTTTTAAAAATAGGTCTTTTAGGTTCTATGGTATTTACTAAGGCATCATATTGTTGTTGAGCTGGAGTCATTTTTTTCTTTTTCATATTTGACATATCTTTCACCTTCTAACGTAGTAAATGTGGTTCTAATTTTATTAGAATTTGTTCTAGCTTTTTTGCATCATTTAAGTACATTTCTTTTGCGTCTTTATTGTCGGTGTCTAAAGAAAATGACATAAGATCAGCTTGGGTTTTTTGTAGACTTGCATATAGCATTTCCTTAATTTCAGTTTTAGGAACCTGAATCATATCATCGAAAAGATCTACATACAAATCTCCTGAAGAATCAACTTGGCCTAGAAAAACATTTTCAAGACATACGCCTTTAATTTCTAATTGCGTTGTAAGCCACCCATGGTTTAATCCAGCATTAGTAAGTCCTTCATTTAATATATTTCCATCTAGAATAACTGTTTGAGGTTCAGCTTTAGAACCAACTTTTTTCCCTAAATCATGTGAAGTAATAGGTTTTTTATCAGCCTTTAAGCTAACATTTATATCACCGTTTGTTTCCATAATGGCAAATTCAACATCAGCTAAGTTAAAAGCTTTTTTTGAACGCAATTGTTGAAGAAATTCTTGTCCTGTAATTTTTTCTTTTGATAAATTATCTTCCATTATTTTTCCGTTTTTTATTAAAACTCTTTCTTTGCCATGTACTATATTATAAATAGACTTACTCTTCATTGAAGCATAGTCCAATATAATTGGTAATATGGCCCATATGGCTAATGCAATTAGACCAAAATAATTATTATCAATTAAATTTAGAGAAATTAAAGAAATTATAATAGCTATAACACCGTAAGAAATAAAATCAAATGGAGTGGCTCTAGATAAAGTCTTTTTTTTCATATATCTTGTTATAAGTAATGTCAAAAAAATAGAAATATTGAATTAAATAATACTATTAGCCAAGAATTCATATGCCACCTCCTTAGTTACCTTTATATTGTGGTTCTTCAAACTCCATGAATCCTATTCTTTTTTCTAAATCTTTTTTTATATTATTTATTTCTTTAGATGCTTCGGTATAAATATTTCTAGATTCTTCATCACATTCTTGTAATGAATACATTTCTAAAGTAGATTCAGCCCCTTTTAGTGTAGCTAATGTTTGTTTTACTTTGGAAATAGCAGTCATATAAAAGCCTCCTTTATATATAAGATTCCTACTAATCTACTTTAACCAGTAAAATTGCTTTTCATTCATTTCTTAATACAAATATTTGTTCAAAATATAAAAAAGTATTATTAAATATAAATTAGGTTCAAAAGGAATATATTTCATAACAAAAGAAATATAGAAATAGAATATTTAGATTAGTAATGAACAAAATATAGTTGCAATAAAAAATATAAGGAGGGAATATTATGCCAACAGGAACTAAACTAGAAACAGCATTAGCTAGTGCTAAAGGACTAGCCGCTGATATGAAGACATTTTCGCTAGATACAGATAATCAGGAAGCAAAACAGATGTTTAATCAACTTGCAAGTACAATGGAAAGTGTTGAACAATCACTTCAATCAAGACTTGATTTTGTAAAACAGCAAGAGCCACAATATAATAAATAGTAAAAAGTACTCTTATATTTAGTTAAGTTTAGATATAAGAGTATTTTTATATGCAATACTTTTATATCTAAATTTCTAGAATATATGTAAAAGTAGTTAAATAGTTATTATGAAATTTATAAGTAATTTAAGTTATAGATAATAAGCATAAATTTATGTAAAATTACAAATATATGATATTATATAATGGATGGAAATATAATATGAGAATGGAGGAGTTCTGATGATAAGACTTATAGCATCGGATATGGATGGAACCTTATTAAATAATGATCATGATATAGATAAGGAAACAGTAGAAGCAATTAAAAAAGCAAATGAGGCAGGGATAATATTTGCAATATCAACAGGAAGAGAATATGAAAGCGTTAAAGATATATTAGATAGGCATGATATAAAGTCTCAGTGTGTACTTTCAAATGGAGCAGAATATAGAGATGAAAATGGAAATATATTGGATGTAATAAATATAAAAGAAGAAAGTGCTAGAAAAGTAATAAAAATTTTAGAAGAAAATAAATTATCAGGTCGTATATTTACTTCAGAAGGTGTGTTTACTACATCTACAAGAGAAGAAGCTCTTAAAGAAGTGGTATTTAGAACTATGAGCTTTAATCCATCTTTAACAGAAAATGAAGCTAGAGAAATAGCTGAAAATTTAGGGTTTTTTACATCTTTGCAATATGTCAAGGATATACAAGAATTGTTTGAAAAAGGTTTAGAAATTAGAAAGTTTGTAGCTTTCCATAAGGATATAGAACTTATAGATGAAATGAAAAAGGTTATATCAAAAATTGATGGTTTAGCAATATCTTCATCATTTAGAGATAACATAGAAATAACAGATATAAATGCTCAAAAAGGAATTATACTAGAAAAAGTAGCTAATAAAATGGAAATTCCTAAAGAGGAAGTTATGATACTTGGAGATAGCTTTAATGATTATTCAATGTTTGAAATATTTGAAGAAACAGTGGCAATGAAAAATGCTATACCAGAAGTTAAAGCTATAGCAAAATACATAACAGATAGTAATGATAAATTGGGTGTCGCAAAAGCTATATACAATGTACTTAATAATGAAATGCATAAAATGATTAAATCAGAGCAAAATTCTTAATATTAAAATTAATAAAAAGCCACGATGAATTATCGTGGTTTTTTGTTATTTATAAACTTTTACAGACATTGTTTTAAAAATAGCATAAACTTCAATTCCTTTTTCAATACACATATCATCTAGAGATTTTTTAGTTATTAAGGAGACTAAAGGAATACCAATATCTAACATTACTTTTACACTAGCTCCATCAACTATAATATCAGTAACTATACCTTTATGAACATTTCTTGCACTACTTATAAAAGTTCCTTTACTTAGTATAATATCTTCTGAAGGAATAGAAATTAAGACATTTCCATCTAGTTCTGTATTTACTTGTATTTTAACTGATCTTATATTTGCGAAGATTTCTTCATTATCATAAGTTAAGGTTGCTTCATAAGTATTTTCGTAGCCTTTAGATTTTAAAAGATAAATTTCAAATTGTGAATTAGATATACGAAGGTGTTTACCCATACGATGTGCATCTAAATCTCCACGTTTTATCATTTCGTACACAGTATTTTTAGTTATTTTTAATTTCTTTGCAATTTCATCTGGTGTATACAGTATATCATCATTCATTTTATCTATCTTTTCCTCCTTCAGTTTTCATCTATTATAAGTAATAATTTAACATAATAATGTGAATTTAACAATTAATAAATTTGATAATTAGTAATAGAAAAAATTAAAGATTTGAACTTTTTATAAAATGGTAAATAAATCTAAATATGAAAAATATTTGACACTAGCAAATGTTTACATTATAATACAATCATCTAGTTTTATTATGTTTCGTTATGTTTAGTACTGTTTAATTATGTTTTAGAATTAATTAACTAGATTATAAATTTAATAATAGGGGGAAGTAAAATGAAAAAAGAGTAAGTTTAGTTTTAAGTATCTTGCTTTTTATAGTTTCTTTAGTTGGATGTACAAAAAATAAAGCTAATGAATCACAAAATGATTCTAGCCAAAAAGAGACAATAATTACAGTTGCAGCAGCAGCTAGTTTAAAAAATTGTATGGAAGATAAATTGATTCCAATGTTTCAAGAAAAATATCCTAATATTAAAGTACAAGGAACTTATGACAGTTCAGGAAAATTACAATCTCAAATTCAAGAAGGAGCGGATATAGACGTATTTATGTCAGCAGCAATAAAGCAAATGAAAGAATTAAATGAAAAAGGGTTAATTTCTGAAAATTCTATAGTTGAACTTCTTGAAAATAAAGTTGTTCTTATTACACCAAAAGAAAATGATAAAGGCATAAAGACCTTTGAAGATATAGTAAAATCTGATAAAATTGCTATAGGAGATCCAGCTAGTGTACCAGCAGGACAATATGCAAAGGAGTTATTTGAAAATCTTAAGTTATGGGAAGTAGTTTCTTCAAAAGCGAGCTTAGGAACAAATGTTACTGAAGTTTTAACCTGGGTTGCTGAAGGTAGTGCTGATGCTGGAGTTGTATATTCTACTGATGCAGCTTCAAATAATAAGGTTGAAGTTGTAGCAGAAGCAAAGGAAGGAACTGTAGCTAAAGTAATTTATCCAATAGGAATAATAAAATCTACTAAAAATAATGATTCAGCAAAAGCTTTTACAGATTTTTTACAATCTGATGAAGTAATTAAAGTATTTGAAACTTACGGTTTTACATCAAATAAATAGGAGAATAAAATGGATATATCACCAATATTAATTTCTTTAAAAACTGCACTGGTATCAATGGTCTTAACATTTTTGTTAGGACTTTTTGCAGCAAGATTTATTATAAAAATAAGGTCTGAAAAAATAAAAATGATATTAGAAGGCATATTAACATTGCCATTAGTATTACCACCAACAGTAATGGGATTTTTCCTTTTAATTATATTTGGGGTAAATAGGCCAATCGGGAAGTTTTTATTAGAATTTTTAGGTGTAAAAATTGTTTTTTCTTGGAGTGCTACAGTTATAGCTTCAGTCGTAATATCTTTCCCGCTTATGTATAGATCAGCAAGAGGTGCCTTTGAACAAGTTGATAAAAATTTAATAATGGCTGCAAGAACACTTGGTATGTCTGAGAGAAAAATTTTTTGGCGTGTAATGATGCCGCTGGCATTACCGGGCGTTGTTTCAGGAGGGATTTTAGCTTTTGCAAGAGGGCTTGGAGAGTTTGGAGCTACAGCTATGATTGCCGGGAACATAGCCAATAAGACAAGAACTTTACCTCTAGCAATTTATGCAGAAGTTGCAGCAGGAAATATGGATTCTGCATTAATTTATGTTTTAATAGTTACTTTAATATCGTTTATTATTGTTGTTCTAACCAATTATTTTGCTTCACGAGAAAGAGAAAATTTAAGATAAGGAAGAGTACAATGAGTTTATTTGTAGATATAAAGAAAAAGTTAAAGGGATTTTCTCTTGATGTTTCTTTTGAAACCAATGGAGAATATTTAGGGATACTTGGATCATCTGGTAGTGGAAAAAGTATGACTTTAAAATGTATTGCAGGAATTGAAACTCCAGATGAAGGTCGTATAGTCCTTAATGGAAAAGTATTATTTGATTCGTATAGAAAAATTAACTTAAAACCTCAGGATAGACATATTGGTTACTTATTTCAGAACTATGCTTTATTTCCCAATATGACAGTAGAAGAAAATATAGGAATAGGGCTATTGACTTCAAAAATTGAGAAAGAAAGAAGAGTAAGTGAAATTATAAAAAAATTTCATCTACAGGGGTTAGAGAAGAAATATCCTAATCAGCTTTCAGGTGGACAACAACAAAGAGTTGCTATGGCAAGGTGTATAATATACAAGCCAGATATACTAATGCTTGATGAACCATTTTCTGCCTTAGATTCACATCTGAAAGAAAAGCTTCAAAGTGAAGTTTTGGAATTTTTAAAACTTTATGATGGAGAGGTATTAATGGTAACTCACAGTAGAGATGAAGTTTATAAATTTTGTAACAATATTGTTATTATAGATAAAGGAAATTCAATTTTACTAGGAAATACTAAAGAAGTATTTAGAGATCCAAAACTAATGGAAGCAGCAATGCTTACAGGATGTAAGAATATTTCAAGATGCAAGGTAATTTCTTCAAATAAAGTTTATGCAATTGATTGGGATATTACATTAGAAATAGAAAAAGAAATACCTAAAGAAATTAATTATATTGGCATTAGAGCTCATAGCTTTGAAATTGTTAATACTAATTTTAAAACAGAAAAAAATATTTTAGATTGTCAAATAGATAAAATAGTAGAAAATGTATTTGAATATAGCATACTTTTAAAAAATAAAAATAAAGAAAACAAAAATACAATTTTATATAAAATTAAAAAAGAAGAATGGGATAATAGAAAAGATAAAGAAGAATTATATTTGAAGATACCAGAATCATCAATATTATTTTTAAAATAGAAATTTATTTTAATTTTTAAGTTTTTATTCTTAATTGCCTACTTTAGAATAATTCTATGTTTTTATAAATATTATTAATAATTTAGCCACATTGAGACTATGTTCTTCATATAATAAAAATTAATAGTATTAATAGGGAGAAGTAGGGTGAGTTCTAGAAAAAAGAATAAAAGAAAAGAATTAAAAAGACAGGTAGAAATGATTAATGAAAAGTTATATCCTGCTTTAGAAAATACAGCCAAAGGTAGGCTTTATGGATATATGAATTCTAGAGGAGATTTTTTGATCCAACCAATATATACAAATGCGTATGATTTTAATAATAAAGGATTAGCAGTAGTTCAATATGGAGAAAAGTTTGGAATCATAAATAAAAGAGGTGAGTATGTAGTAAAACCAATTTATGATAATATAAATGACTTTAAAGAAAATAGAGCAATTTTTTCTCTTAACAATAATATGGGAGTTTTTAATGAGAAAGGAAATATAATAAATAATAAAGATTATGATTATATAAGCGATTATAACGAAAAAAGAGCCATTATAGGATCTCAAACTGTTGATGAAGGTTATAGATATGGCTATCTTTATTTTGATGGAACTGAAGAAATACAACCTATATATTTAGATGTGGGTAAATTTAAAAATAGTATAGCTTTGATAAAAGTAAGGAATGGAGAATATAGATTAATTAATCTATATGAGCAAGTTATAAACACTTATAATTATAATTATGTATCACAATATGGTGAAGGCCTTATGGTGTTTGGAAACTCTCAAGATGGTCCGCTAGGATATATAGATATTGGTGGACAAGTGGTAATTCCACCAAAGTTTAAACAGGCAGAAGCTTTCAAAGACGGGGTAGCCGTAGTTAGTGAGGCAGATAGCTTTGGAGGACCATATGGAGTTATTAATAAAAAAGGAGAATATATATATCAACCTATATTTAATGATATTAAGAACATAGGAGAAGATAGACTTGCATTAGGTATGGGTATAGGAGAAGGGGATATAAAACTTAGAAATATATATGCAATAGGTGATACAAGTGGAAAAGTGTTAACAGATTTTATATATAGATATGTAGGTGAATATAAAGATGGACTAGCATATGCATCTGATGAAACAAATACATTTTTTATAGATAATTCAGGTAATAAAGTAACGGATCTTCCATCAGTTAGCGGAAGTGGAGAATTATCAGTAAAGAATGGATTAATATATGCTAATATAGATAATTCACCTTATTATTTAGATAAGTCAGGAAACGTAGTGCATAAACCAAGTGATATTATAAAACTTGATGATAAGTATAGTATATTAATTCAAAAGTATAAGCCAAATATTAATTATTTAATATACTATCCTAAGGTACAGGGATTAGACGATGAAAACGTAGAAGCTGAAATAAATAATAGATTAAGACGATTTTCGTATTTTATTCCTGAGGATGAGAAAGGAAACCAAAAGAATACTCCTATTACAGAAGATGATATATTAGATTATGACTATTATGGAGATTTTAGTATAAAATATTTTGAAAAAAATTTATTAGGTTTAGAAATTGAGGGATATTATTATCCTGTAAAAGCAGCACATGGAATGCCAATAAAGAAAACTCCAATTATTGATTTAAAAACAGGTAAATTTTACACCTTAAGTGATTTATTTATGGGGGGAGTAAACTGGGTTGGAGAACTAAATAATATTATTAAAGATAGGATAGATAATGATAAACAATATGATTATGTTTTTAAAGAGCAATTCAAAGGTATAAATCCAGATCAAGGCTTTTATATTGATGATAATAATTTGTATATATATTTTCAGCCATATGAAATCGGCCCATATTCAGCAGGATTTATAACATTTAAAATACCTTTTTCTGAAATTCAAGGTATGATAAATAAAAATGGAGATTTTTATAAAGCACTAAGAAGTTGAAAAAAGACATTTAGCAGAAAACTGCTAAATGTCTTTTAAATTTAATTATTTATAAAATTCTTGTGTTGCATAGTAAGTGTTTCCTATTTTATAAACTCCAACTCCTATGCTTGAAAAGTTTGAAGAGAGTATATTTGCTCTATGTCCTGATGAGTTCATCCAGTTGTCCATAAATTGAGTTGCTAATTTAGCATTTCCTGATACACCAGAGATATATGCTATATTTTCTCCCCATGCTTTATAAGATACACCATCAGCTTTCATTTGTTCTGTTATTAATTTACCTTCTGGATTAGTGTGATCAAAGTATCCTCTATCGCCCATATCTTTAGACTTTAGTCTAGCATAGTGTTGCATAGTATTGTTATAAGATAGTGCTGGAAGGCCAGCAGCAGCTCTTTCTTGATTCACTCTTGCAAATATAGCTTGTTCTATTTCAGCTATATAACTATCTGAAGCTTCAGCTTGAGTTCCATCAGTAGTAGTTTCAGAAGGGATAACTTCATTATTAGCTGGAGTTTCATTATTTATAGCATCTGGTTTAGTAGTTTCATTTTCTTTTGGTGTTTCAGTTACTTTTTCAGTATCTGTATTACTGTTTTCGGTAGTTGAATCATTTGAAGTATTTTCATTTGAAGCATTTTCTTTTGAATTATCATCTATTTGATTATTTGAATTTTCTTTATTGTCATTTGAATTTTTATTTGATTCATTTAGTTTCGCTTCAACAACCTCTTTGATATTTATTATCTTTGGGTTCTCTGAATTTAGGAAGTAACTTCCTGCACCAACCCCAGTTGTTAAACAACCTGATAATAATATTGCAATTAGTCTTGATTTAATCATATCTAAATTCCTCCTCAGATCGTAAGATTTGTTTGGTTTGATCTGTTGAACATATAGTAACATATGTAGGGGGTGAACCCAATATGAGATGAATAGTAATTTATGAATATTGTAGTACACATAGAAAATATATAAACAAGCAACTTATATTTCCAGATAAAGTTGTTTATAGAATATATATAACATAAATTTAAATTAAAAAGTATATTTTATATGAATGTAATTTAATATTATTTCAAACTCAGAATTATATAATCTTAAAGATATCAATATAAAATGATCTGGATAAGAAGAGAATTAATATGATTGGAGATTTGAATATTGTTAAAAGATAAACTTAAAAGCAAGTTAAAAAAGATGAGAATTTTTAAAAGAATAAAAAGTAAAAAAATATATAAATGCAAAAAAAATAAGCATAATAAATATAGTATTTCAATTTGGTTAAAATAAATTTAACTTGTATTTAACAATAATTTAACAGAGGATTTTGGGAATAAAATGGAAATTCAACTTGTATTTTTAATATAGAATATTATATAATCACATTGTTAATTTGAGAAGATTTTATTACAATTCATATAATATAATTACATATTTATTATATTATAAATAAAAGTTTTCTATATTATAAATAATGGTTAATGTATTGGAAGGAGATATTTAATGACTATTTCTTTTTTTGAATTTTTAAGACAAGTAGTAGAAAATCCGGCATTATTAATAACTGTAATTTTAACTTTAGGAGTTATTTTAGTAAATGGATGGACAGATGCGCCAAATGCTATAGCTACATGTGTATCGACTCGTGCAATAGGACCTCGTTCTGCAATTTTAATGGCAGCTATTTTTAATTTCCTTGGGGTTTTTGTAATGACTATGATAAATGCTAATGTAGCAATGACAATATATAATATGGTAGACTTCGGAGGTGATTCTGGAAACGCCTTAGTTGCTTTATGTGCTTCATTGTTTGCAATTGTAGTATGGGCAACAGCAGCATGGTATTTTGGAATTCCAACAAGTGAAAGTCATGCTTTAATAGCTGGTATATCAGGAGCTGCAATTGCCCTTCAAGGTGGATTTAGCGGTATCAATGGAGGGGAATGGATAAAGGTAGTTTATGGATTAGTACTTTCTACTGGATTAGGATTTGCTATGGGATGGCTTACTGTGAAATTAATAGAAATTATATTCCGTGGAGTTGATCGTAAAAAAACTAGTAGCTTCTTTAAAGGTTCACAAATTGCTGGAGGTGCAGCAATGGCATTTATGCATGGTGCACAGGATGGACAAAAGTTTATGGGAGTATTTATGCTTGGAATATTTTTAGCTAATGGTCAAGGTAGCGTTGAAAATTTTGTTATTCCAATTTGGCTAATGATACTTTGTTCTTTGGTTATGGGATTAGGAACATCTATTGGTGGATATAAGATAATAAAAGCAGTAGGTATGGATATGGTTAAATTAGAGCAATACCAGGGATTTTCAGCTGATTTAGCAGCTGCTGCATGTCTTTTGGTTTCATCAGTAACAGGAATACCTGTAAGTACTACTCATACTAAAACCACTTCTATAATGGGAGTTGGAGCAGCGAAAAGATTAAGCTCAGTAAATTGGGGAGTAGTTAAGGAAATGCTTTGGACGTGGATTCTTACCTTCCCAGGTTGTGGTCTTATTGGATTTTTAATGGCAAAATTATTTATTGGAATTTTTTAGCGTATAAGTTTTAATGGCAATTAATATTATATTATGTTAATTGTTTAAAAGATTGATTAAAACATACATATAAATATAAAAAAAATTTTTACACCTAAAGGAGTAGAGTTAAAAATGGCAAATAAAAAGGGAAATAATTATTTCGAAATGTTAGCAGAATTAGTTGATTATTCTTGTAGCGCAGCTAGTCTGCTTAATGAAACTTTGTCTAATTTTGATATAAATATAATAAAGAACAAAATAGATGAAATGCATGAAATTGAACATACAGCAGATATAAAAAAACATGAAATGATGAATAAATTAGCTAAAGAATTTATTACTCCAATTGAAAGAGGAGATATAATAGAATTAGCTCATGAAATTGATAATGTAACAGATGCTATAGAAGATATATTAGCTAGAATTTATATGTTTAATATAATTAGTTTAAGAGAAGAAGCTTTAGAATTTTCTAATGTAATCATAAAAAATTGTGATGCATTAAAAGGATTAATGAAAGAATTTTATAATTATAAAAAGTCTACGTCAATAAATAAGTTAATAATAAATATTAATGATTTAGAAGAAGAAGGAGATAAATTATATACTAGTTGTATAAGAAATTTATATACTAGTTCAAAGGATCCTATTGAATTAATGACTTGGACTGATACATTTAAGTACTTTGAAAGATGTTGTGATGCTTGTGAAAGTGCGGCGAATCTAGTTGAAAGCGTAATAATGAAAAATTCATAATAAATACATAAGAATATAATATAAGGCTGTTGATTTTCAACAGCCTTATTTATTCCTTCAGTTGGTAAATGCTAATATGTAAGTTTACGTTAACTTTGAGTGAAACCAGAGAATAACAAAACTTACATATAAAATTTTTTACAACTCTAATTCTTCAGCTTCTATTTTATAGTTAAATTCTTTATAAGACTTTTTAATATATGATGCTGAACCTATAAATGTTAAAAGATAACCAATAAATAAGTTTTTCATAAACTCACTTCTAATTGAAGGTTCTGATAGAAAATCTGGGACAGATCTTAATGCATCAAAGAATGTTATTTCGTAAAAACTTTTAAATTCAGAGTATATGTCTATGGCTAGTGAAATATGATTTGCTACATAAACCATTATAATAGTGATTATAGAAGTAATAATAACACCTGTTATATTTAGCTTTCCACCAAGTAATTGATACCCCTTAATGCAACATATGGCAATAGCTAGTCCAGCAATTGCGGCTATATAATTCATTTGATATATTAATATCCAAACTATTGAACCAAGTAGAGCACCTATAAATCCACCAACTATTCCACCGATAATATTGTTACCCTTATTTCGAACGCTATTTTGATTTTCACTAATAGTATTTTTAATTTCAAATTGACAGTTCTTACAACAAGGAATGATATTAGCACCTAGTAAAAATGGTGAAACTTCTATGTTTTCTCCACAAGAGCTACAAGAAGTAACTAAGTTGTTCATAACAGAAAAATCTATGAGTTTATTTAATATAGATAATATTATTTCTGGATTTCTATATTTTTTATAGCCTGGATTATATTGAAGTTGAATGCTGTAAGGTTTATAAGAAGCATAATTAAGCTTTTTAAATTCCTTTTTTAAACCATTAAGAAAAGAATTAATATTATCTACCTCAGATTCATTAGTAAGCTTTATAGGAAAATCAATATAATATATATAATTAATTGAGTTAATTGAAACATTATAATCTCTATATAATCCAAATAAGGCCTCTTTCTTATTGATAGGATTTAACTGTGTTAATTCAGCAAGTCCTAAAAGTAGTTTATCTTTCATATTAAATACCCCTTTCATATAAAATCTTAAAACAATGATGATTATACCAGGAATTGGATTAATTATCAATTAATAAATGTAATATTATAATAAATTGCATTAAAATCATAAAAATATTATACAATTTGAATAATACTAAGTAAGAATAAAAGATTAATTGTTAAGAGCTATAGAATATATATGAATGTATTTTGAACATACTATATTTGTATCAATTTTGAAAGGAGATATAGAATGGAAAGATTACATTGTAAGGTAAATGGAATAGCTAATGAAAATATGAAAACACAGTTAAAAAACTCATTAGAAAAGGTTGAAGGTGTTAATCAAGTTTGTGTTGATATGTCAAGAGGCTCTGTAGAAGTTATTTATAATAAACCAGCTACACAGCAAAGTATAAAAAGCTGTATAGAGAATACAGGTCATACAATTGAATAATTATTAGAAGAAAAAGTAGTATATAATATAATAATGTTATATACTACTTTAGTTATATCTAAAGCCACATATATACTATTTTAAAGAGTTGAAATTACAAATTCCTTAAATATTTTTGCTATAGGTGACATATAAGCATTTTTAAGCCATCCCATATAAATCGTTTTATCTTTAATCTTCTCTTCTATTTTTAATATAGAAACAACGTTTGTGTTTATAATAGGTGTATTAGGAACTATAGATATTCCCGCACCTGCCGCTACTAATCCCTCCAACATACTTGCTTCACTAGGTCTTATTGATATTTTAGGAATATAACCTAAGAACTCAGAGTATGAAATCATCTTATCTTTATTATCTATGCAAAAGGCAACAAAAGATTCATTGGCTAATTCTTTTAAGGATATTTTAGATTTATTTGAAAGATAATGATTTTTGGGAACTATTAATACATATTCTTCTTTTCTTATGGGGATTGATTCAATTTCAGAAGGTATAATGATATTTTCTATACATTCATAAAATCCTAAGTCTATTTTTCTAGATTTTAAATCGCATATTATATTTTGTACTGATTCATGATTAAATTGAAATTTAGTATTAGGATTTTTATTCAAGAAATCACTTATTATAAAAGGCATAAAATATGTTCCTATGCTAGAGGTAGATGAAATAGAAATACTGCCTGTATTAGGATTTGTTATTTCCTTTAATTCTTTTATACCTTTATTTATTTCAAGTAAAGCTGCATTTGTATGAAGTAAAAACATTTTTCCGAATCGTGTAAGCTTAATGTTACGACCATTCTTTTCAAATAAAGGAACTTCTAATTCTTCTTCAAGTTTTGAAATTGCTTTACTTAAGGCAGGTTGACTTACTGATAACAAATTAGATGCAGTTGTAAAGTTTTCGGTTTGTGCTATTGTTTTAAAGTACTCTAATTGTTGTAGATTCATTTTATTCTCCTTAATTAAATAACATAAGCATTTTTCAAGTTATATTGATAGTATAATAACTATAACTATTAGTTATGATTTTATGAAAAATATCAATTAGACATATGTAACTTTTGGATGATATAATCACAATATAAGCTTTTGAATTAAACTAATAATATAAAATAATTATAAAATTAATTTATAGTTATGTCAAAATAAAGTGGGGAATATATTATGATGAAAGTAGATAAAGAAAAATGTATTGGATGTAGTTTATGTGTTAATGATTGTATTGTAAGAGATATAAATCTAGTTAATGGAAAAGCAAATATAAATAATATAACGTGCATTAAATGCGGACACTGTATAGCGGTTTGTCCTAGGAATGCAGTTTCAACAAATGAATATAAAATGGAAGATGTGAAGGAATACAATAAAGAAGAGTTTGAAGTCAATGAAGAAAATTTACTTAATTTCATTAAGTTTAGACGAAGTATAAGAAATTTTAAAGATAAAGATGTAGAAAATGAAAAACTTCAAAAAATAATAGAAGCTGGTAGATTTACTCAAACAGGAAGTAATAGTCAAGATGTTTCTTATGTGGTTATAAAAAATGGAATTGATAAACTAAGAGAAATGATCTTGGAAAGTTTAAGTCAAATGGGACAAGAATTACTAAATAACTTAAATGAAGAAACTATAAAATTTAAAACTTATGCAGAAATGTGGGTAAAAATGTATGAAGATTATAAAGTAAATCCTAAAAAGGGAGACAGAGTATTCTTTAATGCACCAGCAGTAGTACTTGTGATATCTAACTCTCAAGTAAATGGTGCACTTGCATCTTCAAATATGGAACTTATGACTAATGCTTTGGGACTTGGAACGTTCTTTAGTGGATTCTTTATAAGGGCAGCACAAGGGAATAAAAAGATAATGGATTATTTAGGATTAGATGAAAGTAAACAAATCGTAACTTGTATGGTTATTGGATATCCTAATATAAAATATTTAAGAACAACACCAAGAAAAATTGCGGAAATAAGTTGGATGTAATTAATAATAAATTTATTAAAGTAGTAAATTATTTTGCATAGTAAGGAGGAATAAAAATGAAAGTTGAAATTTGGTCAGATATATTTTGTCCATTTTGTTATATAGGAAAACGTAAATTTGAAGCAGCTTTGGAAAGTTTTGATAAAAAGGAAGAGGTAGAAGTTATATATCGTAGTTTTGAACTAAACCCTAATGCATCAAAACATAATGATAAAAATATACATGAACTTATTTCTAGTAAGTATGGAATTACCTATGAAGAAGCTAAGTTAAATAATGATAATATAGTAAGTCAAGCAAAAGAGCTGGGATTAGAATATAATTTTGATACCTTAATACCAACAAATTCTTTTGATGCTCATAGAATGATCCATTTTGCTAAAGAGCATGGAAAAATGGAAGAAATGACAGAAGCTTTATTCAAAGCATATTTTACAGACTCTAGAAATGTAAGTGATTTTAATACTTTAGCTGAAATAGCAAAAAGTATTGGCTTAAATAAAGAAGAAGCTATAAGTATATTAAATACTAATAAATATAGTGATTGCGTAAGAAGTGACGAAGAGTTAGCAGGACGTTATGGAATAAATGCAGTACCATTCTTTATACTTAATGAAAAATTTACAGTATCAGGAGCTCAACCTACTGAATTATTTATAAGAGCTTTAAATAAAGTGATGGAAGATGAGAAAGCTTTTATTGATTTGAACAAGAAAAGTAATGTTGAAAATAAAAGTAATTAGATTAAAAAGCTATGATTACAGTGGTAGTCATAGTTTTTTTCATAGATTAAGTAATTTTAATATATTAATAGAATAAACATAATAATATATTTAGTAAGTATATTAAATGGAGAGTATGTTAATGATAATTTATATTAAGAAGAGAAAAAGTTATTTTTTATTATTTTTATTAGTTTTATTATGTTTTGGGCTTATATTTTATAAATACGTAATACTAAATAATAAAAGGGATTTTATTGTTGGAGCATTTCTCATAAATGAAAAGCTAGAAGAACAACATGAAAAGGAAGTAGTGAATGTATTGGATAATGAAAAATACTTTAGACCATCAAAACTTCCTGTATTAAATAACAACGAAGAAATTAATGAACTTATTAATAATTATTATGATAATAAATTCAATGATATATCAATACCAATGAAATTCATAAATAGTCCAGAGAATACAATTTTAAATTACTTTTCTTTATTAAGAGAAGCAGCTAATCCTGTGAATGGTAAATATATAGGCTGCGGTTCATTAGGGGATGGGGATAAGCCTTATAAAATAGCTTATAACCTTTTTGATGATGAATATAAAGCGAAGATAAGTTTCAAAAAATACAAAGATTCATTTTCTAATATATTTCATATAAGCTTAATAAAATTTAGAGAAGTACCAAGTGATAATGATGATATTAAATACTTTTATGAAATAGAAGCAATACAAGCTTTAGAAAATAATGTTGCCAGTTTTACTTATTATTATGGATTTATAGAGTTGAGTAAAATAAAAAATGAATATAAGATATCTAATATAAACATAACACCCGAAAATTATCTTTGTGCGCCATATCACGGATGGGTATATGATGCAGAATCAAAAGTTCAAATAGAATACGGAGATTGGTGCAAGTTTATTAAAGAGATGAACAAAACAGAAGTGAATGGATATATCAAGAATTTATATTTCCTTGGAAATGATAATAAAAACTATAAAATACAATTTTATACTTTAACTAATGACTATGATGTAGAAGTAGCTCAATATATTCAAGATAGTAATGGAAAATGGAAAAGAGTAAAGTTAAATCCTGAAGATTGTTTAAAAAATAAAAATGATTAAATATAATAAGTTATTAACATGATAGTAGTGATAAAATAAAGATTTAAGGATTACTAAATTAAATGAAATAATTGATAAATATTATCAATTAGTGAGTAAATACAAGAAAAATAAAAATAAATTAATATAATCGTCTTAGAATCAAATGATAATTATTTTCAATTATTAAAGAAGTGTGATATTATTATCCCATAATTTAATTTTAAAGAGGAGGAAAACCATGGCTAGAGAAAGAGGCCCAAGATTTAAACAGTGTAGAAGACTTGGCTTAAATGTTTCAGGACATCCAAAAGCTATGAATAGAGCTGTTAAGGGAACAAGTAGAGCAGATAAAAAATTATCTGAATATGGAGTTAGACTATTAGAAAAGCAAAGATTAAGAGCTTACTATGGGGTTTTAGAAAAACAATTTAGAAAATATGTTGAAGATGCTTTTAAAACTAAAGAAGGCACAACAGGAGAAGCTTTATTAATAAGATTGGAATCAAGACTAGATAATCTTGTATACAGAATGGGTTTTGCTAATTCTATTAGGGCAGCAAGACAAATGGTCAATCATGGACATATCTTAGTTAATGGAAACAAAGTTGATATTCCATCATATAAGGTAGAACCAGGAACAAATATCTCATTAACAGAAAAAGCACGAAAATCTCCAAACTATATTGAAAACATAAAAGCTCATGTAAATACTTTACCTTATATTGAATCTAACTTAGATGAATTTAAGGCTGTTTATACTAGATATCCACAAAGAAATGAATTACCAATAATGATCAATGAAAATCTAATAGTTGAGTTTTATTCTAGATAGTCATTTTGTTAATTATTCTAGCAATATTGTACGGTTCATACTTCTTAAAATTAAAGTATATTTTGCCATGGAAAAAGCTATACAGTGCAGTGTATAGCTTTTTTTTTATAAATAAACTATAGAACTAAACAATTTGGCTACTTACAACAGCCAATAAAGTTTTAGAATCAGTTAAAATTGTTATTTCCTGTGGAATAACAATATCTTCAATAAATACTTTATCATCAGCTTTCATATCAGCAACATTAATTTCGATTGATTCAGGAATTTTTTCAACATTTCCTTGTAAATCTATAAACAAATTATGAGTTTCCAATGTCAATCTCTTAGATTCTAAATTTTCTTGTCCAATAATTTTAATAGGAATTCTCATTTTTATAACTTCATTTGGTTTAATATATTGAAAATCTACATGTAATATTTCATGTAGATTATTTTTCTGAACATCTTTAACCACGCAATTAAATTTTTTATTATCTAATTCAATTTCTATAATAGATCCACTATTATTTTTTCTAAGCATTCTTCTAAGTTCTGCATTACACATTTTTATAGGAATAGTATTATCAAGGAACTCTCCATATATTATCCCTGGAATTTGACC
Source organism: Clostridium sartagoforme AAU1 (assembly GCF_000401215.1). GTDB lineage: Bacteria > Bacillota > Clostridia > Clostridiales > Clostridiaceae > Clostridium > Clostridium sartagoforme. The sequence goes on along the minus strand of NZ_ASRV01000225.1, from coordinate 11,755 downwards.
AGTTTTTCTTAATTTACTTTGATTTGTCTTTACATTTCTTTCATATACTTTAAATGCTAAATTTGACATAATAAATACCTCTTTCATTAACTTTATATTTGATAATAATCATTAAGCTCTATAAAGTTAAGGTGATTGTACTTATAAATATGAGATATTTATGCAACCACACCTAGAGCTTAATTTCAAAGCCCCACATATGCATCATCCTCCTTTGGTTTATTACAATGAGTTTACTTAATAAGCAAAATAAAATCAAAATGTGAAAAGTAATGATTTGGTAATAAAATATAGATTTAATATCGAAGTATTAAAGAAAAATATAGAATATTATGACAAATTGATAAAAGGTAGTATTTATTATTAAACTGGGAAAGTTGATACAATTTCTATATTAGCTTAAATAAGTTTTTAATAATTGATTTTATTTTCATCAATTAAATTAAGATAAATAGTATAGTTTAGAAGGAATTATTAAAATGTTTACATAATTATCATTGACATCAATAACTTAGTATGTTAATCTGAAACATATAGTTTTAAAAACTATATATATTAGATTAATATACGAAATTGGAGATAAAATATGATTAAAATTGTATCAGATTCATCAACTCTTTATTCTATCAAAGAAGGACAAGCTAATAAAATCGATATTGCACCACTTACAGTTAGCATTAATAATAAAACATATAGAGAATATGAAGACATTAATACAGAAGACTTTATTGATATAATAAACCAAGGACATATTCCTAAGTCATCTCAACCATCTATTGGAGAAGTTCTAGATATATATAGTAAATATCCAGATGATGAAATAATAAATATTTCTATGGCAGATGGTCTGTCAGGTACATATAATTCAGCATGCATGGCAAAAAATATGGATAACAATCCAGACCGTATAGAGGTTATAAATTCTAAAACTTTATGTGGACCACATAGATATTTGGTAGATTTAGCAGTAAAGCTTTCAGAAGCTAGTTATACAAAAGATGAAATAGTAAAAGAATTAAAAGAAATTATCGAAACATCAAAATCATTTTTAATTCCGCACGATTTTGACTTTTTAGTAAGAGGGGGCAGGATATCATCTATAGTTGGTAAAATTGGTAGTGCAATAAAATTAGTACCGGTTATGACTTTAGCAGAAGATTGTAAATCTCTTATAAAATTTGCTACTAAACGTACATATAAAAAAGCTATGAAAAAGATAAGTGAAGCTTTTTTAGAATGGAATATTGATTCTAGTTATAAAATCTATATTTCTCATGCCTGCAAAGAAGATTTAGCACATGAAGCTAAGGAAATTATATTAGAAGCAATTAAAAATATAGAAATAGAAATTAAGTTGCTAAGTCCTGTATTTACAACACAAGGAGGTCCAGGTTGTGTTGCTATACAAGTAATAAAAAAGCATGATTTATTAAAATAATTGATTCATAGGAGAAGAAATATGAATAAAGGGAAAAGTGAGAATCTAATGAGGAATATTTTAGAATTCCATTGTCCAAGATACAATGAACTCCCTAAAGTTCCACTATATAAGGAGCAAGTTATTGAATATATAGAAAATGTATTAAAAGGAATTAATGTAAGACATAGTGAAAGGCTAATTACTCCGACAATGCTTAATAATTATGTTAAGCAAAAGGTAGTTTCTCCTCCAAAAGATAAAAAATATAATGAAAAGCATCTAGCATATTTAATTATAGTTTGTATATTAAAGCAGGTTTTTACTATACAAGAAATATGTAATTTAATAAGAGGTCAAATAAATACTTGCCCTATAGAAGAAGCGTATGACTTTTTTTGTGTAGAACTAGAAAAGTCTCTAAAGGCTGTTTTTGATACAAGAAATTTTTCTGAACCTAGTTCTGCAAGAAGAGTTACTAGAGAATCGGAAGTTGTTAGATCTACAGTAATGTCTTTTTCTCATAAGATATATATATACGAATATATTTTTGATGAAGTAATAAAAAAAGGTTTCTAATATTAGGGTATTTAATAAATACTTAATATATATGGATAGAGTAGATTTTATATTAAAAGCTTATGATAAAATCCTTTTAAAATGCTATAATGTAATAGAATAATATAAGGGTAAGGTATAAGTTATGAGAAAAAATATTAAAATTAAGCCTAGTAGGCAAGCTTCTATTCCAGGGTTTATAGGTGGAATAATATTTGTTTTAATAGGTATATTTATAGTAATACCTCAATTTGGACTATTCGGATTTTTTTGGACATCCATGGCAGTTGGAATAACTATAACTAATGGTATAAATGTATTTAGTGAAAAAGGAATACCAAGTGAAGAAATTTATATAGAATCAGATGGATACCATGATAGAAATTTTGAAAATAATATAAATCAAGAAAAAGAATTAGACTTTGAAGAGAAATTAAGAAAATTAAAATCGCTAAGAGATGATGGAATTATAAGCGAGATTGAATATGAAGCTAAAAGAATTGAAATATTAAATAAAATAAAGTAGGCTAAGAGAGTAAGTTTATTCATGGTCTGCTTTCACTTCAAGTCAATATAAACTTAATATTGCCACTTGAAAAGTAAAGGTAGGAAAGTATAAAGTGAAACTGTTTTTATACATTGAAATGATAAAGTCGTGGTATAAAGAAATTACCTAAATTTCAAAAACCTTTATACTTTCTTATATTTAAATAGGAGCGTCCTAAAAGGAGCGCTCCTATTTTTTGTGTGCCCAGCATGGGCACGTACTAATCGGTGAAAGTCCGTAATGGGGGCTGATAGTGCCAACCATTAGCCTAAGACAAGGGTGTCCATCGTGAGGTGGAATCTGAAGGAAGTCGGCGGCAAAGCCTTGGTCTGAGGTACACGAATTACATTTGAGGCTTAAAGCTATGGGTAAACTTGCAAAACAAAGTAAAGCCCTATAACTATCCGAAATAGTTTAAGTAAATGTAGCAGATGGATGAGGTGAAAGTGCGTGTTCTTACCTGGGGAGATCTGATAGATAAGTATCATAAGAATTAAATTTCTAGGATACAACCTATATAGTGATATATAGCTGAACTAGCAGAAGTCAGCAGAAGTCATAGTAACTCCGCTAATCGCGATAGCGGATGAAGGACTGAACGTTAGGAGGTTTACAACTTTGGATAAATCAAAGAAATTACATAGAAAGCAGAAAACTCAATATAGAGGCCAAGTGATGGAAGTAGAAGTGGAACTTCAAGGTAAATCAAAGGTGCCGAGCAATTCTATGGTTTTACCAAATAGGGAAAGCGTAAACGATGGAGCATTTGATACTAGTAGATTACTTGAAGAAGTTCTAGAAAGAAATAATATGCTCTTAGCACTTAAAAGAGTAGTTAGTAATAAAGGGAGTCACGGTGTTGATGGAATGAAGACCGATAAACTTCGTGAGCATATCAAGAAACACTGGGAAACCATTAAAGCCAAAATACTAGAAAATAAATATAATCCGTCACCTGTAAGGAGAAAAGAAATATCCAAACCAGATGGTGGAATTAGACTATTAGGGATACCAACTGTACAAGATAGATTGATTCAACAGGCAATTGCTCAGGTATTATCTAAAATATATGAACCTTTATTTTCTGAAAATAGTTTTGGATTCCGTCCTCGCAGAGGAGCAAAGGACGCCATAACGAAATCAAAACAATATATAAACCAAGGAAATAGATGGGTCGTAGATATGGATTTAGAGAAATTCTTTGATAAAGTCAATCATGATATTCTCATGAATAAACTTGAAAAGAAGATACAAGACAAAAGGTTATTATCATTAATAAGAAAATACCTTAAAAGCGGAATTCTTATTAATGGGGTTTCGGTAGCAAGTGAAGAAGGGACACCACAAGGTGGTCCGTTAAGTCCATTATTAGCAAATATAATGTTAGATGAATTGGATAAAGAACTTGAAAGACGAGGTCACAAGTTTTGCAGATATGCAGATGATAATAACGTATATGTCAAAAGCAAAAGAGCAGGGCTTAGAGTAATGAAATCTATGACCAATATAATTGAAAATAATTTAAAACTCAAAGTAAATAAGGTTAAAAGTGCAGTAGACTTTGTATCTAAACGAAAGTTTTTAGGATTTTCGTTTTACTTTTCGAAAAGCGGAGCAGAAATAAGAATCCATGAGAAATCCATAAAGAGATTTAAGGAAAAGGTTAAATTCTATACTAACAGAAATAAAGGAATTAGCATGGAATACAGGTTATTAAAATTAAATCAAAGTACAAGAGGATGGATTAATTACTATGGAATTGCTAACGCACGCGGAAAGCTAGTGGAACTAGATAAATGGATTAGAAGAAGACTAAGAGCTTGCATATGGAAACAATGGAAGAAGATTAGCACTAAACAAAGAAATCTAGTTAAACTAGGAATTAATAAATACAAAGCATGGGAATATGCAAATACAAGAAAAGGCTATTGGAGAATTTCCAACAGCCCGATTTTAAGCAAGTCTTTAACGAATAAATACCTAGAAACACTAGGATTTATTAGTCTAACACAAACATATCAAATGATGCGTTAAATTCTAATGAACCGCCGTATACCGAACGGTACGTACGGTGGTGTGAGAGGTCGGAAAACAAAATAATTGTTTTCCTCCTACTCGATTTATAGATATTTTATTAAATAGTAGTTGTTGGTTGTGTGTAGACTCTTTTAGAAAGCTCTTCATCAATCATATATATAGCAGCAGGATTATCTTCAGCTCTTCTTAGCTTTTTTAATAAAGTATTAAAATTATTTTCTTCTTCGACTTGCTCATCAATAAACCATTTAAGTAGACTAATAGTTGCGTGTTCCTTTTCTTCAAAAGCCATATCAGCTAATTCATAAATTTTGCTAGTTACTAATTGCTCATGTTTATATCCTCTTTCAAATAAATCAATTAAACTATTAAAATCTGATTGAGGTTTAATAATTTCTTTTAATTTAACAACACCATTTTTTTGAAATATGTAATCATAAATTTTCATTGCATGATCTAATTCTTCTTTTGCTTGAATTCTAAAGAAATTTGCAAATCCACTTAGATCTATAGATTCAGCATAAGATGCCATAGCTAAATAAGTATAAGATGAATAAAATTCAAAATTAACTTGTTCATTAAGACTGTTTAAAATCGTATTACTTAACATTTGTACCCTCCTTTATATAAAAGTAAAAAACATACATATAAATGATATAAGATTAGAAAAGTTAACTATAGAAATTAAAAAAAAGTATATAAAAAATATCATTGACTATTTTGAAAGACAATGATAAAATTAGGTATTATAAAAATGTGTATTAATTTAATCATACCACATTTAAAGAAATAAGTCAAGGGAAAAATAAAATTTTTGGAGGTTAATTTATGGAAAATAATATTGTGTCTATTTCAGATTTATTTGTAAGTAAAGAAACTTTTTTAGAAGTTCAAAAATGTAATGAAAAAACTTTAGAATATGGTTTGAAGCTTTCAGCAGAAGATATAAATATAATTTTACAGACAAGAAAAGAATCACTTATAAAAACAGGCCGAATAGAATTAGGCGGAGAGCTAATTCAAAAGATTATATTAACCTTTTGTGATTCACCTTATATTTCTCAATATAACTATATTGAGACTATAGATGATATAATAGAAACTTTTTATTATTATAAAAACGAAACAATGGATGAAATAGGTGATGAGGATTTAATAAATTTAATGAAAAATTATTTTGATAATGAGTGCCAAGGTTCCTTAGATCTTCTTAAGTATAAATATCTAGATAATATTGTCCATAATATAAAATATGGAGTTAAAAACTATTTAAGTATGAATGAATATGAAGATGAAGAGGATGATAAATAGTGAAGAATTTTATTATAAAGAATACAGATAAAGTAGAAGGATCATTAAGTCAAGAATATTATTTTCAGTCTTTATTACAATATGCTTATTCAAATGATTTATTAAGTAAAGAACAATTTGAAAATATACAAATTCAAATTATAGGCATTTTAAAAGAATTAGTTGGTTATTATACAATGGGAGAAAGCACTTCAGTTAGAGTAGAAGTAGCAGAAAGTTTACTTTTATCTATATATTATACAATAAGTTTATTCTTGAAAAACAACTTTAAAGCTATTGAGAGTATAGATTTAATTAAAAAGAATAATATCAAAGAGATATTTAATAAAGGGCAAAAGCTTTTAAAAGTTAAACTTAATGAATGCACTACTTTGCTAGAATATATAACAAAGACTAAAATACTAATAAAAAATTATGCTTATATAGATACTATGGAATACGGAATTCCCTTGTTTTTTAAGGAATATAATTTTAGATATGAAAGTCATGAAGTTCCCGGATCTATAGATTATCCGTTAGCTAATTATGAAATAAATTTAGCTGGAGTAGAATATATTGAGAGATATTTGAAAAATTTATATCTAGAAAATTTATTCTGTTCTAATTTTAATTTCAAAGATATAGATGAATTACTAAATGGATATGATAAAAAATCGTATCACCTATTAATAAATGTTTTTAAAATTGTATTAACAAACTCTATAGGATCTATTTTATTAAATAGAAGTGCTAAGAACTTATTAATAACCTCTTCTGATAAAATATATATTGAGTATAAACTTAAAGATTTATCAGAAGCTCAACTTAAAGATAATATATTAATGGCTATAGAAAAAATTTGTAGCGAGTTTTCTATAGATAATCAAGAATTAATAAATTATTTAAATAATATTTCTGTAGAAATTAGTCATGAAATTAATATAAATAAAATAGACAAAATATTTATTACTCCAAATAATGAAAAAGAAAATATTATAAAATATAAAGACAGAAAAAGTATTAAAAATAATTTATTTAGATATGTAACTGAAGAAATTAGAACTTGTAATACTGTAGAAGATAAAATAAAAATAATTAAAGAAGATATTCATAGCTTAAGGGATTTAGTAGATGTATTAGGAGCAGATTGTATTTTTGAACATGAATTTTATAAAGTTTTTAATTCATTAGAGGATATTGAAATAGCGTTATTAATAAAATATTTACCAAGTAATAAGGATTTAGATAGCGATTATGGGACTGAAAGTGAAAAAGAATGGCATGAAAAGCTAAAAGAATATTTAGATTACATTGATGATTATAGAAAAAAGAATATTATGTCATTATCAAATAAAATTGAGATATAAAAAGTATCTAGATGAATTGAATACTTATGGAATTTAGTGTAAAGATAACTGAATTTAGTGAAGAAGCTAATGCAAGGAATTTATTGGCAGTGTTTCATTTATCAATTGAAAGACATATAATATAAACAATAAAGTAACGTATGATAGAAAGGAGAGGATACTATGACTAAACCTATTATTGGAGTTACAGCACTTTTTGATGATGATAGAGACAGTATTTGGATGTTACCCTCTTATTTAAATGTGATTACAGATTTAGGTGGAATTCCTGTTATATTGCCAATTATAGATAATGAAAATGACATTAGAAGAATAGTTAGTAAATTTGATGGATTTGTAATAACTGGAGGACAAGATGTAAATCCTGCTATATATAATGAAAAAAGAGCAGAGTATTGTGGAAATATAAATAATGGCAGAGACACTACTGAGCAGATATTAATAGATGAAGTCCTAAACCTTGATAAACCATTACTTGCCATATGTAGGGGCTTCCAACTTTTAAATGTATATTTAGGGGGAACGTTATATCAAGATATAAAAATAGAAAAAAATAATAATATTGAAAGTGTTCATAAACAAGATAAACCTTATTATGTACCAAGCCATAAAGTAAAAATAAAGGAAAACTCATTATTATTTAATATTACAGGTAAAGAAGAAATATTAGTAAACAGTATGCATCATCAAGCTATAAAGAATTTATCAACACATTTAAAAGTAGCAGCAATAAGTGAAGATGAAATAATAGAGAGTGCTTATATGGATAATAAAAAATTTGTTCTAGGTGTACAATGGCATCCAGAATTATTATATAAAAATTATGAAGAACAAAAAATATTTTTAAAAAATTTATGCAAAACACTTTATAAAGCATAATGATATTACCAAAAAATACTTTTAATAACTTTAAATGGAATTTAAATACTATTTATGGAAAAAATAAACATTGTGGCAAAGTGATAGAAAAGTGAGAAAAGAATAAGAAAGCCAAGTTAAACTTGAGCAACAGAGAATACTGCTTTTTACTTATATTAATAATAATAGTAAGATATGATTGTTACTAGTAATTATTAATTCATAAAGTTTGCAAACTATATAATAGAGCTAAGGAGTTGTACTTTGTGGAAGTAAACAGTATTAATCTTAGTCAAGAAGTGTATAGATCTGATGCAGAGAAAATATGCAATTGGCTTAGTGATGAGGAAATAATAAGTTATTTAAATGAAGATACTAATGTAAAAAGAAATTTAATCAACGTTATAAATAGGGTAAACATGCCGATATTAACTCATCTTTTTAATAATAATTGTAGATTTTTTACTATAAAAAATATATATGGAACAATAGGCTTCTTAAGATTAGTTCCTAAAAGTGAATTCGTAGAAGTCGTTATCGCAGTAGGTGAAAAAGATCTATGGGGCAAAGGGATAGGACATAATGCAGTGCTAGAAGCTTTAAAAGTAGCTTTTTTTGATATGAGAGCTGAGTATGTCGTAGCCAAAATTAAAAAGAGTAATAAAAGATCTCAGAATCTTTTTAAAGGGGTAGGTTTTAAACAAGCTAAAGAACTTGAAAAAGAGATTGAATACCATATAAATATGAAATCTTTTATTAAAGTAGCTGCATAGATTTATTTGACTTAACTAATATAAAATAGTAATTATCGTTAAAGTTAAATATTGAGTATAGACACTTAAAATATATTGAATAATTCTGCTTAAAGTATTGATTTTTGTTAATCAATACTTTTTTATGTTAAAATTAGAAGATAAAAATCCGTAAGAAGTTTTTAAAACAATATATTAAATTATTGTTGGAGGTAGATATATGAAAAAGGAGGAAAAATGGAAGGCTGTTATAGAGTATGATTCAACATATGATGGAAAGTTTTTTTATGGAGTAAAAACTACGAAAATATTTTGCCGACCATCTTGTAAATCAAAGAATCCAGTTAAGGAAAATGTAATATTCTTCTCTACAGCACAAGGAGCAATTGAAGGTGGATTTAGACCTTGTAAGAGGTGCCGACCTGATTTAATAGAATATAATCCTAGTATTAATATTGCTAATAATATTAAGGATATTTATGATAAATATTACTATGATGAAGAATTAATTAATTCTAAGATAGAAGAATTACATATAGCAAAAAGTCATTTACTAAGAATTTTTAATAAAGTTTTTAATTTAACACCTAGAGTATATATCTCAAAACTTAGGGTAAAAAAAGCAAAAGAACTTTTAAAAACTACTAATAAATCAATTATTGAAATTTCTTATGAATGTGGTTTTAAAAGTTTATCAACATTTTATGATAATTTTAAGAAAGTTGAAGGTATAAATCCTAGAAGTTATCGTATAAAATGATTAATAGTTTATTTGTGAAATAAACTTGAAAGGAGTTATATGAAAAGTATTTTTTACTATAAAACTATAATTGGAGAAATTGGGATTGCTGAAAATGGAAGGGGTATTACAAATATTTATACAAAAGAAAAGCTAAAACTTGAAGATGATGTAGAGATAAGAGAAACTAAACTAATCAAAGAGGCATTAAATCAACTTAATGAGTATTTATCTGGAAGTAGAATGAATTTTAGTATTCCATTAGAGTTAGAAGGAACAGAATTTCAAAGTAAGGTGTGGAATGAACTTATTAATATACCTTATGGGCAAAAGGTAACTTATAAAGAAATAGCAGAAAAAATAGGAAATCCAAAGGCAGCTCGAGCTGTAGGGATGGCTAATAATAAAAATCCAATATTAATAATAATACCATGCCATAGAGTTATAGGGAAAAGCGGGAAATTAGTTGGATATGCAGGAGGTTTAAAAATGAAAGAAAAATTGTTAGAGATAGAAGGTAAAAATCATTTATAGAATTAATATATGTCATAGGAGGGGATAGTTTGGAGGTTAATCTTAGTGAAGAGATTAATTTAAAGATTAGGCAAGAGCTAGTAAATTTATCTGAAGAGAATTATAGAGAGTTTTCTTCGAAGCTTTTACCAGGAGTTAAAAATATTCTTGGAGTTAGACTGCCAAATTTAAGAAGGATCGCAAAAGAAATAGCAAAGGATGATTGGAGAAGCTACTTAAATAGTCCAAGAGATTATTACTTTGAAGAGATTATGCTACAAGGTATGGTAGTTGGATACATTAAGGATGTGGATATAGACGAAATTTTAGAAGTTATAAGAAAATATGTAGCAAAGATTAATAACTGGTCTGTTTGCGATAGTTTTTGTAATGGATTAAAATTCACTAATAATAACAAAGAAAAAGTGTGGGAATTTATACAAAAATATATTTTGTCTAAAAATGAATTTGAAGTAAGATTTGCAATCGTTATGTTACTTAATTATTACATAGAAGAAGATTATATTAAATTAGTTTTAAGTAAATTAGATAAGATTAAACATGAGGGATATTATGTTAAAATGGCTGTTGCTTGGGCAATATCAGTTTGCTATGTGAAATATGATGAATTAACAATAAAATATTTAAGGAAAAATAGTTTAGATAATTTTACATATAATAAAACATTACAAAAGATTTGTGAGTCATTAAAGGTCTCTAAAGAAAATAAGGTTATTATCAAAAGTATGAAAAGAAAATAAATAATTATATATAGATAAAGATAGTTAGACGATTTTATAAGGCTATTATTAAATCGTCTAATATCATATTACCCCCAAGTTTATAGTCATAGTGAGAATTATTATTCATGGATTTTATAAAACTCCATGTTGCATTCCAAAACTTAACTACAAAAAGGTAGTTTTCTAATTTTTCTTTTAGATATGAAGAGTAGTTTCCAAAATAATTTTTAATCAATTCATTTCTCATTTCATCATTTAAAAACCAAGATAAAGTAGCTAAGTCAAAAAAAATATCTCCCATTCCAGAAAATTCAAAGTCAATAAGATATACAGAATCCTTACTATATAAAATATTAGATATATTTAAATCATTATGACATAATCCGTAATGGATGTTTTGTGTTAAAGTATATTCTAATAAGTTTAGCTTTTTCATTAATATATTTATGTCATGATTAAAGTTAAAATTTGAATTAAGTAAAAAATTAATATTTTCATTAATTATCTTAAAAGGATTAAAGTAATTAGTACATTTTAAGCCATGTAGTTTTTTTAATATAGAAATCAAGTCATTAATGAAAATAGGTGAATTATAAAATTCTAGATTGATTTTAATAGACTTCTTAAATTCACTTAATAAGACTCCAGTATCTTTATTGTGGTAAAGAATATCAGGAGAAATGTTAAGTGGATTAACTATATTTAAAATATCATGTTCATCTGAAAAATTATTAGTATTATTTTTACTTGGAATTCTTAAGACATATTTTGAATTTTGTATTTCCAATAGATAATTTGAATTATTTAGACCACCCAGTTTTTTTAGTAAAATATTTTTAGTTAATGTATTCATAAAATCTCCTAAAAGGCTAGTTTATAGATATATTTTAACATATATTTTTTAGTATTTTAATGAATTTATAAAAATTTGAAA